>PCUO01000041.1 GCA_002771015.1 Candidatus Yonathbacteria bacterium CG17_big_fil_post_rev_8_21_14_2_50_43_9
TAAAATATAGGGCGTGAAGAGCTTCCCGCATCAATGAAATTAAGCAAAATTGATCTCTTTGCAGATTGAAATGTTTGTTTGGTTCCGTTCATTGCAAGAGACACAGCTGACGCTCCCTTTGCGCCAGTATCATTACGAAGAGTTATGGTGCGACCATAGTTTTGCACAGAGCTCCCGTTTACCGACCAAATATATTTGAGTGTTTGCAGTTCACCCGTTTCGTTTGAAAAGAAATATGGTTCCGCTCTTAAAGAAATTTCTTTTTTGTCTAAAGTTGCATTTCCACCGAATGGGCGGTTATACCATACACCAAGTAGAGGGTGTTTTTCGTAAAAAAGAATAAATGGCTGAGAAAGAGTAAGATCTACACGAGTCTCAGATTTTACAGCATCATTAACAGATGATGCCCGAACTTTTATCTTTGCGTCTCCGTACGGTTTTGGACCAACGAACGAAAAAGAGTTCTTTCCATATCCAGAGGACTCTGAAATATTTGTGCCGTCTTTTTCCCACACATACACAAGGTTGCCAGCATCTAGAGCGCTTCGTGTGCCTGTATCGTCAGGAAGGGCGACGATCTTTACGATTGCTTGGGGGGTCAATAAAGCCTTCCCACGATAGAAAGGCGGTGTGTAGGTATCTGCCTCCCAAATAATAGTAAGTCCTATAGGGTTCCACGAGAGTTCTTTTGTGATATTTTCTCCACTATTAGTAACGATAGATATAGAAATACGTGTTGTCTTGCCAGAAGGGCCATTTTTGAAAGTAAACGACTTTTTGCCAATCCCGCTAGCAATAACTTTGCCGTTGAGCGACCATCTTATTGTCGCTTTGTTTAGATCAGTAAGGTAGCTCTCGACAGAAACCTTCACTATTTCGTTCGGGCTAGGGCTTTTGGGGCTTGTATTTATCTCCAAATAATCGTGTATTGAGCTTGAACGAATGGCTTTTTCTGTTGGTATAAGCATCATATTTTCGTTCAAGAAATTATCAATGAGTCTTTGATTTTCGAGACGCGCATTTTCTCTTAATACATCCGCGCTATCCGGCTGTTCCGCCGTAGTGGTAGAGGTTTGAGCAAATGCAAATATTGGAGTAGAAATTATTCCACTTAAAAGAGTGCTTAGTGCGATAATGCGCATCAAATACATAATTATATTATAACGTAAAGTAATGGCGAGTGCCACAGGTTTCAGCAAAACTAAATTATGCTTTGTCCTCTGCTTCCGCCTCTGCGAGTTCGCGCTTTGCCTTTTTAATAGCAAGAATCTGTCCGGGGTCTGATGTGATAATCTGCTCCTCTGTATAGGAAGCAATAGAGCGAATAGCCACGTGCTTCATTCCCGCGAAAAAGATACCCTCCCCAACCCCAGACTCTAGAAGCAAAAACTTTTCTTCGTCAGTTAGATTGAATGCTTTTTGTACAGAATCAATAGATGTTGGTGATTGTTTCAAGAGGACTTGGATAGACGAGTTCGTCATAATAGGCAAGCCGTATGGAGACTTCAAAAAGTCGTTTACGTCTTGGGTGATGGTTGCAATACCCAAATAATATTTGCGGCCTCGTTTTGCGAGAGCATAAAGGAACGCAGCGGTGTCGTCGGACTTCATCATCCACCATGCCTCGTCCACCACAAGAAGACGCTTTCTCAAAGTTCTGCGAATTGCGTTCCATATAAAGTGAGTGACAAGATACATTGCAACTGGTTTTAAATCGTCTTCCATATCGCGGACAGAAAACACGATGAACTTGCGGTTTATGTCTACGTTTGACGGTTGATTAATGAATCCTGCCCACGAACCACGTGTGTATTTGGTAAGCTTGGTGAGAATATTTTCCGCTCCTTCCATACCAGAGAGCACCATTTCAAAATCAGAAAGAAGAGGTGGCTCTATCGCAGAGAAGTCAGAATCTGGTGTGATATCTTTGAGAGCATATGTTTCTGCAATAGCGCGGTCCACAATAGCGTCTTCTTCTGGGGTAAGACCCGAGAGCATAATTCGGAAAAGCCCAACGAGCGAGATTATGTTTGCGCGAAGAACGTCAGCAGGAGATTCATCCTCGCGAGGGGTTGGTAAGTCAAACGGGTTGATATGGTGCTCGGAGTTGAGAGAGATATTAAAATAGCGACCACCCACTGCGTCAGCCATTGATTCATATTCACGCTCGGGGTCAATGACGATGACATCGATATCAAACATCAAACTTCGCAAGATTTCCAACTTTGTAAAAAATGATTTACCAGAACCTGACTTTGCAAAAGTTATGGAGTTGTAGTTTTCTAATGAAAATCTATCAAAAAGAATGAGCGAAGAATTGTGGCGGTTGATACCGTAAAGGATCCCCTTGTCTGATGTGAGGTCAAATGAAACAAATGGGAAGAAACTAGAAAGTGGTTCAGAGTTAATCTTTTTGGTGACAGCAATTTTGTCTTCGTTCACAGGAATAATGCTTTGGAACGCTTCTTCTTGTTGGAAAAGAGCAGGACGAACATAAATCAAACGCGACTCAAGCATGGATTTTATCTCTGCCTCTGCATGTCCAAGTTCTTCTTCGTTGTCGGCGTAAAGAGAGAGATAAAGGCCAACATCAAACATTTTTTCCTGTGCCTGCTGGAGTCTGTCGCGGAGCTCCTCTAGGTCGCGATATGCGGACTCTAGCATCGGGTCGCGCACAAAACCCTTGCTCTCGCGGACGCTAATTTGGCTTTGCACTTCAGCCACTTTTTTCTCAAACTTTTTCATTATCGCCGCTGTGTCCACAGGGTGAATGTAAATTGCGATATCAAAAACCTTATCAAGGTTAATCAAAGGAGAGAGCCAGTTGTCTGACACAACACTTGGGTACGAAGTAATAAAAAATGAACGAACAAACTTTTCACCCAAAATAAGCTGTTTAGATTCTACTTTTACAGCGGAAGGAGCTATTATGTCGGCAAGGTTGAGCCCTTTATCCACATAAAGATCCTGAGGAAGCACGGGGACAGAATTGTTGTTGGCCTCCGTACTTGCTGTTTGTTTGTTTCCAAAAAAGTTTAACATATTTAATGTAACTATAGCACAGGCACAGAATGTCGAATGTTGAATTTGGTAAAACCCGAGTCCAGTGTTTTCTGTTACCTCTCATTTTCTGTTTTCTCTATATTCCATATTCAATATTCTACACTACTCACTATCCCACATCTATTTTTTTCTCTGCCTCGCCCGGATTGAACAGTCTGTAGTATAGCTCCGTGAGTTCCTCGGTGCCAAGAGGAACTACTCGCACCCCAGTGCGAGAGAGGCCTTGGCTGATTATTCCTGCCCGTTGCTCAAGCTGTGTGCGCGCCTCTTCAAATGCTTCTATCGCGCTTTTCGAAGGCGCTGTGCTCGCTTCTTTCTTCTTTCCAAAAATTCCTCCAATAACCCCGCCAGAGGAAGGGGTGCTTGCAGTAACCGACCTTGGAGGAGCATATGGCACAACAATAACAAATAGTTTACTCATGATGTTTGTGGATTGAGCGATTGTTTTCACAAAACCCATATATTCGTGAATTTGAATTTTCAAGAGCTCATTCATTTCTTCTTTTAGGCGTTCATCAAGTAGTGTAAGGTATGGCTTAATATCTAGACGGCGCGATTGAATAAATATTTGTGTAGAAAATTCAAGCGAATTAAGAAAACTTTGGAACTGCATCAAAATTGCTTGTTGCTCATCCGCAGACTTAAGTGCAAGGTTGACAGATGACGCCATAAGAAGCATACGAATTGTCCCATCTTTCAAAATCACGACACCATCGCGAATTTCTTTAATAGGGATAAAATCCTGAGCTGCTTTTGATTTAACTGCCATAAAAGTTATTTCAATATTATATCATCTTTTTCACCAAGCACTTTCTCTTCCGGCTCTTCCTTACCGCGAACATCTAGGTTGAAAGAAGTACTGGAAAGTTTTCCGGTAGGAACAGACGGTGTTGGCATAGGCATTGATGGCAAAAATTCCTCCTCCTTCCCCGCTTTCGCCTCTTTTGTTGTTTTTTTCCATGTGTAGAGCTTGTCACGAAGCATATAGTTGAAGCCCGCTTCTAGGATTTCAATAAAGGGTTTGCCAAGCTTTTCTTTTGGATAAAAAGCGAGAGCCCATGTGAACACAGCGATTGCCAAAATGATAGGCGCTTTGATTGCGATGTATGGAATAATTCTCCAAACCAAATATATTGCGCCACCTCCACCAGCCACATAGATAGCTTGCTTGAGCGTAAGCGGGCCAAAAAGTTTATCCTCTATATCTATGTATTGAGGAATGTGAAATTGCATACATATAGTATACAACTAACAACTAACCAATACTACTCAATCGGTTCACGGTATGGGTCTGCGTGGTAAATTGGCGGAGATTTTGGCGCTTGTGTTGCGGACAATGGCTGTGTTGATGGCTCAATAGCTAGGTCGCCCAATGACTGTTGTCCTGCAGTAAACACTTTTTTCATTTTTTCTTCAAAAGGGTGCGCTGGTAGAGCTACTTCCTCACTTGGACGTCGGGTTTCCAAGTTGGGGGGTTTGGGAAGAAGTGGCGGAAGGAATGATTCCGGTTCTTCATTGGTTGGGAGATTGTCAGGGGCAATGTCTGGCATCCTGGAAACAGGTGGGACAACTGACAACTGACCACTGACAGCTGACTGGAGTTCGGAAACAGGTGGGACTTCTTCCACAGCCGCTTGTGAGCTTTCGCCATCAAAGAATTTTATGAGCGCAGGGCGGATAGGAGAAAAAATTTTCTCCTCCACACTTGCAACAATGGGTTCGAGCACAGCCCTGTTCGTTATTACTTCATTACCGAGAATATTCCTAAAATCATCAGGATGAGTTAGCCCAGCAAGAACAAGAGAAACCTCACGCTTAAAAGAAGAGGATTCTTCCTTGGGGAGGTTATACAAGGAGACTATTTCGTCGGCAGCTGTGCCCCATTCTGACGAGGAAAGGAACACGACAATCTCATGAGGGAGTTTCCCAATTTGCTCTATAATAATTTGCTGAATTTCGTTGTTCATATCTTATAGCCTTGATTCCAATCTTACTCTTTTTTTGATGCTTTTTCTGCCTCTTTTTTAGCTGCCTCTTTAATCATATCCTCAACGCTTTTTTCGCTAGATTTTTCTCCACTTCTAATTTTTGCCGCCGTTGTGTGCCGTCCCCCAGCCTCAGCCTTCTTTGCATGGATCTCCGCGCGGCCTTTATTTATTGCGTCAACAGCGGCTTTTCCTATTTCTTCTATAGATTTTTTAGCTTCTTTTTCCGCTGCAATCTTTGCTGTCTCCGCTGTTTTTATTGACTCCTTTGCCGTTTTAAGAATCGCTGTTTTTTCTTTCAGAGCAATCGCAGTCGGAGAGTTGGAGCGGTTTGTTTTTGCGGTGTCGAGCTCGTCTTTTCTGTAATTCAACGCCCTCTGAGCCTTGTCTTCATCTGGTGTTCCCTTCGCATTTTCTACACGCTTAAGGGCTTCTACATAGAATGCTTCCGCGTCTTTTTCTGCCTTGTCTACCCCCGATGCATCGTGGGCTTTTGACGCTTCTTCAAACTCTTTTTCAATACCAACAAGAGCCCCAGTTGCCTTCTCTAGTTCATCAGCTGTTTTAATAACGTTTTCTTGGTTAGCTTTTTGTTGTGCTTCTGCTTGTGCGCGGATAGTGTTTTCTTCAAAAACACTTACCTTACCAGACTCCACCTTTTTAAGCTCTTCTTTGATACGCTCTTTTTCTGCCATTTCAACCCCGCCAATACCACCACCCTTCCCCACATTAACACCAAATGCTCCACCAACCTTTGAAATGTTTTTACCAATGGTTTTGCCTAAAATAGATTTTTCCCCAGCAAGATTTCGCACATCAAAACTTGATTGAGTGAGTGTTTTTGCCACACCGCCAACTCTGCTTTCGGACGAAACCCAACCCTTTTTAAGAGCGTATGCAGCTCCCCCTCCTGCAAGCCCTCGCCCAGCAAGCGACACACCAGCAATGGTAGCTCCGCCAGCAAGACCCAAAACTGACCCAGACATTTTTGACCCCATCTTCCCAAACTCACCTGCCATACTTTCTGCAAACTTAAGAGCTTGTTGCATAGCAAACAAAATAAGTGTTGCCATAATAATAGGCGTAATAAGCTTGTCAAAGAAAAATGAACCAGAAACAACACCCAGATTCGTGTTTCCAAGAATCCCACCTTGTACATTTATCACTTGCAGAATGAGATAAATAAGGAAAAGATACACCGGCGCTACAAACGCTTGGTTTAAAATCATGTCAAGCCACTCTTGGAATTTGTTTCCCTTTGGGAACGTTAGTGATATAAACGCAAATGGAGAAATAATCATTAAAAACCAAAATGCAATAAGGCGTCCAAAAAAGAGTAGCGCTGCCTTAAAAAAAATGTACGCGGCGTAACCGTTGATAATAGCGGCAATTATAAAGATGATAATCGCATCCATCGCATCTTTGAGTTCACCAGTCTTTCCTAGAAATGCTTGCGGTTTGAACTTTTCAACAAGCCCAGCAGAAATACTAGGGTGGCCGGACTTTATAGCATCAGATACACCCACTGCCAATATGTTTCCAGCATCAATTATAACCTTTGTGAAAAAGAGACTGAAATTTATTAATAATGCGATTAGAATGACATAAAGAACAGTCCTCTTCCAGTCTCTTCCGCCAATCATTGTCATTATCCCCGTGTAGAGGAGTATGAAAATAAATATCATATTTGAGAAGTCTCTAACGACCGTCCATGAGCTATTGATAAACGGGCGATCAACAAATTCTTTTTTGATGCTTAGGTCAAGTATTATGTCAAACAGGTAACTTGTTCCAATAAAGACAACCGAAACGGGTTTATATATGAGATAGTAGACGCCAATAGGGAAACACCCCATAATGTCCATATCCATACTTTTGATAGAAATACCACAATCAAAATTTTTGAGCTCAGTAGGGCCACTATACACGTCTGTGCCCGCTACGTTTCCGCTAGTACCGAACCCTGTACCTGTCGGTTGAATCGATTGAGTACAATTATTGGTTGCACCTGCTGCAACTACCGCAGCGCTACAATCTTCCGCCGTTGGATAACCACTAGACCATATGCCAACGCCACCAACAAAAGTTTGATAGGCCCATCCTTGTGGGTGCTGTGGAGTCGTCTGTGTTGTCTCACCAGTCCCTACACCTGCTACAACCGCATCTGTCCCTGCACAAAAGGCAGTTATCTGGCCACCAACACTAACCGCTACGTTTTTTTTAGTAATGCATTCAGCCTCATTTGGAGATGAGGAGTCAGTAATAGAGGAACCATCTTTTGTGTAAGTAAATGACCAATCTGCCGATGCCACATCTGCCCCACCCAGCAGAAAAACAATTCCGAAGAGAATTGATACTATTTTTTTGTAAATAGATTTACTCATTTAGTTTTGAAATATCCCTGACACTGCTTGATTTGTAGCTTCCTTGACGACCGCTCCCATAATCTTGTTTATATTATCCACAAAGCCAAGCCTGTCCATATCCACCCCAACTGCTTGTCCAAGACGATCCCCAACAATCTTTCCCGGTGTCGTGGTTTTGCAATATGATTTTTGGTAGGCCTTTTTTGCCTCTATAGGAAGTTCGTCATTTTCTATTGCCGAAGAAACTTCCGATGGCATCGTTGGACAGTCGTTTGTGTCTACAAGGTCTGCAAAACCGTTAGACCAGTTTGATCTCATTTCTTGGGTGGCTCGCGCCTCTTGTTGTCGCTTGGCGAGCTCGTCGCTGGTAAGCACGGCAACACCAAACGCATTGCCATTGTCAGAGAGCGCCATTTCAAAAGCGCTCCATCCGCCTCTGTTGAAGTCATTGTAAAAATCTGAAGCATTTATATTTACCGCTGGGAAAGGGCATCTGATTTGATACGCATACTTATTCCCGGCGTCATTTCTTGTTGATAAATCCACCATATTAGCCAGGTCATTATTGAAATTGGGCGTAAAATCGCAAGTAGCAATTCCGCGAATCTGACTCGCCATTCCGCCAGATACCGCGTCCGCAAGGTCTAGGAAAAGTTTGGTGGGATCAACTGCAAAAGAAGGACTGCCATTGAATCCGCCCTTAACCCAAGTGACGATGTCGTCAGTGACCTGGTCAAGTAGCATCTGTCCCGCAGTATAAACCGCTGTGTCTACTTCTATTCTTGCTAATTGTTGCGCCATTTCCCCTGCAATGTCCGATGCTTGCTGAGTAATCGTTTCAATAATGCTAAGCGCGTCCCATGACGGCACACTGATACCCTGTGCCTTTGCTTCACTGAGCGGAATGAAAAATGTAGCGACGATAAATGGTAACACTAGAAACTTTTTGATTTTTAAAGTTTTATTGTTCATATGTTAGTTATAGACTCATTGTTGGATGGGTGGCTATAATTTTGGTAGTCTTTTCCGATTGCAACAAGCAAGTCGGAACTATATTCTTTCTTGAACTGAGTGAATCCATAGAGCCCTTGTACTGGATCAGTGAACAATTTTTGCATCGAGATGATATGTGCCTCGATGTTTGTATAAAACTGAAGAAGGCGAAGATGTATTGGCGCTATACCAGACGGTGTTTTAATCGCAAGCAGAGATTTTTTCACATTAGAGTATTTAGCTATGATAGGTGTAAGGTCATCTAACTTTTTTTGTTCATTGGAATAAAGAGCATCTGTAAATATTGTGACAACCCCACCTCCTTTTTTGGAGGAAAGCGATTGAAGAATCTGGTTAAGCTTTTCTCCATACAAAGCGAATGCGGTGTCACTATTGTCGTTTGAGATATTTAAATCCTTTGTAGCGTACTGCTTTATTTGTGGCATGTCTATATTCTTAATAAGAGACTGCGCGAGTGCGTCCGCGTCCGCGTCGCTCCATGTTGTCGTAGCCATACTTCTTTGCGTGAGAGCATAGTTTACTAGGAGCTTGCGAGCAAACAGATCGGTTGTTGTGATGTCGTCCTCAGCGATTGCGTTGTTTGTATCGCCACTAAATGTCTTTTGAGATCCTAGGAGTTTTGATGTGCTTGCTTCTGGGATAACATGCAATGTGTTTTTCCACTCGTCATTTTTTGCAGTCGTTTCTGTTGAAACTTCTGTTTTTACAATAGTCCCGCCTTCCCATGCAAAAAGGACAATCCCACTACCAACAGCGAGAGCAAGCGCGACAGAAAATATTTTTTTAATGTTAGAATTCATATATTCCTCGTACTATACATTATAACAGATACATCTTAGCAAGAATAGTAAATGTAGATGAAAAACAAGACCATTGACAAGTTTTTATGCTACGATAAATATTATGAAAAATACCGTGGTATTTGCTTGCGTGGTAGTAATCTTTTTTATATTTGCCAGCTTTGCATTTGCGCAATCCTACACTCCCCTCGCGCCTCTCCCTGGCACATACACCGGCGACGTTGGTTCAGAAACAACCAATCTCTCTCTATATCTCTCTGGAGCCATAAAACTCATAATCGCTCTTGGGGCAGGGTTGTCCATTTTGGTCGCTATTATTGGTGGCACGCAGTATGTTGCCGCGGGGATTTCACCTGACGCAAAAAGTGGAGCAAAAGAGCGTATCTTGAACGCTTTCATAGGACTTGCTCTCGTC
>PCUO01000019.1:0-1353 GCA_002771015.1 Candidatus Yonathbacteria bacterium CG17_big_fil_post_rev_8_21_14_2_50_43_9
AGGTCTTCGGTTACTCTGATCATTTTCTCTATGGTTCTAGCACTCATCTTCTCTAACAGATTATTAGCTAATGATTTAGCTAAATCGGGATTGTCTATTAACTTCTTTATGGCTTCATAGATGGCAGAAATATCATCAGGTGGAACTAAAAGTCCACTCTGATTATTAATAATAATATCTGGAATGCCACCAACGTTGGTCGCCACTACTGGTAATTCAGCCAATCCCGCTTCGTGAAGAACGTAGCCATACGATTCAGATTTGGAAGCCAGGACGAACATATCAAAGGCCTTGAGGAAACGAGCCGCTTCGGTAATGTTCCCCAAAACAAAGATATTTTCTGTTAAATCGGCATCTGCTATTTGTTTTTCAATAACACTCTTCAGCTCTCCGTCTCCAATAAGAATCAGACGGAGGGTGGGGTAATTTTTTACCAGTTCGCTTATGGCCTCAATTAAAATATGGTGGCGTTTGATGGGATGAAGCTCGGCCACACAGACGAGCCAAGGGTCAGATTGGTAGGGTAGTAGGCGCGGGAAAAAATCCATGATTTTTTCCCGCGCCTCAATCTTCTGATACATTGGTCCAATGGTGCGTCCAGGATTTACTATCTTCATTTTTCTAAGAGCCCCCGGCCAATTCATTTCTTTGACAATAGCGCTGGAAACCGCAATAGTGCGATGTGATAAAAGAACGGTGATCCAATGCAAAAACTTTGTGATTAACTTTTGCCAGAGTGGTCTGTCTTCGTTAAAAGCCCAGCCGTGAGCGGTAAAAATTACGTTTGGGGCTCTTAATAAACGTCCAAGGAGCGTTCCGACACCACCGGCCTTGGAGCTGTTAACATGAAAAACGTCGGGACTTTCCACTCGCAATATCTGCCATAGTTCGCAGGCGAAAGCCCATTCTTTTTTTAGTGAAATATTGCGCCCGAGGGACTCAATATTTATGACCCTGATTCCAGCATTTTCCAGCATATCGGCCAGTATCCCATTACCACCCAAAGCCACCACCGGCTCAAATTTTTCCCGGTCAAGATTGGTAGCTAAATCATACACATACCGTTGCGCCCCACCCCAATTTGATTTGGTAATAAGATATAAGACTTTTTTTTTATTTATATTGTTATGCATACGAGATAAGTAATAGGTGGGGCGAGCGGAGGGGGTCGGGGAACCAGCTGGTTCCCTGTGGCGGAAGGCAGAGAGCGAGGTTACGAGCGAACGTTGGAAAACCGAGGGGTTTCCAAGGAGCCCCACCCCAATTTGACTTGGTGATAAGAAATAGGACTTTCTTTCGGGGTTGTAATGTCATGGTATCTGAGGATTAGTAAAGGGGTGGCTTGGCGCCGTC
>PCUO01000019.1:1377-1816 GCA_002771015.1 Candidatus Yonathbacteria bacterium CG17_big_fil_post_rev_8_21_14_2_50_43_9
GCTATTTCTTTTCGTACCTCAAGAAATAGCTGGCAAGGTCTTGCGAAAGCGTCCCACGCTTCCCGTCTTACAGACGCTGTACACCTTGTCGCTATTTCTTTTCGTACCTCAAGAAATAGCTGGCAAGGTCTTGCGAAAGCGTCCCACGCTTTCTCACCCCAATTTGACTTGGTGATAAGAAATAAAACCTTTTTTCTTGTTTGGTTCATAAATAATCTTTAGCATAACGTATTATAGAAGGGTCAGCCAGTAGATGCCGAAAGACGCAGATGCACACCGTCGTTTTTGCGAGCGAAGCGCAACAATCCAGGGGTTGGTTTGTAGTGTGACGACCAACGACAATGTGGATTGCTTCGTCGCAAGCGACTCACAAAGACGGAAGGGATGGACGACGTGGATTGCTTCGCCTCCCTCAACAGGGACTGTACACCTTGTCGCT
>PCUO01000009.1:0-25219 GCA_002771015.1 Candidatus Yonathbacteria bacterium CG17_big_fil_post_rev_8_21_14_2_50_43_9
TATTTACTTCATCTTCCCTCTCCTCCCCTCCTCAATCTTCTTATGATCGTCCGACGAAATTCCCTTTTAGAAATTTTTTAGGGTAAACCACCCGAGGACTACTTTAGTTTACCTTCTCTCCATTTTTCTATCGCAGAATGGTCGCCGGACAGTAATACTTTTGGAACTTTATATTTCCTTCCTTTCCAGACGAGGACTTCGGGGCGGGTGTACATTTCGGGAGAGGCAGTGCGTTCCTCTTCGAGCGACTCGTGCTTGCCGAGCACACCTTCTATTTGGCGTGAGCAAGCATCTACGACAACCATTGCAGGCACTTCCCCACCAGTGAGGACAAACGGCCCCACGGAAACCTCCTCTGCCTTAAAAATTTTCTTCACACGCGTGTCAATACCCTCGTAGCGACCTGCGATGAGCACAATATCTGTGTATTTTTTTACAAGAGCTTTTGCGTACACGTTTGTAAATTGCTTGCCTCCTGGCGCAAACAAAATTACTTTTATCTTTGATGCTTTTCTCTTTGCAATACTCTTAACAATCTTTTCAAGTGTGCGAAGTATCGGTTCTGCTGTCATTACCATGCCGGGGCCACCTGCGTATGGGCGGTCATCCACTTTTCCCCATTTATTACCCGAAAGCTCGCGAGGGTCATGATAGGAAATAGAAATATGTTTGCTCTCTTGTGCGCGTCCAAGAATAGACGCGTCCACATACGGGCGCACTGCCTCTGTGAAAAGAGTGATAATGTGAAAACGAATCATTCCTACAATATACACGAAAGCGGGTCGTCACCAAAGGCGACGACCCGCTCGAATCAGCTAACAGGTCACCAGAGTTGTGTCGGGACACGTGTCTTGAACATAGACTAATTAGCTCTTCAAATCCTCAATCACCTCCTCTACTGTCTTTGTAGCGCTTGAGCTTTTACCTCCTGCTGGTTCACTAATCTTCAAATTCACGCGCGCATTATTTTTCATTCCTACCACACGAAGAAGTGTGCGGATTGCTTTTGCTGTATTTCCATCGCGCCCGATAATCTTTCCCATATCTCCTGGATTTACATCAAGGGTGATGAGTACACCCATCTCGTCCACTACGCGTACTACTTTTACATCACTTGGATGATCGACGAGTGCCTTTACTACATATTCTAGAAATGTTACATCTGGTTCCTGTGTTGTCATATGATCGTGGTGGTTTATCTGTAATTACTACTAACATTTCAGCGTATTAGCTGATAAAAATCAGCATACTACAAACGAACACTCTATTCAAGATTTATTCGAGAACCGCCTTCACCCTTCTGATGCCAGCGCTTGAGGCTTCCTCCTTAGTTATCCTAAACTCCCCCATCGCTTCTGTATTCTCTACGTGTGGTCCACCGCAAAGTTCGGCAGAGTACGTGGTGCCATCGGGCTCAACCACAGAATACACATTAACCACATCAGGATACTTCTCCCAGAAACTTCCTTCCACGCCTCTTGCTTTCGCCTCCTCCTTTTTAATCTGCTCAATTTTTACCGCGCATCCTTTCGCAATCGCTTCGTTCACATACGCTTCCACTTTATCCAAAACATCTCGCTCCACTTTTTGCGGATATGTAAAGTCAAAACGAGTTCTTTCTTCTGTAATATTTGAACCTGCTTGATGCACATCATTTCCTAAATATTTGCGAAGGCCCGCTAGCATTAGGTGGGTCGCTGTATGAAGCGCTGTTGTCTTTTCACTCGCATCAGCAAGTCCGCCTTTAAACTTCCCTTCTGCCCCTGCGCGAGAAAGCTCTTGGTGTTTTTTGAACTCCTCGTCATACCCCGCTCTGTCCACAGAAACATTATGCTCCTCTGCAAGCTCCTCTGTCATCTCTATTGGAAAACCGTATGTTGAAAACAACTTAAACGCGTCATCTCCAGAAATTGTTTTATTTTCAAAAAGTCGAGTAATCTCTTTTGTTCCACGTTCAAGTGTTTTTCTAAACCTATCCTCCTCCTTCCAAATTTCTTTTACGATAATGTCTGTTTGTTCAAAAACATTATCGTACACTCCTCGATATTTTTGCGCGATAACAGGAACAAGTTCGGAGAGCATATTGTGCCCTATGCCAAGTATGTCTGAATAACGAACAGCTCGACGAAGAAGTCTGCGCAAAATATATCCTTGATCGGTATTTGAAGGTCTCACCCCATCTGAAATTATCATCACAGCGGTACGCACATGGTCGGCTACTATACGCGAGGCGCGAATGTGCCTAACGTCAACAGGAATGTCTCCTCCAGTCAGATCTGCAATCTTTTGCATTATCGGCGCAAACAAATCTGTTTCAAACACATTATCTTTTCCTTGTATCGCCATCACCACACGCTCTAGCCCTGAGCCTGTGTCTACATTTTTCTGCGCAAGCCTGCCAATCACCTTGCCGTCTTTTTTCTCGTACTCCATAAACACGTCGTTCCAAACCTCCACAATATCCTGCCTATCATCTGCCGTTAGATATTCCTCCATTGTCATATCGCCTAGACCATTCTCTGTGACATCGTAAAACATTTCTGTGTCGGGACCGCAGGGGCCGTTGTCCCCCGGGCTCCACCAGTTGGATTTTGCAGGCATAAAATAAATGTGACTGTCGGGCATATAATTTCGCCAAATCTCCAACGCCTCATTGTCGCGCGGAGCATCGTCGTTGCCCTCAAAGACAGTGACATACAAACGCGACGTGTCCAAACCAAGTCCATCTTCTTTTGAAGTTAGAAATTCATAACTCCACATAATCGCTTCCTCTTTGAAATAATCACCGAGCGACCAGTTGCCGAGCATTTCAAAAAAAGTATCATGCGTTTTGTCACCAACCTCCTCAATGTCTTGCGTGCGAACGCATTTCTGGCTGTTCACGAGTCGCTTCCCGCTTGGGTGTGGTGTGCCCATTAGGTACGGCGCAAGCGGTTGCATTCCAGCAGTATTAAAAAGCACAGATGGATCATTCTCGGGAACGAGTGGCGCTGAGGGAATAATCGTATGCCCGCGCTTCTCAAAAAACTTTAAAAATCTGTTGCGAATTTCTCGGGAGTCCATAAATTTAGTCTATAAAGTTAAAGGTCAAAAGTCAAAAGTAGATACAAATACAACTACTTGGGACGCTAAAACTAATCTTCAGGCGAGAAATGCACAAGTGCCTTAACCTTGTTCTCTATATACCAAAGGCCTGTGAAAATAAATAATGCGAATACTGTCGCTACGACCGCCAAAACATAATATCCATAACCTATTGCCACGCCCACACCGGCTGCAACCCAAATGCCCGCCGCAGTTGTAACCCCGCTAACTTTTGAGCCCTTGAAAATAATGAGACCTGCGCCTATGAAACCGATTCCTTGAATAATAGCGGCAGTAACGCGCGCTGATGAATCTGTAAACATTGTGGCGTTGGAACTGTAACCGCCTGATGCAAGCACACCGACAATTACAAAAAGTGCCGAACCCATGGTCACGAAACCGTATGTTCGCATCCCAGCAGTCTTGCCAGCAAGAGCGCGCTCAATGCCAAGCGACATTCCGAGAAACATCGCTGTAAACAACTTGAGAACGATTTCTAAATCTTGACTGCTTAAAAGTGTTGTGATGTCCATATTAAGTACTGTAGCAAATGCACATCGATTTTAAAAGTAATCACTCACACACCTTGAATACGAGGCGACAAGTAGCAAAAATGTGAGCTGTACGTCGCGCTTCAATCGACACTGCGCGACCCGATTTTGCAAAATCGACAGTGAACGTTTTTGCGACGACGGCAACAATGTAGTCAAGGATGTGTGATGGTTACTTTAAAATTCCTGACAAACCTGATCAACTTCTTCTACGACCTTTCCAATCTGTTCGTCAGTAAATCCAATTGATTTTAGAGCCACTGGGCTATTTTTTAACTCGCGACACATTACAATTCCCTTTTCAAGCAAACTATTTTTGTCACCCTGAGTAAGTGTGGAAAGGAATGTAAGCGGATGCACCCCCGTTTCCAAAATCAAATCCTGCAAATTCCCTTTTTCAGGATAGTCCCAGCCAATCACAGTGAGCCCAGAGCAATTTGCATATTCAATTGCATCACTCGTGAGCTTGGTGTTTGTGATGAGCCACCCCTCGTGAACCTTCTTTACCTCTCCTTCGTGTCTTTTATGCGCTTCATCATGGGCTTTTTGCAAATCCATGAATCGTGCGTTAACATATAGCGCTACCTTCACGTCTGTTTTAATTCCCTGCTGATTGTGAAACTTGCACTCCGCAAAAATATGACGGTCGCCTTTTTGCATAAGCACATCCACCTCGTGATCAACACAAAACCCCTGTAGAATTACACCTGTCTCCGCGGTGTAACCCTTTCCACGCAAAACCTCCGCGACAAACTTTTCAAAGGGGAATCCACTCGGCCCGAGCTCGAGCACAGCCTTACGAAGTGAGTATCGAATAGCAGCCGGATATTTGCTCTTCTTGAGAATAGAATATGCATGCTTGTAAAGCTGAGAGGTCTTCATCCCTTCATGAAGCTCAGGGATAATGTGCTCTACAATACGCTCAATAGTTTCATCATCAGCACCGGAGCGCGTAAGCGACCGGCGAAGCTTATTGAGGGAGAAACGCTCACGCTCTCCAGTACTCTTGATGACCCACAACACCTCACTTTGGTCGTTACTCTGATTGCTCATCCAATTAGTTTAACACAGGAAACAAGCAAAAGAAAAAGGCCGTGTTTTCACGACCTTACGAGGCGCTACTTTATTCAAACCAAATCATTTCCTTATCGTAGTCTGGCATTCTTATTGGCCCTTCAATTAAAACACTGCGTCCCGTTAATTTCCATTCACGGAAATGGTGGAAGGTGCTCGACTCAGCAAAGACGTAGAAAAAGAATGGCTTTCTTGATTTTCCTCTGCCGAAAAAGACATCTACTCGTGCCATGCGATCAAGAATTCCCTTTTCAGTTTCTTCCTCTGCGCTGATGACAATACTGCCCAAAGCTCCGCGCTCTTCACACAGGAGTCTGAACACATGCTCAAGAACTTCGTTAGAAAAGGCGCCGAACTCAATAAAAGAAGTGCTTCTGTACCTAAGGGCATGTTCAATACACCCATTAAACCTCAAATAACTCATCTTTCCACTCATATCAACCTCCGGTCAACGGATTTTGCATGTAGGGGTCAACCCTACATGGACACAACAACAGGTCATATCAATAAGAAAACTACTACACAACACTCATTGCGTCAAATTTTACACAGGTTGAATCTATGTAGTTATTATTCCTCCGCCGAGGCACTCATTGCCATCACACAAAACGACCGACTGGCCGGCGTCGAATACTGCGGGCCTTTCAAGGCGAAGAAAAAAACCACTTTCATTCAAGGCTATAATCTTACATTTGTATTGTTCTCCATGATAGCGCACTTGGGCAGTATATTTCCTTTTGGAATCTGGAAGTGCTCCTTTACAAAAGCTCGCTTGATCGGCTCGTAGCTCCTGCGAGGCACACTCTAGGGGCTTTATTGACTTACCTTCTAGTTGGTGCGCAACGGTGATTGTATTTTTCTCAAAATCCTTAGCTACCACGTAAAAAGGAGTGTCATCCGTGCCTTTTTTCGTCACTGTAAATCCGTGCCGTTCACCTAGTGTATAAAAATACGCGCCACGATGTGTGCCGATTGCTTCTCCTTTCTCATTCAAAACACATCCATCTTTCTCTCCAATATAGTGCGCGAGAAAATCCTTCATATCAAGCTTACCCACGAAGCAAAGTCCTTGAGAGTCCTTTTTCTCCGCAACAGGGAGCGCAAACTTTTTTGCGAGCGCGCGAACTGCAGACTTTTTGTATCCACCAATCGGGAAAAAAGTTTTACGGAGCTGCTCCTGCCCAAGTGTCCACAAAAAATACGATTGGTCTTTCGCATCGTCTACTCCTTTGAGCATTTCGTATATGCCAGTTTTTTTATCATATTTAACCTGCGCATAGTGGCCCGTAGCCACAAAATCCGCGCCTTCTTTTATAGCGCGTCTAAAAAATGCTCCGAACTTAATCTCCTTGTTACACATCACATCTGGATTTGGAGTACGGCCTGCTTTGTATTCGGCAATCATATAGTCTGCAACGCCCTCTTTGTATTCCTTTTCAAAATCCCAGGTGAGAAGCGGGATACCAAGGTGTGCTGAGACTCGCATTGCATCAAGTCTCTCCTCGCGCCACATGCATGGCAAAAAATCCGGTTGCCATACCTTCATAAAAACTCCCGTCACATCATACCCAGCTTTTTGTAGGAGCGCTGCTGAAACCGACGAGTCCACTCCGCCCGACATTCCCACATATACGCGCCCTTTAGATTTTTTCTTCATTTGTTTACCCTACTTGAATACCATTAAAATCACAACTACCTCCAGTAAATTCTAATGCTCGTGAGAATTCGCTGGAGATAGTTGCTGGTCAAATGTCAAACGTCACAGGTTAATTGCTACCTAAGATACTTTGCTTTGTTTGCCACATGTTCATTAAAAGTTTTCGCATAGTGCATCATGCCATCTTTGTCTGAAAGATAATACATATACGATGTTGCAGTCGGATGAATTGCCGCGCTAATAGTAACAATGCCCGGGTTCCCAATAGGACCTCCTGGGAGACCTTTGTTTGTATATGTATTGTACGCTGATTTAATTTTTAGATCTGCAGTTGTAAGCTCGCTTGATTTCCTGCCCAGTAGATACATAAATGTCGCGTCTACCTGTAGTGGCATTCCTTTTGAAATACGATTCCAAAGCACACCTGACACTAGAGCCATATCCTCGGGATTAGAAGCTTCTCGTTCAAGAATAGATGCCATAATAATTATATCGCGCAATGAATGCTTTGATGTTTCAATCGCGTCAGACCATGGCTCTATCTTTTTATTAAAATTAGCAATCATCATTGTTTCTACACCTTGAGCTGTAATATTTTCTGGAAAATGATATGTGTCTGGGAAAAGGTACCCTTCCTGCGGACGCGCATGTTCTAGAAAAAATATTGTATCAAAATTGGAAATGTTTTTTTTCAAAACTGCTGCTACTTCCTTGTTAGACATTCCCTCCGGGATAGTTACGCGTACCGCAGGAATTCCTGAGATGCTTCGCGCAATGCGTATTGCAATACGACATGCAGAAATCGGTTCTTTAAAAAGATACTGCCCTGCGGACACAGGCTTTGCGCCTCCGACTAGCTTCGCGCAAAATTCAAAAAAACTTTGTGAACGAATAAGATTTTCTTTTTCAAGGAGCGCGGAAACTTCTGTAAGTGATGCGCCCTTTTTTACTGTAATCATTTTATTTTCTGGGAAACCGAACGGCGCCATCAAACGAAACGAAATGTACGCTGAAAAAAGGACAATTGTAATCACGATAACAATCAAAACTTTTGCGCCTCGCTCCTCTATACCGAGCGACAACAGAAACTTTGAAAAACGTCCTGTTTCTTCTTCTATTACTTTTTCTTTTGGTGTTTGGTCCATGATGATTAAACTGGCAAATTGACTGGTGCCTCCGACTTACGTGAAGGAATACGACCGAATGTAGGTGTCTGCGCAACACCTCCTGGGAAGTGATAAATAGTTGCAAGCTCCTCTGTGGTAAGCACAAACGGCTTCAATTTGCGTGGCAAGTGAAACCACGAACGCTGCTTGTATGCCTCAAACATATCCATCTTTTTCCATGTTAGGCGAGTCTTGTCATAATCCTCCCAAGGAAAATCCCACCCATATGTTTGCTCGCCACCTTTGAATGAGTTTAGATTGTTTGAAGTAAACGGGCGCAATAGGCCACCTAGTGCTTTTATATGACCAAAATCCGCTTTATCTTTCTTTCCAAGATATATTGCGCGAATACCGCAATCAAAACCTAGTTTGTTTATACTACGCTCAATAGCGGCAACAGCGTCTTGTTCACCCTTGGTGGTCATAAAAAGTTTAGTAAAGCCCTCATCAGTTTTCTGGTCACGCTTCATTATTTTTTCGATTAACGCTTTTCCTTCATCTTGCCATGTACCAATACTGCCATCGGCTTTTTTATATCGCTTACTTGCCGACTGCACAAGTATTTGAATCCAAATTTGCTCGTCTTTTCCAATTGAGCCAAGGTACTCAATAATAGAAGTGATGGGATCAATTTTGAACTCCTCTTTCACACCCTCTTTGTCCATACCATAGTCAACATAAGTTTTGATTGGATACGCGTCTTCTTTTGCGAGAATGTATTCAGAGCTAATCATTTCCCAGTCACCCTTTTTGCCTTTGTAGTCCACATAGCGTGTGTAGTCTGGCACCTCGTGTATTTCTATATCTGGATACTGCGCGTAAAGTTGCGCTTCTATAACATTTTTGTAAAAAGCGCCTGTGCGAATAAAAAAGTGCACATTCCCCTCCAGGGATACCATCTCCAATGAAAACCAGTCCTTAACTTTTCCTTTCCAGTATTTGTCCCACCAAACAATCTTGCCGGATGATTGATAGAGGGCATTTAGCATAATCTCCATTGCGAGCGGAGTTTTGTGAATCTCCTTTGGAATCTTGACCTCAAGCATTATCCAATTGATCCTCAAGATATATCGCCCCTGCACATAATGCATCCACTGATGCCAAAACAAATAACCTAGAAAAATCGGACCCCAGTACGGGAACCATGCGAAAAAAGTTGATAGAAAAGAAACAACATGCGCGTATAACTCGCTAAATCCGAGAGACTGAATTAAATCCATATTATCCTATGATACCATAAGGGGAACAGAATATGGAATATCGAATGTTGAATATTTAATAAATACAAAGAACCCGCCTCTCGGCGGATTCTTTTTTGAATTTATTCTACCTTCAATATTCAACATTCTACCCTCTTACGCCAGCGCGTATTTCCCGTCCTTTGTTTTCTTGAACATTTTTGGGTCCTGAAGATTTACAAAGACTGTATTTTCTTTTACATAACGCTCCTTGAGTACGCGGTCAATAATATCTTTTTTTGCAAGTGGTCCTTCCTTCTTGAGAACCTTTGCGATCACATCCTTCACAACACCTTTTTCGTAACCCCATGACGAGAGCGCATAGAGACCACGACCTACTAACACAAAACGTTTGTCTTTTATAAGCTCATTGTGACAAGTTGCTACGTGCGCTTTTTTGTCAAAAATCTGAGTGATTGACTTTGCGACTTCTGTAAAGTGCATCGGTGAACCGTGCTTGCGAATAATAAGATACGCATAATCGCGCATCCCGCGAGCATTTACATTGTGTGACTCTGTAACACCCCACTCGCCAAGAGGATTTTTTGCAATCATTTTTGAAAGCGCCAACCAACGTTTTGTGATTTCCTCGTTTTTATACTCTTCAGAAACATCCTTAAGATGACTCAAAAACGCTGCAATGATTTCGCTTTCAGGAACCAGATCCTCGTGAGTAAGTGTTTTGTAAAGATCGCGAATAGCATCATGGACCTTCATAGAAACTTTGTCGTCAACAATCCAGCGATGGCGAAAATTCTCATCCTCTTTTTCACGTTTAAACTTGTCCCCGAGAACAAGCAGAAAATACATGTGGTTCTGCGTACTCTCATCCTTAGCTATATGCATCAAAAAATCTTCTTCACAAACGACTCCACCCAATGACACTACTAGCTTATTTAATTCATCAAATACATCCGATTCCTTTTTGAACGCGTCGGATTTCTTGATGGTCCCCAAAGCAAAGTTTTCAATCTGGCGAACGCGCTCGCGGGTTATACCATATGATTTGCCTATACCATCAAGTGTCATACGATCAGTACTTTCACCTAAACCGTAGCGCTTTATCATCATATCAAGAGCGCGAGGCGAAAGAGAAGCGAGTAATCGTTTTACGACTTGTTTTGGCTTAAATGTTATGGCTGACATATGTAATTGCTATTAAAATATCTTGTTAATTAATTTTCTTGCACGAAGTAAACCCTTTATATCATTAAAGGGGTTACGAGTCAACCCCTAGTCTCCAACCACAATATTGATAAGTCTTCCTTTTACATAAATAATCTTTCTTATCGTATTGCCGTCTACCCATTTAACGATTGCTTCCCGCGCTAGAGCAAGCTCTTTTAGCGCATCCTCCGATGTGTCCGCAGGCAGAACTATAGTGTCGCGGAGCTTCCCACCAACCTGAATGGCAATGGTAACCTCATTCGCTACGCACTTGGAAGCGTCAAAAACCGGCCATTTTGCAATGTGGATTGATTCTTTGTTGCCTACTTCATGCCAGAGATCCTCTGTGATGTGCGGAGCAAATGGAGCGAGGAGTAGGAGCAGAGTTTCATATGCGCTCTTTGGAATCGCTTTAAGTTTCTCTATTTCATTTACCAAAATCATCATCGCAGAGATTGCAGTGTTGAAACTAAACTCCTCAATATCCTCCCCAACTTTTTGGATTGTTTTGTGGATAATCGCTTCTTCTTTTATTTCTGCATTGTTTGAAACCTTATCCTTCAATTTCCACACCCGCTCCAAAAAACGTCGCGGTCCGATGATTGTCTCACTTTTCCATGCCTTCATATCTTCAATGGGCCCGAGGAACATTTCATGGATACGTAGTGTGTCTGCTCCGTACTCTGAAACTATTTCATTTGGGTTGATAACATTTCCAAGCGACTTTGACATCTTGCGTCCGTCTTCCGCGAGAATCATCCCCTGGTGGAGAAGCTTCGTAAATGGCTCGTCAAAATTAATATAGCCAAGTTTTTTTAAAACTTTTGTAAAAAATCTTGCGTACATAAGGTGAAGCACAGTGTGCTCTGCTCCTCCCATATACATATCCACAGGAAGCCACTTTTCAATTGCTTCGCGTGAAGCGAATTCTTTATTATTTTTTGGGTCCGCAAAACGGAAATAGTACCAACTTGAGCAAACAAAAGTATCCATCGTGTCTGCTTCACGTCGCGCTGGTTTTTTGCAGGTTGGACACACAACATCATTAAATGTTTTTGAGTATTTTAATGGAGACTCCCCTGTTGGACGAAAATCAACATCTGTAGGAAGAAGCACTGGAAGATTTTCCTCCTGCACTGGCACTTCGCCACATTCGTCGCAATAAATAATAGGTATTGGCGCGCCCCAATAACGCTGTCTTGATACAAGCCAATCACGCAAACGATAATTTACTTTTTTAAAACCTAGTTTTTTTGATTCTAGCCATATAGACATTTCTTCGCGAGCGAGAAAAGAAGGGAGCCCACTAAATTTACCAGAATTGATGAGTGTGCCATCCTTTATGTATGCTTCTACCCCACCAAAACCATCAATAGACGGCAAGATTGACAAGTTGTATTTTTTAGCAAACTCAAAATCGCGTTCATCGTGTGCTGGGACTGCCATCACTGCTCCTGTGCCGTAGTTACTAAGCACATAACCAGCAATGAACACTGGCACAGATTCATTAGTAAATGGGTTAACCGCAGAAATCCCCTCAAGCTTTACTCCTGTTTTTTCTTTTGCGAGCTCTGTGCGTTCAAGCTCAGTCTTTTTACTGGTTTCTTTAATATACGCATCAATTTCATCGTTATTTTTAGCAGTTGCGCGGAGTTTTTGGATAAGCGGGTGTTCTGGAGCCAGAACCACATACGTCATTCCAAACACAGTGTCGATGCGTGTCGTGTATACGGCAATTGATTCCTTCACTTCTGGAATTTCCATCTTGAACTCCGTACCTTCGCTTCTTCCAATCCAGTTTCGCTGAGCAGAGATTGTAGACGAAGGCCAATCAACTTTACCAAGGTCATCAATGAGCTCATCTGCATAATCGGTAATTTTGAAAAACCACTGATCAAGATCTTTTTGGATAACTTCGTTTTTACACCTTTCGCAAACACCATTCTCGGCCTGCTCGTTTGCAAGAACAGTTTTACATGATTCACACCAATTCACCTTCGCCTTCTTTTTGTATGCAAGACCATTTTTGTAAAGCAAAAGAAAGAACCACTGTGTCCATCGATAATACTCAGGGGATGACGTATCAATCTCCCGCGTCCAATCTGAAGAAAATCCGAGACCCTTCATCTGCGCTATGAAATTATTTATATTCCGGTGAGTGCTTTTGTCTGGAGGTACGCCAGTTTTGATAGCGTAGTTTTCTGAAGGCAAGCCAAACGAGTCCCAGCCAATCGGGTGCATCACATTAAACCCATTCATACGCAAATAACGCGAATAGATACATGTTGCAGTGTAGTTTTCTACATGCCCAAGGTGCAACCCATCCCCCGATGGATATGGGAACATATCCAGCACGTATTTTTTGGGCTTGTCCGAGTTATTGTCGGCCTGATACATCCCAGCCGACTCCCATTCATCCTGCCACTTTTTCTCTATTTTAAGATGGTCGTATTTTTCAGACATTAGACTACTATTGTAGCAAAACACGCGCCGAGTACCAATATTGGCGCTCGACGGGGTTTTGAAGTGCATTATCTGACAGGAGCAGGTTTTACTATAGTGTTAATCGGAGGATAAAGCTCTGGGTCAAGAGCGCGGTCAAAGCATACTCTCCCGGCTCCGTGTTGCCAGTTTTCATTTGCCAAAGTTTTATACACAGAAACGGGACGAGAAAAATCATCTACAGCCATCCCCTCTGGAGTTTCCTTGCTAAATGTTGCGCATAGTTGGAATGAATACTTTCCCTTAACAAGGTATTCATATTGCGCCTCAGTTGTTGGGTCAACCGGCATTACAAAACCGCTCAATGAATCCTTGATATCATCCAACACTGCTGGAAGTTTTTGTTTCGCTTGCCAATAATAAATTATTTGATTTTGAATTGTTTGCAAACCATCCACCCTGTTTGCGTCAAAACGCTTTTCTTTTTGCGCGTATGGCGAACCCATTACAAAAAACCCCACAACGACGGCAAGTATTACAAACGCGCCAGAGCCATAGGCAAAACGCTGATGAATGCCCGCGCTTTCTAAAGGCAAATGACACATACCATAAATGTAATACCAAAACACAGACGAAAGCACGAGAATTATAGAAATTACCTTGAGAGCAAAAGCGAGCGTGATTTCCTGACCGGCTAAAAACGTTTGGAGTAAAACAATGAGGTCAACCGCTATCACAGCACCAGCAATAAACAGAGTGAGGTACACGAGCCACTTTCTCACCGACAATTCACGCTTCTCTGGAAATTCGGATTCCGAGCGCGACGTGATGCGCATAAAAAGAAGATAGAGGGGGAACGCGACTATGAGCATCGCTATAGCCAAGGAAACACCACCAGCGTACGGATCAACATATTCAAAAGGTTTTGGGTAAAGCTGATTGATAACCTCAAAAAGAAGTGTCAGGATGCTGGCAACACTGATATATAGTGTTACGATTGCACCGAAATAGAGAAAAAAATCTTTTGGCGAGGTTCTAGGTTTTTGCGTGCTTTCCATACATATAATTGTACACCAATGATGTACAATTGACAATACATAACCTCACATACATATTGCGCTCTTTGGGAAACCAAAGGAATGACAATATCCAATCAAAACAAAGGAATTAAGGGGGTCTGCCATTCTGTCTGATCGTCTGATACGCTTTTCGGTATATGATTACCGAACAAGCACAAGAACGGGCAAAGATACTAACATTTTGGAAAAACATGGGACTGAAGCAGTTTTGGAAGCATACGGGGTACATAGGCTTACGCTCTTTTACTGGCAGAAGAATCTCAAGAATGGTAATGGAAAGACCCAAGCATTGAATTCTGGATCCAAGAGTCCAAAGGTAACAAGGAAGCGTCTCTGGGACGCAAACATCTTAGACGAGATTCGTCGCCTGCTTGATAGGTATCCAAACCTCGGAGAAGAAAAGCTCTACCCGTTTCTCGCAAAGTTTTGTACGGCAAACAACCTTCCGTGCCCTAAGCACGTGACCATCGGACGACTCATGAAAGATATGGGAGGGTTACGAAAGTTCCCGCAAAAGGTGTCTCATTTCGGCAAGACCAAAAAGGTGAATCGCCAGAAAGTCTTGAGAAAACCTAAACATTTGAAGATTACGCACGCGGGGCATGTCGTCGCTCTTGATACCATAGAACGCTTCGTAAACGGATGCAGGAGGTACATAATCACCTTCGAGGACATCCACACTCGCTTTGCCTTTGCATGGTGCACAACCTCTCACGCATCTCTTGCCGCCAAAGAGTTCTTTGACCTTTGTCGTGTTGCATTTCCATTCCAGATGGAGTTTGTGCTGACCGACAATGGTTCGGAGTTCAAGAAGCACTTCAATGAGGAGTTGAAAAATCTTCACCTCACGCACTATCACACATACCCACGGACACCCAAGATGAATGCTCATGTGGAACGCTTCAACCGCACCATTCAGGAGGAATTCGTTGACTACCATACCGGACTTCTCCTTGACCCAGTGAAATTCAACCATGCTCTCATGGACTGACTCGTGTTCTACAATACCGAGCGAGTGCACTGTGCCTTTGGCAATAAGTTGTCGCCTATGCAGTTTCTGGTACAATCACCCTATTATCAAGTAATTTTCTCCAAGGAGTGCAAAAGTGGGTGCGGTTATACAGACAATTTGTTATTTTATATTTTTGTGATAGATTGAATATCAATGGAAGCGCCGAAAAAGAAAATTCTCTTAATAGACGATAACGAAATTGTTCGTTTGATGTTTTCAAATGTTTTTTGGCTTCATGGATTAGATCACAAATACGAGCTAAACACTGTTGGCACCATAGACGAGGCGTTTGTTTTCATAGACAATCCTTCCACTCGCCCAAACATCATCTTTACAGGACTTGTGATGCCATTCAAAAAGGACGGCAAAAAAGCAACGAGTGCTGAGGCAGGATTTTCACTTCTTAGTCGTGTAAAAAATAATCCTGATACACAGACAATCCGTGTCGTTGTTTTTTCCGGATACAACGAGGGAGAATACCGCACGCAGGCGATGTCCCTCGGCGCAGAGATGTACCTACAAAAAGGTGAAAATATGCCACAGGATCTTATTGGGATTATCGAGTCATTTGACACTCCATAATCATGAGTACACCACTTGTAAAACTTGAAGACATAAACTTCTACTACAATCGTGGGAAGCCTTCTGAGGTGCATGCGCTAAAAAACATCAATCTTGAAATTGAACGCGGAGAATATGCGGCATTTTTTGGACCATCTGGTTGTGGAAAAACAACACTCACATATTTGATTGGCGGTATCGAAACAGAAAACACGGATGAGGGACATATTCTCATCGACGGACGTGACCTTCGTGGACTTACAAAAAAAGAGCTCGCTGTTTACCGACAAATCGGTGTTGGTATTATTTTTCAGCAATTCAACCTTCTCCCTTCTCTAACAGTTTTAGATAATGTAGCACTTCCTATGGCATTTCTTGGCATTAGTGTTGATCGTCGCAGAAAAGAGGCTATGAAGCTACTGGATAGATTCTCGATGACAAGCAAAGCAGACCGTTTCCCTTCGGAACTTTCTGGCGGGCAACAGCAACGTGTAAGTATTGCGCGCGCCCTCGCAAACAATCCTCCTCTCATTATCGCGGACGAACCTCTCGGTAACTTGGACTCTGAAAACGCAAACAAAGCACTCGAGTTTTTAAAGGAACTCAATGAAAAAGACGGTCGTACTATTATTATGGTTACGCATGAATCTTGGAGTCTTCGCGACGTGCGCACTATTTTTTACCTCAAAGACGGAGAGTTGATTAGAAAAGAACAGCCAGAGAAAATGAAAGAAGCTAAAAAGAAGCTTTCAGAACATTTGTATCACAAACTTTTTCCAGAGATAACAACGGAGAGACTAATGGCGCGTTCGCTTTCTTATATGCTTATGCGCGGATTCTCAGGAGACGAGATTAAGCGTTTTGAAATGTTTCTTGCAAAAAGGCTTTCTGGTGATATAGACACACCAACATTTATTGATTTTATAGACAGCCCTTATAAGGAGGGTGGTGTTGGGCTATGGAAACAACGCGCAATCGCAATAGCAAAAACAGCGGAAGACATTGTAGAAAAAAGAAAAACAGTTGAGGATGTTTACATGGAGCTTCAAAAAGATCCCGAGACTCCTCTATATGAAGAAGTTTCAAAAATGCGTTCCTGGCTATTGGAGGATTACAAAGGCATACTTTCAGACATTCAAATCGTGCGTTTTGACGAGGCAGTTGAGGAACGTTTTCGAAACGTCATCAGTCCGGAAAACTTTCGCCAAGTGCTAGAGCTTTCACGTTCAGACTTTGGAGTTGGTCTCGCGCCAGGAACAGTACGATCAATTTCAGAAAAGCTTGAAACAATACTCACTGGAAAAAACCTGCAAGTATTTCATTAAAATATAAAATGGAACAAAATATTCAGAAACCGCCGTCAAAACTTGAAGTAAAAACAGACCATAGTCTTTCTGTCTGGGATCTGCTCAAACTTTCACTTCGAGTTTTTCGCACAAAACCAACACGAACTATTCTAACTGTGCTCGGTATGTCCGTTGGTATCGGTACTGTAGTTTTTCTTGTGTCTCTTGGTTATGGACTTCAATACATTCTAATTGGTAACCTAATTACCAGCGAAGACTCTTTGATAACACTAGAAGCAGCATACCCAAGCGAAGCTGGGAAAAGTATCAACCTTGAGAAAATGGATGAAATAAAAACAATGGAGGAAGTGGACGCAATAAGTCCAGTCACAGAATTCTCTGGCGAACTTTCTATTGATGGTGGAGCTCCAGGCATTATCCCTGTGACTCGTGTCGTACGTTCATCATATTTTAGATATGCAGGAGTTTACCCAGATATTGGAGATGTATTCAGTGAGGACAATCCTGGAGCTGTTTTATCAATACAAGCATTGAAACTTCTAGGTCTTAGTGTAGATAAATCAATTATAGGGAAAGAGGTTTCTGGAAAAGTTTATTACCCTAAGCCGGACGGAGGCACGGAAGAAGTAATCATTTCTAAACTGCAAATTCGTGGAGTTATTACTGACGAAAACGGACCGCCTCTTGCGTACATTCCCTACTATTCAGTCTCGAAGGAGCCAACGGCTCTCAAGAGTTTGCTAATCAAAGCGCGTAATGTTGACCTAGTGGAGCCACTCCGTGACAAATTAGATAAAGAAGGTTTCCTCGTGAGCGCAAAAATTGACCTCGTGAATCAAGCTAGAAAGATCACAAACGCTATCACAACTGTGCTCATGGTTTTTGGAACCGCAGCTCTAATCGTGTCTGCTATCGGAATGTTCAACACTATGATCGTTGGATTCCTTGAGCGTATTTATGAAGTTGGTGTTATGAAGTCGCTCGGTGCGACAGACGGCGATGTTCAAAACCTTTTCCTTATGGAATCCTTCATCATCGGATTTTTGGGAGGACTATCTGGAGTCGCTATCGGTATGGGTGGAGGCGCGGCAATCAACTTTGTTATGAGCACGCTTTCTCAAAACCTCGGAAGTAAAGCCCTCACGCTTTTCATTACTCCTGCATGGTTTACCATAGCAACAATAATTCTCTCTTCGTGTATCGGTATCATCTCTGGAGCTCTCCCTGCAAGAAACGCATCAAAGCTTTCTCCTAGAGAAGCATTCGTAAGGAAATAATATATAGCAAAATATAAATTACCTCGCTCTCTTTCTTTTATTTAATACAGCGAACTAATATCAATTATCTCCTATCGAATTTTTTCCGCTTTGTAATCTACAATACCAATCGAGTCTTTCGGCATACTTCCCAATTGATTATTTTCTGTATAGTATCTTTTATAGATTCCGATTCTTATTTTTTTATCTCCTGCCCATTATTACCACCAAAACCTTTCACAAAGCTTTCATTTTCTTTTTGCTCACTAACGACATATCGATTCAAAGTATCTAAATTAGTTACATAAAGAGGATTACATCTCGAAAAATCTGCATACATATAATTCTCAACAAAAATAGGCTTCGATTTATCAAAATTATTAGGACAAGCACGAAGAGAATTTATGCCATAATATATTAAATTTAATTTATCTAAATACAGGAGGTTTTTACACCCATCAGATTCCCATCGTGGATTAAAGTAAATTTTGTTCTTATTTTCATAAAAAATGCTAGATAGTGGGCCATTATTTTTTTTATAGAAGCTTCGTATGCATGAACAGCTATTTTACCTTCCTCCAAAACTCCTACTCCAACCACTTTAAATTTTGACGTACCCACATTATCTTCTGATGTCACTGTCTGAGTAACAGGTAAAATTTGTTGCGAAACACCTGGTTGAACACGACGAGGGATTTGCTGACAAACGGTTGGGGAAGGTTTCTGTGTATATATATAAAAAGCACTAACGGACAAAAAAAATGAGTACAATGAAAATAACTATGTATTTTTTATTAATAAAAAAATTATACTCTAAATTCAACCACATCTCCATCCTTTACTATATATTCCTTCCCTTCAATGCGGAGCTGCCCTTTTTCCTTTGCATTCGCAAACGAGCCTGCATCAAGTAAATCCTTCCAAAAAATAACTTCAGCGCGAATAAACTTGTCTTTGAAGTCCGTGTGTATTGCCGTACCAGCCACAGGCGCTGTGCTCCCCTTTTTAATAGTCCATGCGCGCGTTTCTTTTTCTCCAGTAGTAAAATATGTTTCAAGACCAAGCATTTCGTAACCTTTTGTAATGAGGTCATTGATGCCGTCATTTTTTGAGCCAAGTTCTGCACGGAACATTTCTTTTTCTTCACCTTCAAATGCCGAGAGTTCGTGCTCAACACCTGCATCTACGATCACATAGTGCGCATTGCGCGCCTTGATGTACGCAATGAGAGCAACGTAACGCTCATCATTCATCTCATCCAAATTATTCCCTCCTGCTTTTTTGTTGAGCACGTACAAAATAGGCTTCATCGAAAGCAAGTGCATGGTGCGGATAATCACCAGTTCTTGTTCATTAAGCGACACCTCACGTGCTAGCTTTTCAGATTCAAGCGCCACTTGTACTCGCTGGAGTACTTCCTTTTCTTTTCCTGCATCCTTGTCTCCTCGCTTCACATCCTTCTCAATATTCGCGAGACGCTTTGTTACTGTCTGAATATCTGTGAGAATAAGCTCAAGGTTAATGGTCTCAATGTCTGACACGGGGGCAATCTTTCCGTCCACGTGAATTATGTTACTGTCTTCAAAAATACGCACCACTTCTGCAATGGCGTCTGTCTCACGAATATGTGAGAGAAATTGATTGCCAAGACCCTCACCTTCGCTCGCTCCTTTTACAAGACCGGCAATATCCACAAACTCCACCACTGCGGGAATTGTTTTTTGTGTTTTTGAGAACTCCGCAAGCTTGTGTAGGCGCTCATCAGGCACGGCAACAACACCCACTGATGGGTCTATGGTGCAAAACGGATAGTTCTCTGCTGGAACAGATTTTTTCGTTAGTGCGTTAAAAAGAGTGGACTTCCCCACGTTTGGAAGCCCGACGATACCGATTGCGAGTGCCATAAAATTATTTTAATATCTGCTGATACTCGCATTTTTTGTGGAAAAACTCAAGCACGTGCGCTGGGCCAGTATATATTTGACAGTAGACGAGCATCTTGAAAACAATAGAAAACATGAAAATACCGCTCGAAAATGATTGGCGGGAGTACATCAAAAGGCGTAACCTTGAGCGTATGAGAAACACAGTCGAAAAGGAATTGAACCCAAACCATTACCAACTATCAAGTGAAGCAAAGAAAAGGCTCCGTTGGTTGTATACGCTCTACTGCGAACAGGTGGGAAACGTTACACAGTGCGCGAGAAAACTTGGAATCTCCCGACAATGGTTATCATCTGAGATGAAAGCAGTTTTTGAAAAGAATGGGAAAGACACGCGTTCGCTTGAACCAGAGTCAAAAGTGCCAAAGAACATGCGAAACAGAAAAAGAGTTGCGAAATAAGTGGAGGACATGATTCTGAAAGTGAGGACGCGGTCTGAAAATGTGTGGGAGAAAAAGGATATTGCGGTAGTGCTTCTGCGAGATCGCCATATCAAAGTGAACCCAAACACGGTGAACAAGTATCTGCACAAGCACGGGAAGATTGGTCCGAAGATATCAAAGAAAAATGATCGAGCATGGAAAGCAAAGTTAGAGATAGAAAAGCCCGAGGCAGAGTTGTTCGTGCGGTATCGTCCACCGAAAGCAACCAAGGATTTGGCGCCATGGGCACTCGTTGAGAAAGACATGAAATATGTTGTAAAACCAAACTCAAATGATGTTCCCGCGACACGATGCAAGAGCTTCTGGTATCAGCATACCGAAACAGATTCATTCACCAGAATACGGGTGCTCACGCTCGTGAAAAACAGCAATGCATGGAGGTCTGATTTTGCGCACAAGCAATCAAAAGAAAAGTTTCCGTTCGTCGTCGCATGCGAGAATACTGACAATGGAAGCGAGAACATGGGTGAGTTTCGTCTGTTGCTAAAAAAGATACGGTCTTTCACTTATACTCGAACGCAGGAATACCGACTGATAATCCGAAAGTGGAAAGGTCGCATCTCACAGAAGAGCTTGAGTTCTACCAGAAAGGTGGTTATAAAAAACATTTGAAGAACAACAAGTAGCAACAGAAAAATTGGAACATTTCTACTACTGCAAAAAGTCTGCGTCCAAGACGCGAACTTGCTAGTTAGCAAGCGATAGGATACCTGACACCGATGGAATTCTACGAATTATGGAAAACGAATACAGAAGAAGCTTTTGCGATTGTGAGGACGTATCAGGAATATTTAGCGAAACAACGAAGAAGACTTGCGGTGGCACGGTGGATTAAAAAGATAGAGCAAGTGCAAAAACTTATGGAATTTATTGACGTAAAATTAAACAAAAAGGTTGGACTAAAAAGAGCTAAAGGGTCTCTGATAAACTGTCGATTATGTTCAGTGGCTTGAGCGCATCCAAAACTGATCCTCTGGTACAACAAATCAGGCTGTCGGGAATACCGTAAGTTTAATTATTTCTGTAAAACTTTTTGGAGCTCTCCCTGATGCGCCCTCATCACCTCCATAGAAGCAGCCTGCTCTGAACGGCCAGCTTTCACTTTTACCTTTATTTCATCACCGATTTTTTTAAAAAGCTCTGGGTTCTTTTCTACAAGCCCGATGATGCGATCAATTTCTGCCTCTGGGACACCTTTGAGTTGGCGTTTTATAACCTGTTTAAGTAAAAATTCTTTTATCATATGGGACGATTCTATCAGAAAGTCACTGATCTTACAAACAAGATCAACTATGTCCGTATCTTATACTATAGTATGGGATACGGACATAGTGGGTGATTATTAGTGAGTCGTTGACTCGCTCACAGAAAAGCGATGCATGCGTTAAACGCCTGCACGCCCGCATTATATGTTGCAACTGCAACTCTGTTTGCCTCTACGAGCGAGTTGTATTGTGGCACCAGCGCGTTGTATTCATTTACATATGTATTGTAGTTTGGGTCATGTTGCGAGGTCGCATCAAGCTGGGCCTTCTTCGCATCAAGCTGGAAACGCAAATCAGCTATTGTTGCGCTAGTTGAATCAATCTGCGCTTTAAGTGTTTGATCTATCGCTGGACACGCGGACAGTGGAAGCCCAAAACTTTGTACAGCGAGCCATGTCATATGACCCTCATACATTCCTTTACCAACAGCAACGCCGATCTCCCTATAATGCGTATTCAAAATATTCGCGCGATGTCCGGGGCTGTTCATCCACGCGGTAACCACACCAGCGTCGCCCTCAAAATCTCCTAAAGCGAGGTTTTCTCCCACTGTCACGTATGCGTACCCGACAGCCTGAGCCAAATCCGAAGGACCGACACCAGTTGGAGATACGTGTTCAAAGTATTGTTTTGCAAACATATCATCAACCTTCATCTGCGCATCACGATTTAGAAGAGCGTTTTCAATAAGCGCCGGCAATACTCCATTTTGCGCCCGTTCTATGTTTGTGCGTTCTATTATTCCGCGCACAGTAAGGTCTGTCGCGCTTGTAGTCTTCGTAATTGCCCGAAGTGGACCAGGGGTAACAACGGACTTCTCTACCACTGCTGTTTTTGGAACAAGGCTGCCGTTTGCAGCAATTGCTGTTGCAGTAGCGGTTGTGGTTTTTGGCTCAACCTTTTTCGTTGCTACTTGTGTTGAGTTAGAAACAGCTGTTTCTAGGCTTGGTCGTGGACTTGATTGCTCCTTTTTCACAACAACGGGTATTTCCTGCACGACCTCACTAGGCGCAAAAGTTTCTCTAAAATATGTATACGAAAGCGCTCCCGCACCTATGAGTGCCAAAATCCCCGCGAGAATTTTTAGTAGTGATGCCAGCATTGCTTTATCTCCTTAATACCTCCAAAAAGAGAAACATTGGTATCTCTTTTCTCGCTCTGTCCTCTGCCTTTTTTCTCGGACCAGACTCGCTTTCTCTATGTGAGAGCCATTCCTCAAGGCGCGCCACTACGAAACCGCTATTCGCAAGCGTTTTGAAATAGTACTGAAGTGGGCGGTGAAACGAAATCGTTGTTTTCGTATCACGCTTGCTTGGGTTCATTTCAATCTCCACTTTTGATTCTGACATATAGCTGTCCACACGGCGATATTGCGTTTTTGCTTCTTCATCATATCCCCATGCACTCGCTTTTGGGATACGGAAAGCTGGATGATTGAGAACAATGAAAAGTTTACCGTGAGGCTTAAGCACGCGCGCACATTCTTTGAAAACTTTGTGAGGCGCTTCAATGTTTTGAATCGCCAGCAAAATCGCAATTTTTTCAAATGAGCTATCCTCAAAAAGTGAGAGGTTCTCAGCGGAGTGAGAAAAATATTTAATTTCCTTTGGGGACTCTTTTCTTGCAATTAGGACAAGCTGTTTGCCCAAATCAACTCCCGTAGCATCAGCGCCTTCCTGAAAAAATGCGCGCGTAAAGAACCCCTGTCCGCACGCGAGGTCAAGCACGCGTTCCCCCTTTATAATAGCCATCGCACGAAGAATGTTTGGTAAAATCACACGCGCTTGATAAGTGTCATCCCGCGCGAGAAGCGTGTCGTACCAATGCGCAACCCCTCCCCACGAGGTAGACTTGGATTTTTTTGTAGGTTTTTTGTCTGTCATTAAAATTAATTATAGCATATGTTACAATCGGCCTATGAATAAAGTCCAAAAACTCAAAAAACTTCACAAAAAGTGGCTTCAGGAATGCACCTGTGAATTACGAAAAAACGCGATACAGGGTGTCCCTGGTGACGGCAGCGCGAATGCACAAATCGTATTTATAGGTGAAGCGCCAGGCTCAAAGGAAGACAAAGTGGGGCGGCCTTTCGTCGGCTCCGCGGGGAAATTTCTAGCAGAGATGCTTGAGAGTGTAAAAATGAAACGCGATGATGTATACATTACCAACATCGTAAAATATCGCCCTCCAAAAAATCGCGACCCAACATCTAAAGAGATTGCTGACTGCACACAGTGGCTTGAAGATGAAATAAAACTCATAGACCCCACACTCATTGTATTTTTAGGGCGATACGCGATGAACCATTTCTTTCCAAAAGAAAAAATCTCTGAAGCGCATGGCGTGCTTCTCACAGAAAATCACTTCGGAAGGGTTCGCAATTTCCTTCCCCTCTACCACCCAGCTGCATCGCTATATAACGGTTCCATTCGTGACGTCATGAAAGATGATTTTAAGATGATTCCCAAAATACTTGGAGAATTGAAGTAGAAATACTAAAAAACCCCGTTGCATAATAAGCTCACGGCCGTGAGCTTATTATGCAACGGGGTTTTTAGTATAGTTTTCTACAAAATGACTGTCGCTTCATTGTGAGCCACTTCCAGTATACCGCTCTCCACGGAAATTATAATTTCCGTGCCTTCACTATCAATAACTTTTAGCTCGCCCCTCATGATTGGAGTTGCAAGAGGCGCATGATGAGGAAGGATAGTTAAGTCGCCAATGCCACCCTTGCATGACAAACTCACTGCATCTCCTTTGAAGAGCACTTCGTCCACTTTTGCGATGGTTAGCTTCATATTAGTTTTTGTTTGTTTATTTTCTTCATGCCCACGTCTTTGCTAGTACTCGAAGCAATCTAGGCTCATGGATTGCTTCGAGTACTCGCAAAGGCGAATCCTGACAGTGACTTTTAAATTCTGACTACCTGACCTCGTTAATCGTCCCCTTCATATAGAATGCCGACTCATTCACGTCATCAAGCTTACCGAGAAGAATCTGCTCAAAGCCGTCAAGTGTGTCCTCAAGTTTTACATACTTTCCTGGGGTTCCGGTAAAAACCTCACCGACGAAAAATGGCTGGGAAAGAAAACGCTGAATCTTTCGCGCGCGGTTTACAGCAAGTCTGTCATTATCCGAAAGTTCCTCAATACCGAGAATTGCAATGATGTCCTGAAGATCCTTGTAACGTTGAAGCACTTTGCGTGTCTCCATCGCCACTTTATAGTGACGCTCGCCAACCACCTGCGGATCAAGCGCGCCAGAAGAAGAGTCCAGTGGGTCAATAGCTGGATAAATACCAAGAGACGCGAGCGCGCGTGAGAGCACTACAGTAGAGTCCAGGTGTGAAAATGTTGTCGCTGGCGCTGGGTCAGTAAGGTCGTCAGCTGGCACGTACACAGCCTGTACAGATGTAATAGAGCCTTTTGTTGTGGAAGCAATACGCTCTTGGAGCTTTCCCATTTCCTCTGCAAGTGTCGGCTGGTACCCCACCGCAGATGGCACACGTCCAAGGAGCGCAGAAACTTCGGCTCCTGCTTGAATGAAACGAAAAATATTATCCATAAATAGAAGCGTGTCCTTACCGCCCGCATCACGGAAATGCTCCGCCATAGTGAGTCCAGAAAGCGCAACACGAGCGCGCGCTCCAGGCACTTCGTTCATCTGTCCAAACACAAGTGCGGTTTTTTCAAGAACACCAGAGTCTTTCATTTCGTGATATAGGTCGTTACCTTCACGCACACGTTCGCCAATACCTGCAAATACAGAGTATCCGCCGTGCTCCGTGGCCACGTTACGAATGAGTTCCTGAATGATAACAGTCTTGCCCACGCCCGCCCCACCAAAGAGACCAACCTTCCCTCCCTTTACGAACGGCGCCATGAGATCAATAGCCTTAATGCCAGTTTCAAAAATCTCAGTCTTAGTTTTTTGCTCCTTAAATGCAGGCGGTTTGCGGTGAATGGATTTGC
>PCUO01000009.1:25225-31197 GCA_002771015.1 Candidatus Yonathbacteria bacterium CG17_big_fil_post_rev_8_21_14_2_50_43_9
TTTTCGCTGGAAGCTGTGCTCCTCCATCAATGGTCTCACCGAGGACATTGAAAAGTCGCCCGAGGACCGCCTCTCCCACAGGAACAGAAACAGGAGCGCCGGTATTCTTGACCTCCACGTCGCGACGAAGACCCTCTGTAGAATCAAGAGCGATTGCGCGCACACGCCCAAGACCGAGGTGCTGCGCAACTTCAAGAGTAATTTTTCTCTTCTCCTTGTGCTCGCCAATCCACTCTACCGTAAGTGCGTGTTCTACCTCTGGAATGTTGTGCTCAAAATACACATCTACGACTGGTCCGACGATTTGTTTGATTTTTCCTGTGTTCATGCTGATTATAATAATTTCCTGATAATACTACTTAATCGATTTATTTCCAAATGCTATATTTTGAGTCCAACCTATTCAGGGAGTCATTTTCTTTTTCAGTGCCTTGCACAGCCTGACGAGGAGAGCAGAGCAAATTTTTAGAAAAAAATTATGCGCGTAATGAAAAAGGAAATGGCGAACGTCATTTCATCGCTTCAATGCCTCCGATAATTTCACTCATTTCTCTCGTTATAGCGCCTTGGCGGGCTTTGTTGTACTGGCGTGTGAGAGAGAATGTAACTTCCTCGGCCTTGTCAGAAGCATTTCGCATCGCGACCATTCGAGCCGAATGTTCCGACGCCTTTGCTTCCAAAAAAGCATGGTGGAGTTCAATAGCGAGAAGTCTTGGGATAAGTGTTTCAAATACCGCCTCTGGCGATGGTTCAAACAAATAATCAGCTGGCGCAGATTCCTTTTCAATATCAACATTTGTTTCAGCAAACGCGCCCTTCTCTGGCACGATACCTTTAATCATTGTTGTGAGTCCATCTACGGAAAGCGGGAGGAGCGTACGTGACACTGGCTCTTGATTAAATGTTGAACGGAAATTTGTGTAAACGAGAATACATTCATCATACTTCCCTTTTGTAAACATTTCCGTAACCAATGAAACTACTCCATTAAAGTCACTGATGGCGCTCTCGTCCTTCATCGTTTGAATATGCTTCTCAAGTAGGTATCCTCGACGCGCAAAAAACTCCTCACCTTTGCGACCAATTGCAAGGACTCCAACGTTCTCACGAGAGACCATGCGTTCAGAAATTGCCGAGACTGCGCGCTTCGTAACCCCGCTGTTTAGCCCACCAGCTAGGCCCTTGTCACTTGTGACTACAACAAGGAGGATTCGGCTAACTGGTCGAATCACCACAAGTGGGTGACGCTCAATATCCACAGAATGAGAAATGCGAGAAAGAATACGAAAGGCTGCAAGAGCATATGGGCGCGCGCTGAGTGCCGACATCTGCGCTTTACGCATCTTTACACCAGAAACAGCCTCCATAGCCTTTGTAACCTGGTGGGTCTTTTGGACTGAGCGTATTTTATCTTTTATTGCGCGGAGAGCTGACATATTTTATTTATCTACTTATGCGCTATAAATATCTCTGGGTGCGAAGTTGTAAAGTCCGCAAGCGCAGATTTAAGTTTTACCTCAGTCTCCTCTAGGATTGCGTGGTCTTTGCGAATCGCCTCCACAATAGCCTTTGCGTGGTGGTCAAAATATTCCATGAGCTTCTCTTCAAAGAGGTGCATATCTTCTACACGGACATTGTCGATGAAACCAGAAATGCCGGCGTAGATAACGATGACCTCCTTCTCAAATGAAAGTGGCTTGCCGTTTGTCTGCTTCAAGAGCTCTGAAAGGCGACGTCCACTTTCAATACGCTCCTTTGTTTCTTTATCAAGGTCTGATGCAAACTGCATAAACGCTTCAAGCTCACGGAACTGCGCAAGCTCAAGACGAATCTTCCCCGCAACCTTCTTCATCGCTTTTGTCTGCGCGTTTGAGCCCACACGAGAAACCGAGAGTCCCACGTTTACTGCTGGTCGCATACCTTTGTTGAAAAGATCAGTATCCAAATAAATCTGTCCGTCCGTAATGGAAATCACGTTGGTAGGAATGTACGCTGACACGTCACCCTGCTGTGTTTCAATAATTGGGAGTGCGGTTAATGACCCACCACCAAGTTTTTCTGAAAGTTTCGCTGCGCGCTCTAGAAGGCGTGAGTGGAGATAAAAAATATCTCCTGGGTACGCTTCGCGTCCTGGTGGACGGCGAAGAAGGAGTGACATCTGGCGGTATGCAACCGCGTGTTTGGAAAGATCATCGTAAATTACGAGCGCGTCTTTCCCCTTCAACATAAAAAATTCACCGATTGTCGCGCCAGTAAATGGAGCGAGGTACTGGAGAGCCGCGGCGTCTGATGCACCTGCAACTACAACAATTGTGTACGCCATAGCGCCACGCTCCTCGAGGTCTCCCACAATGCGCGCAATCTTTGATTCCTTTTGACCGATAGCAACGTAAATACAAATTGGGCGAGTTTCTTTTGGCTCGGTTATTTGGTTTAAAATTGTATCAAGAGCAATTGCGGTCTTGCCTGTGCCACGGTCACCAATGATGAGCTCGCGCTGTCCACGACCAACTGGAACCATAGAGTCAATCGCCTTGATACCTGTGTGGATAGGAGTGTTCACTCCTGCTCGGTCAATCACGCCAAACGCGATGCGCTCAATAGACATTCTATCTTCCTCCTTTATAGCGCCTTTGCCATCAATAGGTTCACCGAGCGCGTTCACCACACGGCCCACCATACCATTTGATACAGGCATAGAAAGTGTTTCCCCTGTACCTTTGACTACCATACCCTCAACAATGCGCTCAGCTCCTGACAAAATAACTGCCTTCACGTAGTCCTCTTCAAGGTTGAGCACGAAGCCAACAATAGGTTCTGCATCAATAGTATCTTTAAGCGCCTGTTTCCCAGCTGGTTCAAAAACAACCATTTCTGCCATCATCGCGCCCTTGAGTCCATCAATCTCGGCAATACCGTCTCCGGCTTTTACCACAGTACCAACACGCTCCACCGATGTCTTTTGCTCAAGCGCTTCAATTTCATTTCTGATTTTTTCTATAAGTATGGTATTCATCCCATTAGAGGTAGGAAATGCTAGGCATTTCCGTAGTTATCTTGTAATAATTAGCAATAATAGCACATCTCTTTTAAGAGCCCGACGAGTACATAATTTAACTGTGTGACCTCTAACGGGATTCATGTTGGTTCTAGTTAGTAATGTTTCTGTAAAGTTCGACTAGGGATTTCTTGTAGCTGCCGTCTACCAAAGTGTCTTTCGTTCGTATCTGGAATCCTCCGACGATTGATTCGTCCACAACATCGCGCCTTGTCGCACCTTTGGGAATAATCCCCTCCTTTTCATAATGGTCGTACGCGTGCGCCCATTTGCCCACACTTTTGTTGTCAGCAGTTACTAGGATGACTTCGTTTCTATCTCTTTCACGAGTTACTATTTTCCCAAACTCATGGGCAACAAAAGGTAGCAGACCATCGTGTCCGCGCGCGGAGACAACCTTGCGAAAATGCGTAAAGATTTTTCGAGAATCGCTTTCGTTCTTAACGTGTTTTCCATTAAGCGCTCCGTAGAGTGCCTCTGCGTACCATGATGCTTTCATCCCGTTATTTCTTAAGCGCTCCTTGACTAAGGATTTTCTCCGCGGAAAGGACAGCCATGCGCGCGACCTCGCGCTCGGCTTTTTGAATCATTTCTTCGCGATCGCGCGCAGTACGACGCTCGGCTTCGTTCAAAAGATGCACCGCCTTTTGATGCGCGTCTTTCATTATTGTAATCTCCGAAGTTTCCGCGTGCTTCTTTGCTGAGTCTATAATATCATCACCTTTCATTGTGGCCTCGCGTATAATACGCGCTTTTTCAGCTTCCGCTTCACCCAGCTGACGGTCGGCTTCTTCTGCATCCTGAATGGCGCGCTCAATCTTTTTTCTGCGCACATCCACCATCGCTAGAACTGGCTTGTACAAGAAGATGTACAGAACAAGCAAAAGCAGACCAAAGTTAATCATCTGCACAACAAGGAGCTTCCAGTTGATTCCAAATACGTCGAGAATTTGCTCCATAATTAACGAATGATTTTAATTAAACGAACTTTACAATAAATCCAACGACCAGCGCAAAAATTGCGAGCGCCTCTGTAAACGCAATACCGATAAACATATTTGCTTGTATTTTGCCTGTTGCGTCTGGGTTGCGACCAATAGCCTCAAGCGCCTTTGAAACAATAAGACCGATACCTATACCAGGACCAAAAACACCTACACCTACTGCGAATGCCATACCTAATGTTTTTGCTACTTCTATGTCCATAAAATTTTCTAATTAACTACTGTTATTAAATACTCACTGTTTGTTTAATTTACTTCGTCGCAATATATCATCCGTCAGTCAAAGGTCACAAGTGTCTAGGGCCAAGCCCCGAATCTGGTGATTCGAAAGTCAAAAGCGAATGCAAATTTGACGCGAGTATTTTCAGACTTTTGACTTTCATACTTTTGACTAGTCTTAATGCGCCTCGGTAATCGCCATCTTCACAAAGAAAAGCGTGAGGAGCGCGAAGATCGCCGCCTGTATGAAACCGACGAAGACCTCAAAGAGCATGATGGGAACTGGTAACACAATGGGAACAAAATGTTGAATAACTATGATCATCACCTCTCCCGCAAAGATATTACCAAAGAGACGAAATGAGTACGATACTAATCGCGCCACTTCAGAAAATAGTTCTATAATTCCCACCATAAACCCTAGGGCAGAACTAACATTAACAAATTTCTTCCCATATCTCAAGAAGCCCAATGTTGCCACCCCAGCAACCTCTATTACTATGAATGCGATTACGGTTAGAGCTAGTGTTGTATTGAGGTCCGTATTCATTGAGCGAAGTAGCGGAATAAACTCCCCGTGAGCATTTGCCCATCCAATACTTCCTATCCCAGGGGTAAATTCAATGATATTTGCGGTAAAAATAAAAAGGAAGATAGTGAGAATTAACGGGAAAAGCTGGCGCGCCAGCTTTTCGTTTCCAAGAGTTTCTGTCATGTAGTCTAGAATTCCAACAAAAAGCGTCTCTACGAGAGTTTGTAAACGCCCTGGAATTAGAGCGAGTTTTCTTCGCACAAAAAAAGTAAGCGCTACCAAAAGGAAAAAAACAGCGAAGCTCATCAGCATCGTGTTTGTAATTGGGATTCCCCAAAGTGTGCCTATTTGTTCAGCGGAGAGCGAGATGTGGATACTTTTTTCTGCCATATGACTGCGCGCATTCTAGCAGAAACTTGAGCTGACTTCAACAATGAAGCCGAAACACACATTAATCAGTAGGTGTTGGTGTTAAACCACTAAAATACGGTATACAGCAACTCCAAAAGCGATAGTTACATTGAGCGACTCCTTTGTGCCGAGCATCGGGATTTCTGCTATAATATCGCTTTGAGTAAGGACATCATTTGAAATACCAATAACCTCCGCGCCAATCACAAACGCAACCATTTCCTTTCCGTTCACACTCACCTCTTTATAATCCACTCCCTTCTCGTCCTGCTCAAACGCAATAATAAAATACTTTTCTTTCTTTAATTTTTTTACGCATTCAAATGTGCTTTCTATATATTCCCATTTCACAGTATCCTCAGCGCCTAGCGCGACTTTTGCAAAATCTTTTCTTAGCTCACCTTTTTTATCAAGAGGAGTTGGCGTTGTTCCGCACAAATATATTTTCTCTATGCCAACCGCATTTGCAGTGCGAAAAATAGAGCCTACATTGTAAACACTGCGAAGGTTGTCTAGCACTACAACAGCCTTCTTTTTTTTAACTGTTGCGTGTTCCACGAATAGTGGAGTAAATTTCAAGAAACGCAAAGAGGAGGGCAAGCGCGAGCGGGCCGAACAAAAAACCAATAGGTCCAAACAATCCTATCCCTCCCAAAATAGAAAGAAGAATCAAAAATGGATGAAGCTTTGCGCCTTTGCCAACAATCTTTGGCCCCAATACATTATCAACCAAACCCACTGCAACAAT
>PCUO01000009.1:31205-49348 GCA_002771015.1 Candidatus Yonathbacteria bacterium CG17_big_fil_post_rev_8_21_14_2_50_43_9
GAAATAAAATAGATGAAATAAGAACGATAGATGTCCCAACACCAGGGATAAGGGCTGTCACCGTCGCCACACTACCCCAAAAGACAGGATTTGGAACTCCAAAAACAGCAAGCCCTATCGCCGTCAAAACGCCTTGTACGAGCGCGACGGAAATACTCCCAAGCACCACAGAGTTGATAGCAAGTTCAAGTTTGCGAAAAATTGTTTCATCGTACACATCAGAAAGAGGACTAAGCGCAATCACAGACTTCCTAAGCTCGTGCCCATCCTTGAACAAATAATAAAGCGCAATGAAAAGAACGATAATACCGACCATTATTTTTGCAACATTTGAAAAAACAGTGCCGAGGTGTTTTATAAGAAAACTCAATCCTTGTTCCATGTATTGTCCAAAATCAAGAGACTCGGCAGGGAGGAATGGTATCCACGTTTCTCGCACTATATCTTCTGTGGCTCTCAATAGTCCGCCTGCTCCACCATTATCTGTTAGAGACGAGTATAGCGATGTTGCCTCCTGAAAAATTTGCGTGCTTAAAAATATTACTGGCACGACAATCACAACAAGGACAAACGCAGTGGTTATGAGAGCGGAGATTCCTCGGCTTTCACGAAGTGCTGATAAAACCCTCTTATGCACGGGAGAAAAGATCGTTGCAAAAATCACCCCTAAAATTAGAGCGTACAAAAACGGCTCAAAAATAAAAAATGTGATAATGGACATCCCCACAAGGAGTGTGACGAGGAAGTGTAGTTCTGATTTTTGATAACTCATAGTTTTTTAATTATATCGTGTTTTTGCCGTTTAATCTATTTTCCGCAACAGAGAGCCACAAGAAATAGCCGACAACAGTGATTGTAACTACTGGCGAAAACCATGCTGGAATGTGCGCCACAAATGTCTCGAGAATCATCACAAACCCCAGGAAACCAATAGAGTACATTGCGCCATTTTTCAAGTAACTGTACGAGCGAATACGCTCAACCCCAAAAACAGTGAGCTGACGCACTACAATAGCGCCAATACCAGTACCAATAAGTATCATCGGCACTGACGTAGTGAACGCAAATGCGCCAACTACGCCGTCAATACTAAACACCGTGTCAAGAACCTCCAGAAAAAGCACCTTTGACCAGTCCGACATAGAACTGTGCTCGCCAAAAGCAATGATTCGCTCCTCAATAATTTGCGCATTGTCTTTAAACCCTTGTGTTATAAAAAAGATACTAAAACCTACAGCTGTTGCAAGAGCGAGATGCATTGGATTCTCTAAAATTGACTTGTTTATTTCATAAAGAACACCCACGAGTAGAAGCGCTGCTATTGAATAAAACCAAACCGCACCATATTTCTGAATATATTGTTCGTGCGGAAGCCCAAAGTTTTTGTCTTCCATAAAAAGCCAATGCGCCCAAAGAAGAATAAGGAACATCCCGCCAGCTATCATAATTATCGGTGTTGCTTCAAGGACTGCGACGGTAACAGAAGGGTCATTCTGCCAAATTACAGAAATAGCGCCAAAAAAACTTAGATTCGGAGTAGAGAGGTATACAATTATAGACGGCAAAACCCCGCGCACAACTAAGACGGCAAAAAGAATTCCCCATGTAAGGAAAAATCTCCTAGCTCGACGACTCTTCATTGTTGAAAGCACGTCAGCATTAACAACAGCGTTGTCAATACTCATCACTGTTTCAAAAATTACGAGCCCGAAAATTATGAGGAAAAGTTCAAACATTGTGTTTATCATAACGCATAATTGAGCAAAAGAAAAACCCGAGCTTGTGGCTCGGGTAATTGTTGTTTACAGAACTATTGAATTATATGTCCAGCGGGGCAGTAGTCATAGACGCTAGACAGGAACTGTTCAAGCATCGTTGTGTCTATCCCCTTATCTGCCAATTCAATACAAGTTTCCTCCAAAAAAACAATTATGAATTCGAGGTACAAATAATCAAATTTCACGCATGCCTTTCTCTTTGATGAAGCGAGTTTTTGGAAAAAATCTCCATTTCTGAAATCAGGGACAGTTGTTCCTCTTTGCCATTCCTCTTCCCAGACCAGCTGTAAAAGGAAAGCTGAATCGGGTGCCTCAGTGGGCTCAAAAGAAATGACAAGCTCACACTTTTTTGGATAAAATTGTACGTCCATATCACACCTCCTTCATCTTCGTAAAGTTAAGGAACAAAATGTGACCAGCGACAACTGTATTTATTATAGGATAATTAGGAAGCTGACGCAATTACCAGAGGATATCGGTCACGAATCACTAAGTATTTTGCTTCGAGTTGCTCCAAATTCAAATATTGACGAACAGAGCTCTAGACTAGCGTGTGGTCACAAAAAGGACAAAAGGCTCTCGGTCACGGGTTACTAGGTGTGCTCGTGTGAGTTACACACTGTGCGCGCTAAGTACCCGCTACCCCGTCTCACTGTCGCTTCGCGACATGTTCCGGCTTTCGATTCTCCACACAAAGCAAGCAGTTGCTTTGCCTCGGGTCCACAAATTAAAAACACCAGCTTTGAAGCTGGTGTTTTTAATTTGTGGACCCGAGGAGAATCGAACTCCTTACCTCCGGAGTGCAAAACCGGCGCTCTAGCCAGGTGAGCTACGGGCCCAGATATCAAAACATTACTTTAGCAAACTTACCTGGATTTTCACAGCGCCGGTTTTGAAACCGACGACTATTATTCCTCTCAGCAGAGCCTCATGGCCAGGTGAGCTACGGGCCCATTCACTACATTTAACAATTAACTTGTGACATGTGACAAATTCAAACCCATTTGTGCGGTTCAATTGTCAATTATTTTTAGTCAAATGTTGCCCCGTCTATAATACCTTATTTTTTCCTTAATGCAAGGGTGAGCACGTAATCAACGAATTCGGGTAGGGTAAGTCCATTAAGCGCAAGAGACTTCATAAGGAGCGATGTGTCAGTAAGTCCTGGAAGTGTATTTACCTCTAAAAGACACGGACCTTCTTCTGTCAAGATAAAATCGTATCTTGCATAATGTCGAGCGCCAAGGTGGGCGTGGGCGCGGAGAGCAGACTCTTCAAGAGCTCTGCGCTCTACATCACTCATACGCGCAGGACCGACTGGATGCGTCAGATTCCTATATTTTTGATCATACTCAAAAAGTTTACCAATTGGTAGTAGTATTTCGAGTGGTGGCGTCGCATACGAACCAACTCCACTTGAAGAATCAACGACGCCTATAGTAACCTCACGCCCACTCACGTACTCCTCAATCATTGCTTTCTCCGAGTACGCGAGAGCGCGCTCTATCGCGTACACTAGTTCGCGATCTGTGTGAGCAAGCGAAATCCCAACAGATGAACCTCCTGAAAGTGGCTTCACCACATACGGAGCCTTTATCTCTGACCCGACGCGAGCCACAACCTCACTCACCTCCTCGCCTCGCGAAACAACGAGCCCACGTGGGACCTTGATGCCGACAGAAGAAAAGTATTTTTTCGCGAGATCCTTGTTCATCCCAATAGCAGATGGCATCGCTGTAGAACCAGTGTACGGAATATTAAAAAGCTCAAGAACTTTTTGCACCTTGCCGTCCTCGCCAAACTCGCCATGAAGAGCATTAAAAACAATATCGACATGTTGAGCAAGTTTCGCCGGGCTCGTTGGTCTGCCGTCTATGTGCCACTCGCCAGCGTTTGTGATAAGGATGTCATGTGGTTCGTATTTATCTGAAGGAAGCGCCGAAAGCACGTTTCCGCCAGTACGAAGCGACACATGGTACTCGCTACCAAGCCCGCCGCGCATAACACCGACCCGAAGTTTTTGCATAAGTGTATTATACAATAGACAACCACAGTTACGAAAGCCTGTATTGATTTTCGGGTCATTTCTGATAGTATGAGCAAGTATTTATATTGATTGCCGGAATGGTGGAATGGTATACACGTGCGACTCAAAATCGCATGCCGCAAGGCTTGTGGGTTCAAGTCCCACTTCCGGCACCTTAAACGGCTCAAATGGGAAGAAATGAGCCCGTTCTGCGTTCTCTTGCACTTTCCATTCTTGGAAAGCTCTGTGCTTCGCACAGCGGCGTACGTAGCACGCGCGAGGGAACGCTAGCCATTACCGATTTTGAAAATAGGTTATAACTTGGTATAGTAAAGACACAAATGAAAAAAAGGGTTCGACTGAAGGTCGAGCTTTTTTGTATATAGTCAATTGTTCCCCCATCTAGATCTTCCCCACCAAATCCAATCCTGGCTTCAATGTGTCATCGCCTGGCTCCCAGCTTGCTGGGCACACATTGCCACCGTGCTCACGAACAAACTTTGCCGCCTGCAGTTTGCGCACAAGCTCCTTTGCGTTGCGACCAACGCTGTTATCATTTACTTCCACGATACGCAAAATTCCGTCTGGATCAACTACGAATGTTCCACGGAGTGAGAGACCTTCCTCGGGAATGTACGTGCCAAAAATGTGACATAGCTCACGACGAGTATCAGAAAGCATTGGGAACTTTATTTTCTTGATAGCTTCAGAGGTGTCATGCCACGCCTTGTGAACAAACACCGTGTCAGTAGAAACTGAAAGCACTTCTCCTCCGAGCTTTTGAATTTCTGCGTAGTTATCCGCCATCTCCTCAAGCTCTGTTGGGCAAACAAACGTAAAGTCCGCTGGATAGAAAAAGAGAATGAGCCATTTCCCGCGGTAATCTGAAAGTTTAATTTTTTTAATTTCTTCGTCATGGAACGCATCAACTTCTGTGTCTGGGATTTCGTGTCCTATTTCCGCAAACATTGGCATGTCCACCGAACACCCTCCGCAACATTCATTAATATCTTTGTGTTTCATATAACTTGGTACAATATATTCTGCGTTCACTCGGAAATACAAATTCCATATTTGTATTTCACTCACGCCATTGAATATATGTAATAATTTGTTAATTTGTAATATATAAGTAATATACCAAAATGGCACACAAACAGAAAGAAAGGGTCATCGCTGTCGTGGGCCCAACAGCGTCTGGGAAAAGCGCCTTGGCTGTAAAGATTGCTCGCCTTGTTAACGGGGAGATTATTTCTGCTGATTCACGACAGGTTTACACTGGGCTTGATATTGGTACCGGAAAAGTGACCAAGCGAGAGATGAAGGGCGTCCCCCACCATCTATTTGATATTTCCAACCCCAAGAGCACGGTGTCCGTCGTACATTATGAGCGCCTCGCTACACGAGCGGTTCAAGATATTTTGAAACGAGGCAAGGTTCCTATCCTCTGCGGAGGCACGGGACAATACATTGATGCTGTTTTAACCTCCGTATCATTTCCAGAGGTTCCACCAAATGCAAAACTGCGAAAAGAACTTGAAAAACTTTCCGCGGAAAAACTTTTTAAAAAATTGCAAAAAATGGATCCTGCGCGGGCAAAAACAATTGATGCAAAAAATCCACGACGGCTCATTCGCGCGATAGAAATAACGGCCTCACTCGGAAGCGTTCCAGCGCGCACGCCTGCGACCGAACGCTATAACACTCTTTACATAGGACTCACGCTTCCAAAAGAAGAACTTTACGCGCGGATTACCGCGCGCCTTCGCTCTCGAATAAAACGTGGAATGGTTGCTGAGGCGCGCAAACTCCATGAACAAGGGCTTTCGTGGAAACGAATGGAGTCGCTTGGGCTTGAGTATCGTTTTCTTGCGCAGTTTTTACAAAAGAAAACTACAAAGAATGAAATGCTTGATTTACTCGAAATCGCAATTCGTCAATATTCAAAACGGCAGATGGTTTGGTTTAAGAGGAATAAAAGGATTAGGTGGGTTGAACCAAAAGATAGGAAGATTTTTACGATAGTGAAAACTTTTTTAGGATAAAAACACACACCCATAGTTTTTGGGTGGTTGTAAGACGAATTAGCGAGGTCGGTTGTGGTCCATAATTTCTTGAAGCGTGTACCATCCAGCAAAGCTCAAACACATCTGGATTGCCGTTAGGTGACTTCCTGCTTTGCGCTGTTTTTGTGGGTCCATCGCGAACTCTTTTATGTCGTCATACAAATAATGCGCATGAGTCATGCATTTCCGTTTTCTCGAGAGACGCGAATGTTCTTTTTGGTGACATACGAGTTTTAGGAATATTTTCATCCTGCAGTCGTGCCTCGTATAATGCAACAACGGAGATAATCTTTTCTGGTTTCATTTTCTACTCCTTTATTCTTGTTTGCATTAAAAGATGTGTGTTTCTACAAAAAAACTATCTTAGATTTGATAAAGTGTCAAAGTAGCGGGCCCACGAGGACTCGAACCTCGGTCTGCGCGTTTGGAGTGCGATATTCTACCACTGAAATATAGGCCCTTATTTACAAATCGGAGTATACCAAAATTTACCCCAAAATGGAATTACCGATAAATGCGCTTCATGAGTGGGTTTAGGCGTGTGAGTATTTCGTACGCGCTCGTTCCAGCTAGTTTTGCGAGCTCATTTGCGGTAATTTCTTCCTTGCCAGAACGACCAATAAGTACCACTTTGTCTCCTACTTTCAGATTTGGGATATTAGTGATATCTATTACAATCATATCCATCGAGATTCTTCCTAAAACTTTTGCGCGCGCGCCACGAACAAGTACTTCTGCATTATTAGAAAGACTTCGCGGATATCCGTGCCAGTACCCCACTGGACACACTGCAATACGGGTCACATTTTTTGTCATGTGTGTGAGATCATATCCAACTCCCGACCATGCGGGGATTTCTTTTACCTCTGAAATAATCGTCTTCCATGTAAGTACTGGCTTCAAATGAAGAGCTCCTTTAAACACACACTTCACCTCGTCCTCTGTCCAAAAACCATAAAGCCCCGCGCCAACACGAACCGTATCAAAATGCGCATTTGGGAAACCAAGTGTCCCTCCTGTCGCTCCAGCGTGTACAAGCGGTGAAAAACCTATTGCGTAAAGAGCAGTTCGCCATGTCGCGAGCTCATCAATCTGACCATCCGTAAATGCGCGATTGCTCAAATCTTTCGCCGAAGCAAAATGGGTGTACAATCCTTCAACTTGAACCTTACTATTTAAGAGAACTTTTATTACTGTTTCAACTTCCGACAACATAAAACCCTGACGGTGCATCCCCGTGTCCACTTTTAGATGAATGGGAATTCGCGCAACAGTTGGAAATTTCAAAAACACACGCAATCCATCAATGCTGGAAATTGTAAGGTGAATATTCTTTCGCACCGCCTTCGTACACATTTCAGGAAGGGTATAACCAAGAACTAGTATTGGGGTTTTGATACCACTCTTCCTTAGTGCAAGCCCCTCCACAAGCGAGTCGACTGCGAGCATGTCAATATCAAGTTTTTCAAGCTCCGCTGCAAACTGCACCATATTGTGCCCATATGCATTAGACTTCACAACTCCAATTATTTGAACACCTTCAGGAACGAGTTTTCTAAAAGTTTTATAGTTTGCTCGTATAGCCTTTACGTTTATCTCAATCCAGGTTCTTAGCCCAATATGTTCTATTTTCCCCATTCAAATAAATATAACACAAAAGGCCCCAAGAGGCCTTTAACTACTTCCTTGCTTCCTTGTGAGATGTATGAGCGCGACAAGAATTACAGTATTTATCTAGCTCAATTTTACGCTCAACAAGCTTCTTGTTCTTACGAGTCCAATAGTTTATGCGCTTGCACTTCTTGCAGGCGAGTTTGATAAGTTGATCTTGTGACATAATTTTCCTATCCTACTATAAGCCAGCCAAAAAGGCAAGAAAAATAGTTTTTAATATAGGCCCCTACTGCATAGACCGCAGGCGAATCAGAAGATTCGCCTGCGTCGCTAATAAAAAAACGAGTTAAATTTCTCCAACCCGTCTTAAACTATTTATTTTCATTACCTATTCCACATATTTATCAGAATACGTAGTGAGGGTCAAGCGAGCAGACCTCCTTGATTCGTACCAAACTGCGTAAAGGTATCTTGCTTCAAGATGTTTAGTTCCCTTTTCAAAACCTTTTATGAGCTCTTTCACTTGCTCAATAGTTGATACTTCATCCATCTGAATACCGTGTGTATATGAAGAGTTAAAGTAGTCCCTGAGCTCGTCGTTACATTCGCAAAGTATCGATTCGTCCTGCTCTACGAGTGGCGCAATAAGGCCTGCTAAAAAATGTTCTGGCGCCTTTTTTTTCCCAAATCTTTCTTCAGCAAGAAATGAGTATACTGACGCGAGCACATAACACTCTATCGCCTGATTCAACACCTTGTACTCATCGTGTAGTGGCGCATATTCAACACGTTTAATTTCCTCTTCAACCTTGCTAAACCCAAGTATGTTTATGATGCCCTGAACACTCGTAGGTCTTTTGAATGAACCGTGACATTCACACATGTGATTCGCTGTCCGCAAGAGCTTCGCAACAAGGTAAGGTTGAAAGACTAAAAGTCTTGCAAAATCTCCAAAAGAAGCATCCTCGTCTTCAAACAAGACTGAAAATTTCTTTATGAACCCTTGTGTCACATACACTTTTTCAGATTCTTCCATTCTCCACTCCTGTATATTATTTAATTTCCAAATGTACTACCTTGTACAGTGTCACACAATATGAATATTTTGTCAATCTTTTGTGCGCCGGGAAGGATTCGAACCTTCGAAGACCGAAGTCAGGAGATTTACAGTCTCCCCTCGTTGACCACTTGAGTACCGACGCTTTTTAGAACCTGTACATCTTATACTTTTTTGTATCAATTGACAACTCATTTCTAATCCCGAGTTTCTTCCAAGGAATTACATATATCTCTCCTTTTTCTGTATAAACAAACAATGTGTCAAAGGAATCGTTCTTATACTTTTTTGAATATGAGTAAGATTGATTGCCTCCGGTTATACACAAACCTACCTTGCAAGTTTTGGTTCGTCCACATAGCCCAGCATACTTCACTTGAACATTCTCAAGGTTCCCAGCTTTTTTCACAATAGGAAACATAATCTCTCTTGTCGCCAACCGGCAAAGATACTTCGTAACCATTTTTCATGAAGAAATTTATAGCTTGTCCAATTGCCATGTCTCCACGTTCTTTTGTATTAATACATACATTATAGCAGAGTAGTATACTGTTGTAACAGTATACTACAAAAACACCAAGCCCATTTAAATGGGCTTGGTGTTTTTGTTTTTGCGCTAGGCTACCGCTTTGACGTGCGCGCGAGCCTTTGTCGTCACCTGCTTCTTTTCAACACGAATAGCAATCTCATCTTTCTCCACATAGACTAACACGCGGCCACCTTTTAGCACTCCAGATGAAATCATAAGCGAAGCTACTGGTGTCAAAATCTTTGTCTGGATCAAACGCTTGAGCGGGCGCGCTCCGTAGCGTGAGTCATATCCCTTTTCAGCAAGATACGTCAAAACTTCGGGCATAACATTGAGAGCAATTTCTTTTTCTGCGAGGCGCTTCTTTATGATATCAACTTGGAGCCCGACGATACTTCTGATAACCTCTGGCGACAAAATATCAAAAATTATGATTTCATCCAAGCGGTTCAAAAATTCTGGACGGAAGAAATCCTTGAGCGCTCCAGTTACACGCTCCTTTGCGTCGGAGTAATCAGCATTGTCGCTCGCGTGCGCGCCAAAACCAATCGCCTGCATTTTATCAATGTATTCAGAACCAATGTTTGATGTCAAAATGATGACAGTGTTTTTGAAATTCACCACGCGACCCTTTGAGTCTGTAAGGTGTCCGTTATCAAGAACCTGAAGTAAAATATTGAACACCTCTGGATGCGCTTTTTCAATCTCATCAAAAAGAAGTACGGAGTACGGACTGTGACGAACAGTCTCGGTAAGGTTTCCACTCTCTTCATGTCCAACATATCCAGGAGGTGAGCCAATTAATTTTGAAACTGAATGCTTCTCCATATACTCCGACATATCCACACGCACGAGAGCTTTGTCGTCGTTGAACATAAACTGCGCGAGAGCTTTTGAGAGCTCGGTCTTACCAACACCTGTTGGCCCAAGGAAAAGAAACGAACCAATTGGACGGTTTGGATCGGCAATGCCAGCGCGTGAACGTTTTATTGCGTCTGAAACTTTTTGAATAGCGTCTCTTTGTCCTACAACACGCTTCTCGAGTTCTGCTTCTATGTGTGCAAGCTTCCCTGCTTCCTCTTCAAGCATTTTTGTAACTGGAATCCCTGTCCAGCGAGCAACGACCTCCGCTATGTCATGCTCCATTACCTCCTCTTTCAAAATACGACGTGATGACTGAAGCTTTTTCAAACGCGAAACTTTAGAAACCAAATCTTTTTCAAATGATGGAATGCGTCCATAACGAATCTCCGCAGCAAGAGCAAGATCAGCTTTCATTTCAGCAGTTTCTGCCTCTAGGCGCGCAGTTTCCAGACTCTTCTTGATTGCGCGAATATCTTGAACAAGCTCCTTTTCGTTTTTCCACTTGATTTCAATTTCCTTTGTCTTCTCGCGTAGGTCGCCGATTTCCTTATCAATCTTTTTTGTGCGCGCTTTCGCATTCTTCCCAGCGGCTCCTTCTGTAGCCGACTCCTTTTTGAGAGCTTCTTTTTCAATTTCAAGACGCATAATACGGCGGTGAGCATCCTCAAGCACAGGCGGTTTGTTTTCAAGCGAGATGCGAAGCGACGACGCAGCCTCGTCTATAAGGTCAACTGCCTTGTCTGGGAGAAAACGATCGGTAATGTATCGACTAGAAAGATTCACTGCGGCCATAATGGCGTCATCAGTAATATGCACTCCGTGAAAGAGTTCGTATTTTTCTTTTAGTCCGCGGAGAATTGCCACAGCGTCTTCAATGCTTGGCTCATTCACATGCACAGGCTGAAAACGACGAGTGAGGGCAGGATCCTTTTCGATATGCTTCTGGTACTCACGAAGTGTGGTTGCTCCAATAGCGCGAAGCTCCCCGCGAGCGAGAGCAGGCTTCAACATATTTGACGCGTCCATGGAACCTTCCGCCGCGCCAGCGCCAACGATTGTGTGAATCTCGTCTATAAAAAGAATTATCTTTCCTTCCGAGCGCTCAATCTCCTTCATTATTTTTTTCAAGCGATCTTCAAATTCTCCGCGGTACTTTGTGCCTGCGATAAGCTGACCAAGATCTAGAGAAACAAGATCTTTTCCTTTGAGCGACTCTGGCACATCGCCCTTTGCCATACGAATAGCGAGTCCTTCTACCACAGCAGTCTTGCCCACACCTGCCTCTCCAATAAGTATTGGGTTGTTTTTTGTGCGCCTAGAAAGAATCTGAATAATGCGCCCGACTTCATTGTCGCGACCTATGACAGGATCAAGCTTGTCCTGACCAGCAAGCGCTGTGAGGTTTCTCGTGTATTTGTAAACAGATTTTAGTTTTTTAGATGGCGTGCTGTCTGTGATATTTTGCGTGCGAAATTCCTCCAGCACGCGCATTACACCTTCTCGGTCAATATTGTGACGTGACAAAAATTCACGGGCCTGCCCTTCAACATCAAAAAGCGCGAGAAAAAGATGTTCACAGGAAATCTGCTCGTCTTTCATTGCTTCTGCAAGGCGTGGCGCAATCTCTCCAAGCACCTGTCCTAGCTCTGGAGTAAGGTAAAGCTGATACGATGCCGAAGCGACATTGGTAGATGTTGTTGGCTCAATGAGATCAAGGATCGCTTCTGCAAACGCCATGGAGTCCACATCAAGGCGATCTAGAATAGACACAACAATACTCTCGTCGTCTAGGACAAGGGAGGTCAACAGGTGCATTGGACTCACGTGGTTCTGCCCTCGCTCTACTGCAAGCTCGTGCGCGCGACGAATAATATCGCGAGCTTTTGTTGTGAAATTGTTGAATGGTGGCATCATTTGAATTGAGTGTTGAATATCGAATATTAAATGCTAGATATTGATAGTAATGTACAATAGTGGTTCTATTCTGTCAAACTTCGCCGTAAAAACGCTGAACCAACTATATAATCTTCTCAGGATCAGCAAGAGCGGTTTTTGTGGCTTCGTTAAGGAGTCTTCTTGCCTCTGTAACAGGCACTCCATACTGAGAACCGGCGCTTTCATCAATACTTAAAAAACCAATAATTTCGCCATTCAGGTTTATTATAGGCGCGCCGTTTGAGGTTCCGGCAAATCGCGTGGAAATTGCGATGTTGTCCAAAATTTTTGTCTCAGCATTTGTTTCCTTGTCAACAACGGTGCGCATATCAATGCTTGTAATAATTCCTATTGAAATCGTTTTTCCATCGCGACCGCCAATGACGAGCGAAGTTTGACCAAGTTTTAGCATGTCAGGATTCCCAAATGCGACAGTGTTAAACTTTGGTGTTGATGTTGCGGACACTGGCACAAGGCGACCAAGACCTAATGAGTTTGTCTTATTGTTTGAGATAACTTCAAGAGTGTATTGGATCCCATTGATTGTTGTATATAGTACACCAAGCCCAAGATTCCAACGATCTGTTATAACAAGTCCATCAGGAGACACAATTGTCCCAACACCTGCAGAAAGAACGCCACCATCGCCAATCTCTGCCTTAAAAGGAATAACGTTATTTATGTTTTTATCGATAGCCGATACAAGCATGTCTTCATCTTTGACCACAACAGTTGCGCCTGGCTTATCTACAAAAGTAGGAGTAATCTTTTCAATCGTGCGCTCAACCACGTTGGTTATCGTTTGATTTACTGGGTCAGGCGCTTGATCCATAAGTGTAACTACAACGATTCCTGTTGCCATTGATGCAACAAAGCTAACAAATAGTGTGAGTAGGACAATTTGCGCTTTTGTGAGGTGCTCCATGGGTTGAATATTGAATGTTGAATTTAGAATTTAGAATATAGAATATAGAATGGGAAATTAGTCTCTAGAATTGTCCCCGCATCTATCCAATATTCAAAATTCTATATTCTATATTCTACCCAAAATACTATTTTACTGCAAGAAATCGCGCGCTTACAACCTGCCAGTCAATCGCATTCCAAAATGCAGAGATGTAGTCCGCGCGCTTGATGCCATAGTCTAGAGCGAATGCGTGTTCAAATACATCCATCACTAAAATGATTTCGGTGCAAACTAGATGCCCCCCGTCGTGTTCATTTATCCAAAGATTAAAAAGTTTTCCTGTTTCTGTATCACAAGCCAGCACCACCCAGCCGATTCCACGCATCGCGCCTGTAGCGCGAAAATCTTTTTCCCAGTTTTCAACTGAACCGAAATCCTCTTCAATTTTTTTCGCAAACAAGACCGAATCAGCAGATTCTGAACCAGCATGTTTCAAGCCTTTTGCGAAGACTCTTTGACGGGAACTTAAAAGGTCACTTCCTCCCTTAATCATGTTCCCAAAATATAATTCATGTAGACGCATCCCATTCCACTCCCATCCGAAACGACGCTTTAGCTCGCTGTACGGTGGTGTTCCAACATCTGCTGTCTTTAGAAACCCGTGAATTTTATTCGTATTGGAAACATATCCCTCGTAGAGTGTAAAATGGTTACGTAGAAGCACATCCGAGAATCCAACGGTTCCTAAAAGTCGTTCAAAATTTTTTGCCTCGTAGTTCATAAGTCTGTAAAGTTTTTAAAGTCGAAAATCCTTAAAGTCAGAGATGCCCTCAGACCGCATCACTCTGCACTTGCGATTCACGGAGAAACAGCGTAAGACGAGTGACTTCATTCGCGACATGCGTAATGTCCTTACTTTTTGTTCCTCTGCCTAGTGAAAATCGTATTGAGCCTGCTTGCCCTGATTCGCCTACTTTGCCTATCGCTAGTATAACATGAGACGGGCCACCCTCGTAACTCTTGCATGAGCTCTTTCCAGACACCGCAACCCCTACAGCGTCAAGGTAAAGCACGAGCGCTTCACTCTCCACGCCTTCAAACGAAATGTTCAAAATGTTTGGCAGACTATGTTCAAGAGAGCCGTTCACACTTGCGCTTGAAACTTTCTTAATAATTTTAATAGCTAGGGCGTCGCGAAGTTTCTGCACGCGCTTCCCTTCTTTCGCGCTCATTTTTTGCGCCTCATGTAGAGCCTCTGCGAAACCACAAACTAGCGCGACCGCCTCTGTACCAGGACGACGACCGCCTTCATGCTCACCACCGTACATTTGTGAAAGCAAATTAACTCCGCGTTTTACAAAGAGCGCGCCAATACCGCGCGGGCCGTATGTCTTCGCAGAGGAAAGAGTCATCAAATCCACACCAATACGAAGCACGTTGATGTCCAGATAGTTCCCTGCTTGCGCGGCGTCTGTATGAAAATATGGATACGAGCTTCCGTTCATTTTCCTTGCATGACGAATTTCTTTTGCAATATCAGCAATCGGCTCAATCGTTCCGATTTCATTATTCGCATACATTATAGATACGAGCGCAGTTTCACGAGTGATAAGTTTGCGAAGTTCTTTTGTGTCAATGAGCCCGCGACTATCAACATGGAGATAATCCACTTGCATCCCAGCAGATTCAAATGTTCTCGCAATTTCAATAACCGATGCGTGCTCAATTGCAGATACAATGATACGCGGTTTCGCAATTCCACAAGCGCGTACCACACCGCTTATTGCCAAATTGTTCGCCTCGGTTGCTCCGCTCGTGAAAACAATCTCATCGTGGCGCGCAGAAACGGACTCGGCAACACTGGCACGAGCCGCCTCGAGAACGGCTCGCGCCGACCTCCCCTCCTTATGAATCCCGCTTGGGTTCCCATGGAACTTTTTTGAAGTCTCCGTAACTGCCTTTTGCGCGAGAGCACTCACTGGCGTCGACGAAGCATTGTCTAAATAGATTCTTTTCATCCCGACATCATATCCCGCGAGTCAATTGTTTTCAATAGTTGAACCAAACATTGGTCTTTCTGACGATGCGGTTTTCTTTTTGTCCACTTGGGAACGAAACACCCGAGTAACTCCAGAGCTCAACTAAGGCTGAATTCACTTCCTTGGCGAGGAATGTCTCTTGTGTGGGAACTTGCGAAAGCGACGGCTTGAGCACGAGGACGATTTAGCAAAATCGCACCTGGGGCTTTTTTAAATTAATATACGTACCCCGCACAAGACGACATACGAGCAGTTTTTGCAAAAATCCCTAAAATGTGGTAAAAGATAGAGAAGTCAGTAGTCATTAGTTGATAGTCTATAGTTAATTCCGCTATAAACTGACGACTAAAAACTATCAACTGTATTAATATGACACCAGAAGCTCTGCAAATAACCGTTATCGTACTAAGCGTTATCACGATAGCGCTCTCTGTATGGGTTTTTGTGTTAGAGCGTCGTATGAAAAAACTACTCGCGGGAAAAGACGCATTGAGTCTTGAAGAAACGATTGTCGCCCTAGGCAAAGACATCCGAGCTCTGGAAAAGTTTCAGTCAGATACGGAGAACTACATTACTGATTCAAACAGACGCATCAAGCGAAGCATTCAAGGTGTTGAGACAATTCGCTTCAACGCGTTCAAGGGCAACGGCGAAGGTGGAAACCAAAGTTTCGCAATCGCGCTCCTGTCTGAAAATGGCGATGGGACAGTTATTTCAAGTCTATTCGCTCGCGACAGAATGAACATCTTTGCAAAGCCTATCAAAAACTTCACCTCCGAACTTGAAATGACAGAAGAAGAAAAAGGCGCGGTCATGCGCGCTACACGCTCATAACGCTTCCAACTTTTGACTTTTGGACTTTCTGACTAAAATCATATGACAAAAACTTCCACAGCAAAAATAATCCCCCGTCCACCCATTGTTGTTATCATGGGACATATTGACCATGGGAAGTCATCTCTCCTTGACTACATCCGCAAGACGAACATTGTTGAAGGCGAAGCTGGTGGCATTACTCAGCATCTTTCCGCGTACGAGGTGACACACCATCTTGACCAAACGCGGAAAGATGCGCTCGCAAGCAACCGCATCACTTTTCTAGATACGCCAGGACACGAGGCTTTTTCAAAAATGCGCGCGCGTGGCGCAGGGGTAGCGGACATTGCTATTCTTGTAGTCTCAGCGGAAGACGGTGTAAAAGAACAAACAAAAGAGGCGCTTCGTTCTATTAAAGAGGCTGGTATACCATACATTATCGCCATCAACAAAATAGACAAGCCAAACGCAAATATTGAGCGCACAAAACAAAATCTCGCGGAAAATGAAATCTATCTAGAGGGATTTGGTGGTGACGTGCCATTCGTGCCAATCTCTGCAAAGCTCGGTACGGGCATACCAGACCTTTTGGATATGATGCTTCTTGTTGCGGAAATGGAAAACCTTACAGGCGACACGTTTCTCCCAGCAGAAGGCATTGTGGTTGAGTCCAACATTGATACAAAACGTGGCACATCCGCAACACTCATCATTACAAATGGCACACTCAAAAAAGGAATGTTCATTCTCGCGGAGGAAAGCATGTCACCCGTACGCGCGATTGAAAACTTCCTTGGCAAACAAGTTTCCGAAGCAACATTCTCGTCCCCTGTTCAAATCACAGGATTTGATGCCTTGCCTTCCGTAGGAAGCACCTTCCGCGCGTATGCAAACAAAAAAGATGCTGAGAGAATGCAACTTGAGCTTCGTGAAGCAAGGAGTAAGGAAAAAGTGAAAGAGATTGTGCGTACAATCCCGCTCGCTCCAGACGCGCTTGTTGTGCCTATTGTTTTGAAATCAGACGTCGCAGGTACCCTTGAAGCGATAGAAAAAGAACTTGCCAAGATTGAACGTGAACGTGTAGTATTAAAAATCATATCGAAGGGTGTTGGCACAATCGGTGAAAACGACGCGAAGCTCGCTTCTGGTTCAGACAGCGCTATAATCATTGGCTTCCACACAAAGGTAGAGCGAGGCGCGGAGGATATCGCACTACGATTTGGCATCACTATAAAAACTTTTGACATAATATACAAACTATCAGAGTGGTTAAATGAGGAGTTAGATCGTCGCACGCCTAAAGTTATGGGCGAGGAAGTTGTTGGCACAGCAAAAATTCTCAAAACATTCAGTGCAACAAAGCACAAGCAGGTTATTGGTGGAAAAGTAACTTCGGGATTGCTTGAAGTTGGCGCGCAAGTAAGGATTATGCGTCGCGATGTTGAAATCGGTCGTGGGAAAATTGAAGGGCTTCAAGAGCAAAAACTTCTAGCAAAAAAAATTGAGGAAGGAAACGAGTGCGGAATGATGATTGACGCAAAGATAGAGATTGCTGGCGGTGATGTGCTTGAAGCTTTTGTGATGAACGAGAAATAATTTCTGAACCCACTTTTGACTTTAAGACTTTTAACTTTTAACTAATTTTATGACAACACCTCGCCAAGACAAAATGCGCTCATTCCTCCGAGCAATCGCCGCAGATTTTTTCACTCGTGAAGCGGGAAAAAACTCGCTCATCACAGTGACAGATGCGACCATCTCTACCGACTTCAAACGTGGGACAATTTACTTTACTTGCTTCCCTACTAGCGAAGAAGAGAAAGCTCTTGATTTTGCAAAACGAAAGCGAACCGAACTCCGTGAGTACATCAAGGACCATGCGCATTTAAAGAACCTCCCAGTGCTTGAAGTAAAGATAGATGAAGGCGAGCGAAACCGCCAGCGAATTGACGAGCTGGGCCAACAAGGCTAAGATAGGCAGGTGCTTAGGTTTAAGACCCACAAATAGGGAACATGGCAATAAAACCAAAGTGTGATAAATGTAAAGAAGAACTCAAAGATTTTGGTGGCATTTTATTAAGTCCGCCTGACAAAAAAGATATGGTTAGGAAATTTCATTTGTGCCAAAAGTGTTACAAAGAAATCTCAAATGAGTTAAAAAAATTAAGGTTTACGTCCAAGACGTGAATCATCTGATTCAGGCGTGGTAGCCAAGTGGTAAGGCAGTGGTTTGCAAAACCTCTACACGCGAGTTCGATTCTCGCCCACGCCTCAAAGAAAATTCTGTTAAGGATTTTCTTGGTGTGGGAGCAGGCAAACTGCTTTGCCTGCGTCGAGAATCGAAGGGCGGAGCATGTCGCTTGCGACAGCGAGCCGGGGTCGCGAACACTTTGTAGTTTTCAAGCGAAGCGAAGAAAAATACTTAGTGATTCGTGACCGAGAGCGCCCACGCCTCAAGAAACAACAAAATATGTCCGGGTGGTGGAATGGTATACACAGGAGACTTAAAATT
>PCUO01000009.1:49354-58411 GCA_002771015.1 Candidatus Yonathbacteria bacterium CG17_big_fil_post_rev_8_21_14_2_50_43_9
CACAAGGCTTATGGGTTCGAGTCCCATCCCGGACACAAACGTTAAGAGAATCTGCCCTGCGGCAGATTCTTAGTTTGTGTCGGGCGCAGTGATGGTTCGTCACCAGACGAACCCACGAGCCGGGGGCGCGAGCACTTACGTCCACGCAGGGTGTACTCACCCGAGTAGACCTAGTGACTTGTGTCCACACAAGATTTGCCGAGCTTGCTCGTCGTTAAGAAAACACCCAGTCATTTTAAAATGACTGGGTGTTTTCTTTTTTATTGTGCCGGGAAGAGGACTTGAACCTCCATGGGTTAACCCCGCTTGCTCCTAAGGCAAGTGCGTCTACCAATTTCGCCATCCCGGCGCACTTTATTCACGATGCGTCTACCAATTTCGCCATCCCGGCACTTCGCCCTGTGCACCCAGTAGGATTCGAACCTACGACCGTCTCGTTAAGAGCGAGCTGCTCTACCAACTGAGCTATGGGTGCATATATTTTAACCTTACTCCGCACAACATACACAATATGGCAACCTTCTGGGCTCACCAAAACAGCTATGGGTGCATGTAGAAAACATTATACACAAAAATTAGAAAATTAAAAGATATTTTTTTACTTGTGCTGGAGGCGGGACTTGAACCCGCATAAGCCTATGCTCGTAGCGTTCTGAACACTATGTGTATACCAATTTCACCACTCCAGCAAAATTTTATCTGTCTGAATATTCCAATTTTACCATATTCCCCAAGCCTTCCGCGCCACTCGTATGGGCTTGACTTTTTCATCAAAATCCTATATAATATATAAAGGTTATAGATCTTTGATAATTGCAAATTAAACTTACTTATTAGGAGGTTCAAATGGACATAATAATCATAGTACTTCTGTTGGTTACAATTTGGTATCTCGCGCAACTGACAGTCTGGCTTTGTGCTAGCATTGGTATCTTTTGGATTACACCAAAAGAAGGAACCGCTGTTGCCATTATGCGTAACAAAAAATTCCATAAAATGTTGCTACGCTACACTGGCCACAACTTTAAAAGCCAGCACAGCACCTATAAACCGTCAGAAAACAATCTTGATGGATACGAAATTGAACGGGAAGAAATTTCTGAGGAAATTTCTATGTTTACTTCTATCGTCTTTCCTATCCGCGGAGTTTCGTGGATAGGCATCCCGCCATTTTACAGCGTACACAGTTACAAATTTAAATGGATGGATGACAGGTTCATAATGCGTGATCCAGAAGAGATTGAGTGGATCCTCGTGCAAAAATATGTCTATGGCCTCGTTCTAGACAATATTGAGCTTGAGGGAGGAATCCCTTACACAATCAAACTTCTAATTACACTTCAGGTTACAAACCCAGCAAAAGCTTTATTTCGTGTTAAACGTTGGCTTGATGCAACAATGGAAAGAGTCTCTGGTTGGTCGCGAGATGAATTCTCCACTTTATCCATAGATGACTTCGTTGTAGCAGAAGGCGACAGGGAGATGGCGGAATCAGAAGGTCATGCTGGGCCGAGACTTGAGAGAGCTCTCAAAAGGATAATGAATTCTGCAAAAAAAGACATAGAACCAGAGTTTGGCGTTGATATCAGCATTGTTCAGGTTGTAGAAATAGACCCTACCAATGATGAGATGCGAAAAATCATTATCCAAAGAGAAGTAGCGAAGCAACAAGCTGCGGCTGTAATTGAAAAAGCAAAAGGCGAAGCGGAAGCGATAAACATTGTCAATACTGCGGCGGAAAAAATGAGCGACAAAGCAATGATGCTCAAGGGATTCCACGCAATTGAAAACGCTGGAGCAAATGTGACGCTTATCGGGAAGGATCTTAATCTTCCTTCAATGCTTCAAATTCCAACATCTAACAAAGAAGGAGGTATCAAATGATTAACAGTTTGTTATGGGTATTGTTGATTTTGGTAATTATGACTGCCTCTTTGGGGTCACTTTACTTTTTGAAATTCAACAAGTCAACACCTGCAGTAGGTGGCAATTCATCGCAACCAAAACAACCAACCGCCATAGGTAAGATATATGCTGGATGGGGTAAAATGACGCCAAACTCAAAAAAGAGGGTTTGGCTAATCATCCTTTCTGTCATAGCGATTTTGGTTGCCACGGCGTCAATACCAAAATCAGCACCATCAGAAAGTTCTCCAGAAAATATCTATCTCTGGGCTGGTATTATTGCACTTTTGGGGGTTCACATTATATGGGCGGTCTACTCGTTTAGCGAAAAAGTAAGCTGGATGGAAACAACAATTCTATACGGTATCATTTTCTTTTACGGGTTGACATTGGTATTCCCTCAAGTTGTGCCGATACGCGATGCGTTATGGGGTCTAACAAACAAAGCCTTGACGGGCACGCAGAAGGTAATAGTATCTATTAACGAGAAATACGGAGAAACACCTTCTGCTCCACAAGGACAGCAGTCAGCAAGCGCGCCGGCTGCGTATCAACCACAGACACGTGTGATTGAAGTGACAGCTACAGAGGACAGATTCACAGAAGTAAAGATACCTCCGGGAGTGCAATTCTCAATAGACTGTCCTGATGACGGACTTGCAAAAGTCTTTCATCGTGATGCGCAACAGGGAATCATCTATGATTGCGCGCAGAATGTTGAGGTTGGCGAGAACCTACACAACTTCCGTATTGGATTCTCTTCAAAAACGGAAACCCCTGTGCTAGTGCGAGTCCGCATAACTTCTTAAGTTTCATTTGCAATTCAACTCAAAAGCCCGTCGAGCACCATACTGGTGCTTGACGGGCTTTTTTCTTGCCCGCTTATATTTTCGAATTAGCAAATTCCGAATCAGCAGATTCGTGCCTTTGGCATAAACATCAGTAGATTCACATCTTGGATGAATGCCTTGTCATAAACTTTTATTCAGGAAATTTTGGTGGGTTTTTGATTTTTACCCTAATCTATCAGGAGAACCCCATTACAAACTCATTGATGAAGTTTAGTATCCCCCACACGCTGAGCATAATAGCAAGACCGACAACTCCCCACATCATATGTTTCTTTCCTTCTTGTTGCGCATCTTCACTGCTTTGATCCTTTACAAACTTCATTACTCCATACAGAAAATATCCTACAGCAAGCGCCATAAGAAGCAGGACTATCGGCTGAAGGATAGCGTCATTAATTTTCTGCATAAAATTCATAACAGATAGTTTAATTAACTAGCTACAGAGAAAGAGAAGGCGCGGTACGCGTAGTTGTGTCTAGCTTTGCTGATGACGTAAGGAAGTTCACGAGACCCCAAATGGACACCATCACCGCGATACCAATAACTCCGTAAATCATGCCCCCTTGCTTTTCCTTTCGAGCATCTGGGTCACCAGCGGACATTACATAGCCAAATACATTCCAAAGGAAATACACAACAGCTCCAGCAAGAATAAGTACGGTTAATGTGCTGAGTCCGTCCTTCAAAAATGCTATAAGCCCAGACACAGTACTTGCCCCTTGCGCAATCTGCGCTCCTGCCATAAATGGCGTTAAAATAAAACCTAATGCAATAATCTTTTTCATGGTTGATTTTAAAGGAGTGAAACGACTATTAAAACCACAACCCGGTTAAACGACTTTTTATTAAAAGTCCCTGCTTACAGGATTTAACTGAGTCGAAATTCCATTTCCGTTTCTCTCTTTATATTACTTAATAAATATGATGTACGAATACTAATTGCTCGTATACTTATTATTATACGAAACTCGCGCAAAAACTACAATGGTCGTTCAAACCGCTCCAAATTGATGCGGTCTGTAGTGTTCAATTTGAGTGAACCTGTGACAAAGTTTACCAACCCCCACATAGACACCATTACTGTAATGGCAATAATGCCCCACATCGCCTGTTTCTTTACTTTTGCAAGCTCCTCTGGGTTGTCGTTGTTCCTGTACACACCCATCATATTCCACAAAAAGAACACGACTGCCGCACCCAGAAAAATAGAGAAAAACGGCGTTATGACCGTGTTAATGATGTAGTTAATAAATTCCTTGAAATTCATAATTATTACTGTGTGAGCGTTGAAACAGTTTGCCCTATAATCTGCGCAAAGCCCCATGCGCCGAGGAGGATAAAGGTGCCAATAATACTGTACCAAAGTATATTTTTTGCTTCTGTTAATTTCGTATCATTCCCCTGAGCACTCACAAAAAGAAACCCGGAATAAATGAATGCGAGTACAATAAATGGCATAAGCACCTGAACAGCGGTTTTTGTGACAGCGGCGGCAAATTGAGAGAACGTGGAATATTTGATTGGATTTTGGAGTTGAGCGTTTGCGGATAAGCCAGAAGTTCCACCTGAAGGCGCTGTACTTCCTGAAGGCGCTGTGGAGCCAGTTATATTCCCTTCTGAGATAGTAGGCCCCCCCCCAGCAGCCACACATTCATTATATGTTGGGCCCCAAGCACAGGGCTCTGATGAAGAATAACCACTAGACATCACAGGGAGGGAACAATCGATACCAATGTAATCCGGGTCTCCAGGAACGCACTGGTCAGCCATTGCAAAAGAAGGGATCCCTATCAAAACAACCAGTAATATCGCTCCAAATATTTTTTTCATCCCTTTAGAGATAGGAAATGTAATTCCCTTATCAAATTATATTAACTTGCTAATAACTGTCTTCTTATTATATCCCGAACCCCGCAAAAAGTAACGCTGGTATCTCTAACGGGATTCATTATGTTCATATTATACATTATTGAAACATAAACTGCATAAAACTTGTTTGTTCGTCGGTCAAAAATGCGAAGAGTACTGTCTTGATAAGGATGTACGCACCAAGCATAATGCCGAAACCCATAGCAATATTTGCAAAACTCTGTTTTGCTTCAGTTTTTGCAGATTCCTTGTTCGGAGACAAGATCATTTTCCCACCAACCCACATAAACCCAAGCGCTGCAAGCGGTACAGCAACTTTCAAAATTAAAAAATTAATGATGTTGTTTGCAAGGATAATTAGGTCGTTGAAACCACACTCTTTCTGACCACTAGCTATATCCCCGCACGGAATTCCAACCTGTGCCCAAACAACCACCGGAAGCGCAAATATAGCAAATGCTACTATTGTAGCGGAGGTTTTTTGATTTTTCCTTACAGAATTTGTATTTTGCATTTTGTTAATTGTCCGCTAGTTGGTGTCTGTTGTCAAATATAGTTTCTTACTGCTGTTGATAATCCTGCAGAATCTTTGAGAGACTGCCGTGCGCCACAGTGAGCGCCTCATTCATGCTGCTACGCCCAGAGTTCACGCTCTCTATCATGTTCATAAAAATAAGATTTGTTTCCGCAGATGATGGGTCGTACCAAGCGCGTGATATGAGTGCGGAATCATAAAAAACAGATAATGCAGGATCCGTTGGTCTAATAGAAATGATGTCGCGACGCACTGGTGGAAGCTTTAAAAGGTCGCTGATTCCCGTAATAACCCTGATACCGGAAAGTAGTGTTGTCGCGCGCAAGGCCCCTGCTTGATTCATTCCTGACGCCACAATTGCCACACCGTACATGCGACCAAATGTGAGTTTCTTTGCTGTCATGCTGGCCTGTGGCACTACCGCCACATCAAAGTTTAAGTGTGGGTTCATTTGTTTTATTAATTGATTTTCGCTCGCGTATCCAAAATAGAGAGCCAAATCTCCTGCATGGAACATTGCGCTTGACTGAGGCAATGAGCGGTTCCATGAGTATGAATCCTTTTCTGGTTTCGAAAACTCAGTGTAAAAACGCATTGCTGTAACTACTGGATTTTCAATATTTACAGGCCCCTGAGTGATGAGACCAGCAGAAAGCAAACCATTTTTGCTATTTACAACGGAGCTTCCCGCCTGCATTAAAAGGATTGATAGGATTTCCTTGACGTTAGTAACATTTCTGTATTCACCGAATGGTACGAGACTCGTTAAAATGCCTCCTGTTCTGTCGCGAACAGTAATCTTTGAAACTAGATTGTAAAATTCTGTCCAATATTTTGGTGGCGCGGTGAGAAGCGCATTAGTAAAAATATCGCGATTCCAATACATCACTATTGGATCAATAATAAAAGGCAAAGCAACGATTCCTTCTGGACGGAGAAACATCTCCCCCTCTTCTATAAATGTATTTTTAAAATCTCGTTCACGAATTGTTTCGTACGAAATTGGAGCAATCTTATTAAGATTTGCTATTAATTCGTCTTGTGGGAGTATTACCATATTGGGTCCCTTGCCACTAGCAAGCGCTTCAACAAAATCCTTCGTAAAATTTTCAGGTCTTTTTTCTACATATTTGATACTCACACTCCTCTCGTCGCGAAGAATTTCTTCAATGAGTGTTTGCATTGTTTCATTTGGCACACTCCCCCATAGCGTCACCTCGCCATAATTGATATCTTTTTTACTTTTAGGAAGTGGGATTTTACCAGAAAAACCAAGGAACCCGAGTATGAGCAAAACTACAAATACACCTGTAAGAACTATTTGAAAAATTTTTGGTTGCTGTGGCATATAGCTAGAATTATATCAGGACTTGAACAATAACAAACCATAATGGTGCTCGCCAACAGGCACTTCGTTTTTCAAAACAAAGCCTTCCTCCTCGCAAAGCGCGCGTGCTGAATCCTTTGTTACAACCATTTTCGACGTCGGCCCAAGGTTCCCAAAAGAGTCAGCCCAGTCTATCAGAAAAAGCTTGCCACCGACTTTCAGAATACGACTCGCCTCTCTAAGTAACCCAGATTTATCTTCTGCTTGAAAAAGAACATTAGAGATAATTACCGCATCACATGCTCCGTCTTTTATTTTCGTTCCCCCTAGATTTTCAATATTCCCCCAGAGAAGCTCAACATTTTTTAGTCCGCGACGCGTCGCCTCGTCTTTTATATTCGTAAGAAAATCTTTTTGCACTTCCACCGCGTACACGCGCCCCGACTCGCCAACTTTTTCTGCAAGGGGTAATGTGTATGCGCCAGTTCCTGCGCCAAGGTCGGCAATAACCATTCCATCGTGCACACCAAGCGCTTTTATATTTTCTTCTGGATTTGTCATATGGGTAGATAGAACAGGGGAAATGGAAGAGGGAATGTAGAATTGGGAATAATACTTAATTTCTTTCTTTCTCAGATTTCATTAGTATTACTATTATATAATACACTGTGATGCGTGGCGATGCAAACAAAAAATCACCTATAGCCGTATAATATACTATAGTATATTATACGGCTATAGGTGATTTAGAATAAAAGTGTGCCTACAATATGTCGGCAACATTCTCCATTCTCAATTCCTTGTCGTGTACTAGAGGCAACTAAGCGATGCAATGCTGTCCCCCTCCCTCAACTTCATAATACGCACACCCTGAGTATCGCGACCAAGCGTTGGCACGTCTTTCATCGTGATACGAATCACCTGACTCTTTTTTGAAATAGCGACGAGCTCTGTAAATGCCGGAGTTACCACCTTTGCCACCATAATCTGCCCAATCTTCGCTGTCACCTTTGCTGTCTTTATACCCGAGCCACCACGCTTCTGCACTTTGTACTCCTTGATAGCAGTCTTCTTTCCGTAGCCGTTTTCGCTCATCACTAAAAGCTCAGGCTTCTCTGAGTCATTGTGAATCACATCCGCGCCGACGATAAAGTCACCCTTGCCAAGCTTCATACCGCGTACACCTCCTGCCGTGCGACCCATCTCTCGAGCATCAGACTCCTTGAAACGAATTGCCTGACCTTTTGCTGTGGTCAAAATAATATCATCACCTTTTTCTGTAAAGAGCGCAGCGAGAAGCTCGTCCCCTGCATCAAGCCTAATCGCAATGATACCTGTCTTACGAACATCCTTAAAACTCTCTGCTGAACATTTCTTAATAGTTCCTTGCTTCGTTATCATAAATAGCGAGAGTTTTGAATCCTTTGCTGATTTTGGCATCGAAAGAATGGAAGTAACTTTTTCCTCACCTGAAAGCGAGATGAAGTTCATAATGGACTTGCCCCTTGTTGCTCGCTTGCCCTCGGGAATGTCGTACATCTTTATCTGGTACGCCTTGCCCTTGTCTGAAAAGAAAAGCATATCGCTGTGTGTTGTTGCGGACATAAAGAGAGTGATGAAGTCCTCCTCTTTTGTGTCCAAATCCACAACACCCACGCCACCGCGATTCTGCTGGCGGTACTCTCCAGGATTTGTACGTTTGATGTACCCGCCTTTCGTATACACGAGCATAGACTCCTCGTCTGGAACCATGTCCTCTAGCGAAATGGATCCAGCGGGTTGACGAACAACTTTTGTTCTGCGCGCGTCTCCATATTTCTCTTTCATTTCTCCGAGCTCTTTTTTAACAACAGCCAAGATTTTCCTAGGACTTGCGAGTAATTCCTTGCACTCTTTTATAAAATCCTGCTTTTCTTTAAGTTCAAGCTCAACATTCTTGCGTTCTAATCCTGCAAGCTTCTGGAGTTTCATTTCCAAAATCGCGGTTGCTTGCAGGTCAGAGAATTTAAACTCCTTCATCAAGTTTGTATGCGCAGTCGCGGTATCTTTTGAACCACGAATAAGCGTGATTACACGGTCAATATGGTCCAGTGCTTTCTTCAAGCCAAGCAAAATGTGCTCCCTCTCCTCAGCTTTGCGAAGGTCGTACTCTGTGCGACGACGTACTACTACCTGTCTGTGTCCGATGAAGTTTGAAAGCACCCCTTTGAGCGAAAGTGTCTGTGGCACGCCATCCACGAGCGCAACCATGTTGTAGTGGAAAGTGCTTTCAAGCTCGGTGTGTTTATATAAATAATTCAAAACTACCTGCGGGTATGCGCCGTTTTTGAGATCAATCACCACGCGAATGTCTCGAGTAGATTCATCGCGAAGTCCACGAATACCTTCAAGCTTTTTGTCGCGCACAAGGTCCGCAATCTTCACAATGAGGTTTGCCTTGTTCACGCGGAAAGGAAGCGAGGTAATAATAATTTGGTTCGCATTTTTGTCTTCAATGATTTCTGCCTCTCCACGCACCACTACGCCTCCGCGACCAGACGAATACGCGTGCTTGATATCTTTTTCACCAA
>PCUO01000009.1:58418-65610 GCA_002771015.1 Candidatus Yonathbacteria bacterium CG17_big_fil_post_rev_8_21_14_2_50_43_9
ACCTCCTGTTGGGAAGTCAGGTCCTTTTACAAATTTAACAAGGTCCTCGGATGTTGCTTCTGGTTCATCAATGAGATGGTGTGTAGCATCCACAAGCTCACCAAGGTTGTGCGGAGGAAAGTTTGTTGCCATACCAACAGCAATACCAAGAGTTCCGTTTAAAAGAAGATTTGGGAGTGTCGCAGGAAGCACCACTGGCTCCTTTTTGGTACCATCATAGTTTGGCTTGAAGTCTACAGTCTCACGGTCAATATCATTCAGAAGCTCGCCAGATATACGCGACATTTTTGCCTCGGTATAGCGATATGCCGCGGCTGAGTCTCCATCTATAGAACCGAAGTTTCCCTGACCGATAACTAGAGGGTAGCGGAAGGAAAAATCCTGCGCCATTTTTACCATCGCTTCGTATACAGAAGAATCTCCGTGAGGGTGATAGTTACCAAGCACATCTCCGACTACTGTCGCAGACTTCCTAAACTTTGCATTGAAAGTGAGGCCTTTCTCGTGCATCGAAAAAAGGATACGGCGATGAACAGGCTTCAAACCATCGCGAACATCTGGAAGCGCTCGGTCGGTAATAACCGACATCGCGTAATCAATGAAACTCGCGCGCATCTCGCTGGAAATATCCTGTGACACAACGTTAACTCGCTCCGTATGTGCGAGTTCTTGTCCTTCTTTTTCGTCTTTATTGCGTGCCATATTACTAGCATTCTAACACAAAATCTTACCCTATTCAAACGCTATTTTGTAACTCATCACACACCACCTGTCTTTGCGAGGGTGTACTCATATGAAGCAACCTAGGTTGCTGGACTGCTTCGTACCTCGCAATGACAAAGATACTTTCATTTATGGGGTGATGAATCACCTACTTTTTTGTCGTAGTAGCTACGGAAGGGTCAATTATGACTACCCCAGAAAGGTCAAAATCGTCTGTAGAAGTGGAAGTAGTATTTTTCTTTTTTGGCGTCAATGCGTTTGATGTTCTGTCCTTGAGCCCTGACAAAAAACCATCGAACATCACTGATACACCATCTACCGGAGAAACTGTTTTCTCACGAACTTCCACCTCGCGCAAGCGCGCGCCCCGCGAAGACACCCACACAAATAAAATTGCTGAAAAAATTACAATAGTAATCGCGAGCGAGATGATCTGCTTTATATGATTTGGCTTCGCCCGCAGTGTTTCGAGCATAATGTAAAATAGTGAATTAGGCTGACTTTAGAACTACCACAGTCCCTTCCTTTCCGTCTAGATCTTTCTTTTTAAATGTGAATTTCTCCATAGTCTCAGCTTCTGCGCCAGACTCCTTCACAAATGTTTCAAGAGAACCTTTCGTGCGTTCAAAATCCATTGGCACGACGACTTTTGCCTCAAGAGCGAGCGTAAGTTTGTACGCCTCAGAGACTGAGATTTCTTCTCCCCCACTAATGGGTGTAAAAAGCACATCAATCTCCCCGAGGCCTTCCTTCACCTCGCGAGAAAGAGAGTCTGCAGATGCGAGTGAACCGAGGAAGCATAGGTTAATACCCTCAAACATTACCGAAAAAACTGTGTTAATTTTTTTCTCTTTGTCGTAAACAGTATCGGTGCCAAAACCATTGATAAAAATTCCGCCAACTTCGTATTCGCCTGGGCCAGAAATGATAAACGGTTGACGCTCACCATACGCGCATTGGTCTGCGCCGTTAAAATCTGGATGACGAAGGGACGTTAGTACAATATCCGCGCCAAAGCGAGAACCCTTTTCCTTTGAGTCCTTTCCTATTGGGTTGTAGGCAATGGTGCGCTCCCCGAGCTGAATCTTGAAAAACTGCTTTCCGTAATATGTGACAATCATTAGTGGTATTGTAGCAGACAGCATAGGCACTTGACAAATCCTTTGTATCTGCTATACTTGTTTTACCTTTGAGGCTACGGCTTCTGGTGGGTAGTTTCAGCCACTTGGCTGAAACTAATTGTTCATTTCAGTGAGGAAATCGCCATGAAGAAACCCTTCGCCAACGCAACAGCAGACCCTGCCAATGCAACCAACTTTTTGGATAACTCGATCTCAGCCTACATGGCCGCCATCGGCGCGCGTCCCGACATCTAGCCACCGGATCTAGACACACCGGCGCCAAAAGCCATTTTATCGATGCGCAACTGACACACAGCGCGTAAATAAACAGTGTAGTCCCCCCAAGCATCGCGCTTGGGGGTTTTTGTTTATCCACCCTCTTACTTGGAGGTTCAACCTCCAAGTAAGAGGGTGTTGCTTTTTCTTCGGTTTTACTATAATATTAACCATATTAATAGCAAGCAGTTCTGAGGTAGCCCTGCACGACCCCGACACTATCGTTCCGTACAGACCCAAAGTTCCCTGCTCCCGCTTACCATGGCGCGCCTGCGCATATGGGAACGGGATTTTAATTTATCATATGAAAAAAGATATAGAAGAAATTGTAGAGGCTCCGTTGTCATTCATGGCGACACTCATGGCGGATGTAAAAACATTGCCTGAGAACGAATCTCTCGTAGAGGGCCCGGTAATTAGCGTGGCAAAGTCATGCGTGTATGTGAACCTTGGGCCTATCGGCACAGGTATCATTTATGGGCGTGAGTTTATCAACGCGCGCGATGTCATAAAGAAGCTAAACATCGGCGACACCATTACTGCAAAAGTTGTAGATACAAACAACGAAGACGGCTACATTGAGCTTTCACTCAAAGAAGCGCGCCAGGCTATTATCTGGAGCGAAGCCGAAGAAGCTATCAAGTCAAAGAAAGCTCTTGAGCTCCCTGTAAAGGAGGCGAACAAGGGTGGACTCATTATAGAGTGGCAAGGTATCCAAGGGTTCCTTCCAGCTTCACAGCTAAAGAGCGAGCACTATCCTCGTATTGACGACGGCGACAAGGACAAGATCCTTCTAGAATTGAAGAAACTTATCGGAAAGCGTATTACGGTGACCATCATCGGGGCATCTCCAAAAGAAGGCAAGCTTATTTTCTCGGAGAAGGAACAAGGCGTAAAGGAAAAGCGTGAGATTTCCGGCAAGTACTCAAACGATGATGAGCTAGATGGTACTATCTCTGGTATCGTAGACTTTGGTGTATTCGTGAAGCTTGAGGATGGTATTGAGGGGCTCGTTCACATTTCAGAAATCGGCTGGGGGCTAGTGGATGATCCACGCAAGATGTTCAAGCTTGGTGAAAAGGTACGCGTGAAGGTTATTGAAATCAAAGACGGAAAGATTTCACTTTCACTCAAGGCACTAAAGGATAACCCTTGGAAGGATGCGGAGAAACGCTACAAGAAGGGCGACACCGTAACTGGTATCGTTATCAAGTTCAACACATATGGCGCGCTCGTGTCTCTTGAAGAAGGTGTTGCTGGACTTGTGCATGTGTCTGAGTTTGGCGGAGATGAGGAGCTAAGGAAAAAGCTTGAACTTGGAAAAACTTATTCGTTCGTCATTTCACTATTTGACGCAAAGGATCAAAAAATGACACTCTCATACTCGGAGAAAAAATAATTTTGGAGAACAATTGACAATTGACCCCGCTTTGCGGACAACTGACTAAACACAAAAGAACCCCGTAAAAAATAATCTGCCACTCTAAAAAATACTGAAGTAGAGTTAGAATAGCGAGGACCATATACGCAAATGGTTTCTCGGCTGTATTTGAAACATGACCAAGAACACTTTCGTCCTTTAGCACAACAGAAGGTGGTGCCTTCATCGCCGAAATCTCCCTAGCCTTTTCCTCTTTTGCGAGTCGTATCTGGTACCACTCGCCTATGCGGAAACGTTCAAGAGCATTTGCGGATGCCGTTGCGCCCTCTTTCACTGGGTCAGGAATATTTTCCTCTACTTTTTTTATCGTACCTAAAATACTTCCTGCTGGTTCAGCTGATGCTGTAGTGAGCTTTTCCGTTTCGGCTTTTTGTTTCGCAATAAGTTCTAGTTCTTTGCCGTCCGAGAGTCCGTCTCCGTCAGTATCTTTTTTGAGAGGGTTTGTGCTGTTACGCAGTTCATCCACATCAGACACATCATCATTGTCGTCATCCAAATCCTCTATGTTGCCTACACCATCTCCGTCTGTATCCAAATCTACATCACGCTCACTCTTTCCTGTTTCTGTATTGTCTAGCACGATGGCTCGCTTAGCTCCGCCGGCGAGAGAAGATGTTGTCCCAGTGATACGCGCCGTCATCGTATGTTTACCCTCCGTAGCCTTCCAGTCCACCCACACATCTCGCACGCGTCCACCACCAGAAAGCGCAAAGTTGCTTTCCCCCATCAAAACTCCATTATCCAAAAATTCAACAGTTCCCTCCAAGTCGTACGAACTGCCATTAAAAATAATTGTGTATATGCGAATTTTTTCTCCTGTAAAAAATGGGTCCTTTGAATACCAAATATTCGTCGGCACGAATCCTGCATTCTTTATCGGTGGTTCGGCCGAGTACGCAAATGTTGTGCCACCAATACCTATCAAAAAAATAATTAGAAATTTATACATACAATTTTCCACAAACTAAACTATCTTATTCATCTAACATTATACCAAACAAATTTACACAAAAACTACTACTAGTAAAGAGGTTATAAGGACAAAAAAGAAAAATGCCCGAGATTTCTCCACGTGCATTTCTCTAAGAGAAAACGTGACCTCTCCTACTACATTGTAGCTCCTGCTGAACAGGTTCTGCAGTCCCCTTTGTGGGTTGTGGCGAGGTATATAGCCGAGAGTCCAATAAGTATGTACACAACCTGTTCAACTACTGGCCAGCCACCAACGAGCATAGAAACAATGTTGTAGTTGGGATTAACCCCAACGAGGCCCCAGTTTATGCCACCCACTATAACAAGGACAAATGCAATTACATGTAATGCTTTCATAATGAAAAATGTTTTTATATTCCCCGACCTTTAGTTTAAATTATACACCCTAGTAATTACAAGTTACACACGGGGTGTGTATAACTTTTTACCGAGCATCTCTTCTAGTGCGCAGTAAAAAGTTAGTCGTTATCGTCCTATCTTTCCTCTTCTTCACGTTTCTCGTCAGTTTTTTTGTATTCTTCTTTTTTAGGCTCTGGCGTTTCCAAAACACTAGGAGTTGAGGTCGCTTTCGCGTTTGTTATAGTTGAACGAATTTCCTCCATGCGTTCAATTTTTGGTGTGTATTTATTATACTCAACATGAGTTTTAGCGTTTTCATTTTTGTCTGATGTTTTAGGAGAAATCTTCGATGAATCTTTTTCGGATTCATCATCTTTATCATTTCTATATTTTTCTTTTAACTCATTGTGCTTTTTTTCCGCATCATCGCGTGCAACCTGAACCTTCTTTAAGGTTGTGTTGTTTTTTTCATTCTTCAAAGAAGATTTTGCAACAACTGGAGTTGCTGTCGCGGTGATGGTTCTTGTTGCAACAAACCCGACACTTGAATTCATGTCGAGAAGAACCTGCTCGTGAGAATTATAAACATTTGAAAGTCTTGAGGCAGTTTCTATAGCATTGTCACCATCTTCATTTTCATCAAATTTTTCAATGCGCTTTTTAACACGTTCTGAATAGCGCTCAAGATTTCTCTCTGCAACTTGCTGGATCTCCTGAGGCGCATCTGGAGTCATGGCGAGTTTTTCAACCTCCTCTAGGCGACGCTCCACGAGCTTTACTTCCCAATCAGCTTTTGCTTTTGGTGTCATAGCCACCGCTCCACGCACACTTTCATTCATATAAACTTTCACTGAGAAAAGCGCATCGCCAGGAACTGAACTTTCCGCGGCAAAAGAAACAGTACCACCCATTAGAAGACATATTATTACTAAAATTGAAATACCTTTCTTGTTTCTGAAATTGTTAATATTGAAAGGGGAAGGAATTAAATGTGGTGAAAAAGCAATTTCATTTACGGGGTTCAATTTAATATGGCGAACAAGCGCGCTTTTCATCTCTGCCTTTTCTTCTACATAGAGTCGTGTGTTCTTTGCTCCTTTTTTAATTTGTTTAATTATGTTTTCCATGTTGTTCTGAAAGCGCGCTTACTCTTATAAAACTGTACATATGAGCCATAAAATTTTCATTGCAATAAACGAAGAAACTAAGGATACTTGCTGGGGCAAGTGGACGAAGTTTTTGAAGTTTTTGAGCAGAAAATTTCATGGCGTAATAGCTGTTTTATTATAGGAAGCTAGTGTCTTTAGTTTCTCGATTGCTCTGTGTATTCGTACCGAGATGACATTTTCTGTTTCGTGAGTAAGATGTGCAATGTCTTTTACGGAGAGTCCGTCCACATGTCGCATCACTAGCGCTTCTCTATATTTGTCGGGGAGACATTCAAGTAAAGCGAGGGCCTGAGCGTGTTCGTCTTTGGTTTCAATATCTCGCATTGACTCAGTGCCAATATCAAAACCTTCTTCGTCACGCATGCGGTCAAGCGACTCATCTTTCTTTTTGCGATACTCGTCAATGATCAGATTGTTCACAATGCGGTACAAAAACGCGAGCATATTATCTATTTCCTTTCCTTGTGACATGTATTCCCAAACACGAACAAAGGTTCCCTGAGCTAAATCTTTTGCTTTTTCCCTGTCTGACACACGGAAAATACAGTGCCGAAATATCGCATCAGCAAACTGGTCATAAGCCTTAAGGAATTCCTGTTCAACTGCATTGGTTTTCATGCCTACATTAGACCTGTAACCTGATAACTTTTTTGCTTCAATCCACAATTCTCAGCTGCAGCTTGTAAAAAATTCCTTGAAATATCTTGATATTCCTCATAATTTTTGACTACGTCTCTCATTCAGCAGAATGACCTACGGGTCATCGAAAATTGTGAATTTCGCTACGAAAATTATTAAGTTACGGGTCTATTATTAAAGACGGGCTTAAAGTGCCGTTCTTACATACTGACCTATATTACCACTAGTGAATTAGATAAACGTCAGCGCTTTCCCCTTCTCTCCTGCGCGGCCAGTACGTCCAATGCGGTGCACATAGTCGTCGTAGGTTTCAGGAATGTCAAAGTTTATAACATGCGATACTCCAGCAATGTCCAAACCGCGCGCTGCAACGTCTGTCGCAACAAGTATCTGCACTATCCCTTTTTTGAAAGTATCCAAAGCGCGCTGACGCTGTCCTTGATTTTTATCTCCGTGAATAGACTGCGCTTTAAAACCTTTTTTACCAAGAG
>PCUO01000009.1:65733-66007 GCA_002771015.1 Candidatus Yonathbacteria bacterium CG17_big_fil_post_rev_8_21_14_2_50_43_9
CTTGATCAATACTATGTGGAGTATCTTGAGTTTTTACTGAAATGGTTACAGGTTCTATCAAAAAGTCCTGCACGAGTCTTTTGATTTCTGGTGCCATAGTAGCTGAGAAACAAAGTGACTGCCTATCTGTAGGCACCGTCTCAAGAATAAATCTAATATCATTTATAAATCCCATATCAAGCATCCTATCTGCCTCATCTAATACTACCGTCTTCACCTTAGATACATCCAAGTGTCCTCTTTTCATAAGGTCTATCGTTCGTCCTGGCGTACC
>PCUO01000038.1 GCA_002771015.1 Candidatus Yonathbacteria bacterium CG17_big_fil_post_rev_8_21_14_2_50_43_9
TATCCGTCACCAATCACAGTGAGTTTTGAATCTGGTGTCGTTGTCCCGATGCCGACGTTGCCGGCGGCGCGCCACGCATTCGTTCCATCTGTCACCCAGTTCCCTGTTGTAGCTCCTCCAATGATATTACCCGCCCAAAATAGTGATCCGCTCGTGTTGTATAAACGGTCAGTCGTACTCGCAGGGGCGCTCGCCTGTGAAAGATAAAGCGCGCCGTTCACAGAAAGCGTATCACTTGGCGTCGCGGTCCCGATGCCGACGCGGTTATTGAGCGAATCCACAAAAAGCGTGTTGATATCAAATGTGGCGTCCCCTGTGACAGACAAACTTGCTGCCGATACGTCTCCAGAAAAACTTCCTGTTATGCCAGTGAACGTTGTCCCCGAGAAACTGGAGTCTGTAATTGTTTGCCCAACAATAGTGTTGGAAGGATACATTGACGAGATAGCGTTCATGCGGTTCACCGCTGAAATCGTAGAGGAGTTATTGTCTGACTGTCTGGTGGCGTTTGTTTCCACTCGAGAAATTTCTGCTCGCAGAACGCTTTCAATTTTACCCAACTGCTCAGCGAGAAACCCTTCAGAAATACTAGATGATACTGGAGGAGCGCTTAGAACAATCGTTCGCTCTATGACGCGCTCGCGTACAGTATCGGGAACAGGAGCGGGAACAGGAGCGGGAACAGGAGCGGGAACAGGAGCGGGAACAGGAGCGGGAGGAATAATGGGAACATTTTGGACAGGTTGAACAATGGTAGCTGGTGCGGTCGTTAATTTCGTTTGATTTTGTTGTCCAAAAATTGATGCAAAAAATTCGCGAGTAAAGGCGATGGCTTTGTTTATGAAAACACTGATGCTACTTGAATATGAGAAATCGTCATCTTTACTATCTGAAGAGCCAGACAACGCGACCGATGCAAACTGCGTAGGCGGGTTTTGTAGTGGCGCGCCCTGAAACAAGGAAGCGGAGTCGCTCCGGATACGCTTTATCGTTTGCTCCGCGAATATTCGTGTGTTGTTGAATAATTTAGTTGCTGGATTATCGAGATGTGTCGCTCCTACAACGAAAATAGGCGCGAATATGAGCAAAGAAAACAAACTGACAACAAATTGTTCAAAATGTCGTTTCTTAGACTTTACTGTACGTTCCATACGTGTAATATTATACATTAACATTAGTATAATTAGTAGTAAAAATATCCGCAAGGTACATTTGAAGCGGGTCTGATGATTTTTCACCGATTTTAAAAGCAGTAGTGGCAGATTCTGGCGAGGGAGACTCGGCGCTTTATGTTGCTACTCACTTGGAAACCCGACGTCCAAGTGTATGATTATTTGTGATTTGTGAAAATGTTCTCCGCTTCTGACTTTCAACTTCGAATAATATGACGGGTTAACAGAGCCTGAATTAGCAAATTCACGTCTTGGACGAAGTCGGGACACGTGTGTCTTGAACACAAACACTGGTCACTGGTCATTACATTCCACGGAGCGCAGAAATTCGTTCCTCTGCGGGTGGGTGTGTTGCAAACAGTTTACTCATAAACGATACCGCTTTGCCGTCTTTGAGAGGCTTTGAGATATATAGGTGCGCTGTGGCGGTACTGACTCTTTGTATCCCAACAGGATACCCAGAGATTTTTTCAAGCGCGCTTGCAAGTCCTTCTGGGTAGCGAGTAAGGAGCGCTCCCGAAGCATCCGCAAGAAACTCACGCTTGCGGGAAATTGCTAGCTTGATGAGCTGAGCTACAATAGGCGCAAGTATCGCAAGAACAATGCCAACAATCATCAGAATCAAACCAATGCGACCATCACGATTACCACCCCTACCATAAATGGACATTCTTAGAAACATGTCTGAAGCAATTGCAATAAAACCAACAAGCACAACAACAACAGTACCTAAAAGGATGTCTCTGTTGCCGATATGCGAAAGTTCGTGCGCAATGACCCCCTCGAGCTCGTTCTTGTTCAAAATTTGTAGAAGCCCTGTAGTAACGGCGACTGCGGAGTGTTCCTTGTCGCGACCTGTTGCAAATGCGTTTGGTGAGGGGTCGTCTATAACGTAGAGCGCGGGCATCGGGAGCCCTGCGGTAATGGAAAGATTTTCAACAGCATTCCAGAGGTCAAAATATTGCTCGCGTGAAGCTTTCTTTGCGCCTGACATTTTAATAACGAGCGAATCAGAATACCAATAACTCCAGATATTCATTACAATGCTGAAAATAACTCCAAAATAAAGTATCGCTGGATTATCCAAAATATAGCTAAACGCCCAAGCGATAGCAATAACCACAACGAAAAACATCGTCATAAGAAACCATGTCTTTCGCACATTTTGATCCTGATGAGTGTAGAGAGTCGCCATGATTAATTTTCTTAATGAGCTAATGTGAGTTTTAGAAAATCATCATCCGGTTAAATATCACATGGGGACGATTGCTGTTCTAAAATTATCGTTATTAAACGATAATAATTATTGACTATTGAAGTCAGTCGCGACCATCCTGTGTGATGATTTTTTGTTTGTTTGCGAAACAAAAAATCATCTAACTGGGTAGCGAAAAATGTACTCGCTTCGCTTGTTATTTTTCATCTAGAAGCTAACCTTAACTGGCTCGCGCTGGGTGTCCTCCTCTACTTCGAAGAATTCTTGCTTCATAAAGTTGAACATCTTTGCGATAAGATTTGAAGGGAACGACTCAATCGCGATATTCAAATCACGCACATTTCCGTTATAGAAACGACGAGCTGCCTGAATTTTATTTTCTGTGTCAGAAAGTTCCGCCTGAAGTGAAAGGAAATTCTGGTTTGCTTTCAGGTCTGGATATGCTTCTGCAACTGCAAGAAGTTTGCCAAGTGACTGACCGAGAGATGCTTCTGCCCCAGACATTGCGGCGATCTGCTCTGGGGTAATGTTTGACGGATCAATATGCACCTGCGTTGCCTTTGCGCGAGCCTCGGTCACTGCATCAAATACGCCACTCTCGTGCTTTGCGTACCCCTTTACCGTTTCCATAAGGTTAGGAATAAGGTCGTAGCGACGCTTGAGCTGAACATCAATGTCTGACCACGCTTCCTTTGCGCGATTTACAAGTGTGACAAACCTGTTGTATGCAACAATTGCCCACAAAACTATTCCTGCGAGAACCGCTAATATAATATATGTTAAGTTCATGATAAATTATTTACACAACTAGACTTTAACAAGGATAGTGATGTGCTTACTGTATAATATTTTTAATTACTCATTCCCAACGCTAGCATACTATATGCTTGACTAACAGTTTGATAACGTGAGTGTGAATACTGCTAATCTGTAATCTAACTATTATATAATAACACAGACATACAAACAAATATACCACATTTACTCACATAAAACCTACTATGTACGTATCCTATACTATAGTATAGGATACGTACATAGTAGGTTTTTCTTGCGTGGCGCTACACCCTAAAAATAGTGGAACCTAAAACCTATATTTTGTGCGGGTACCGAGACGCTTCGCTATCTCACTCCTGGGAAACCCACGGTTTTCCCAATCCTTCCTCCACGGGGAAACAGGTGTTTCCCCGACCCCCTTCCCGTTCGATTCTCTGTACCCGCACAACAAGGTAAAAGAAAAGCACCGATAAAGGTGTGCTTTTCTTTTACCTGTGCGGGTACCGAGAATCGAACTCGGGTCTCAACCTTGGGAAGGTCGCATCCTACCACTAAACTATACCCGCCTTTGCTTCGCCCTTGCGAGCTACGGCGTTGTAAAATCCGCTCGTAACTCGCGAAGTCGAGATTTGTTGCTAGAAACCAAAAAACGAAATAATGCTTTGCAAGATCCAATTTCCGATCCCAACCTTACTATTCTCGCTTTTTTTCGCTCTATCGTCAACAATAACTACTACTTCCTCGCCAGGTCTCACAACGGAATATTTTTGTCGTATTTCCTCCTCTACCCCTATATCGCTTTTTAAACGTATTAGACTCGCCTGAAGCTCCACAGTTCGCGCTTCAAGTTCCAGTAGAGACCGCTGCGCTATATTACGCTCAGAAATAGCAATTTGCGCTTTTTGATGAATCCCCCATGCGCCTTTTCCAACAAAGAAAAGCATCACCGCGAGTATAACGAGGGATATTTTTGAATACAGTATTTTCCTTAATTTTTTTCGCTCTTGAAATGGAATCACTTATAGGGTATTATACGAAAATGTAGTTGAAAAGTCGAAAAGTCTCAAGTAAAAAGTAAACACAAACACGTTTCTTTTTTCAGGACTTTAAGACATTAGACTTTATGACTTTTAACTAATTTTTTTATGATGTTTGACAAAAAATTCAAAAAATACTGGAATACGTTTGGAGTCGTCGTCGCTCTTCTCGTTATTGTAAGCATGGTGCTTCTATACGCTGCACCGAGCCTCATTGGGTAGAATATTGACATGCGTCCATGACGCGAATTTGCTAATTCAAGAATATTGACGAATTAGCAAATTCGAGCATGGCACTTTCGAATAAATAAGGGCGTCACACTTGTGTGACGCCCTTATTTATATTCAACATTCGATATTCAGTCTCCTAATTCTCCCCGCCCTTTACCATCTTCAAAAATACTTCGTGCGGAATGTCCACTGTCCCGCGTGCCTGCATTTTTTTCTTGCCCTTTTTTTGCTTTTCCCATAGTTTCTTTTTACGAGAAATATCGCCACCGTACAAGTACCCTGTCACGTCCTTCTTCATCGCTGTGAGCGAGCGAGAAGAAATTATTCTCCCGAGTCCGCAACCTTGAATCTTCACATTAAAAAGCTGACGAGGAAGAATACCGTGTAGCTTTTCCACCATATCTTCGGCTTCCTTTTCAATACGGCGTCTTGAAACCACTTTTGAAAAAGCTGGCACAATTTCTTCTGCTACTAAAATATCCAAACGCGCCACATCAGCCTCACGGTTACCAACGAGCTCGTATGCGAGCGAAGCAAAACCAGAAGACACGCTCTTTAAATCGTCAAAAAAGTTTCGCATAAGCTCACGAAGAGGCATCTCTACTTCTATGGCTGTGCGATTATCTCCAAAAAGCTCCGTAGCGCCAACGATTGCCTCATGATCATATAGAAGTGTCATAATAGGGCTTACATATGCTGGTGGCGTAATGATTTTCACCTTGACCCACTGCTCAAAAATCTTGCTTGTTGAACCATAATCTGGAAAAAGGTGCGCTGAATAAATAACCTCGCGTTTGCCATTGTTTCGCATTTCAACCTCATATGTAATAGACGGGGTTGTAACAATAATTTCTAGCGTAAATTCGCGACGGAGTCGCTCCGTCACGATTTCCATATGGAGCATTCCCAAAAATCCACATCGAAACCCGCGACCAAGAACCCCCGACACTTCCTCCTCAAACGAAAGCGATGAATCTGAAAGTTGCAAAATCTCAAGCGACTGCCGAAGCACAGTAAAGTCGTCCGCGCTTTCTGGGTAAACAGACGCCCACACGACAGGGCGTGGCTTCATATATCCTGGAAGCGGATCGGCGGAAGCTTTTTGCGTGGTAATAGTATCACCAACTGTCGCGATCCCCGGCTTTTTAATTCCAGTCAAAATATATCCGATTTCTCCCGCGAAAATAATGTCGGTATCCACCATGTCCGGATGAAAAATCCCCACACCGAGAGCGCCGAATTTCTCTCGCGCTTGTGAAAAGATGAGCGTGTCATTCTTGCGAGCCTGCCCATCCAGAACGCGGACATACACAATAATCCCCTTATGACTTGAGTATCCAAAGTCAAAAACTAGGGCGCGGAACGGTCCACCTACGCCACCTTCTGAAACTGGAGCTTTGATACGCTCAATGATTGCGCCAAGAATTTCCGGAACCCCCTGCCCTGTTTTGCCAGATACTTCTAGTATCTCACCTGAGTCAATATCAAGAAGTTTCGCGAGTTCGGCTTTTACTTCGTCTACGCGCGCGATTGGAGAGTCAACCTTTGAAACTGCGGGAATAATCACCAGTCCCGCTTCACGCGCCATCGCGAGGACAGAGAGTGTTTGAGCCTGCACTCCCTGCGTGGAGTCCACGAGAAGAATCGTTCCTTCAACAGCCTTCATCGCGCGAGAAACTTCGTATGCAAAGTCAATATGCCCAGGGGTATCAATGAGGTTCAACACATATTTCTCGCCCTTATACATATATTCCATACGCACCGGTTGCATTTTAATAGTTATGCCCCGTTCGCGTTCAAGCTCCATAGAATCAAGAACTTGCTCCTTCATTTTGCGCGCTTCCACAGTGCCCGTCACTTCAAGCATACGGTCAGCAAGGGTGGATTTACCATGATCAATATGCGCTATTATGGAAAAATTTCGGAGGTGCTTGAGGTCCATAGTACGCAAAATATACCACAAAACCCTTGAAAACCAAAGGTGCAATGAGTACCAGAATGGTGCTCATTGCACCTTTGTGCCTATTCTACAACCTACAACCTAACACAGGCATTTTAGATTTCCTCCTTGTCTGGAATAACTACAGTTGACTTCCAGAATTTGCGTTGAAGCGCAGTGCGGACGTCTTTGATTTCTTCGTTGCCCATAAGCTCCAAAATGAGCCACCAAGTGAGAAGCCCCGTGGTACCGGCCACAAGCCCCTGCGTGAATATACCTATAAATGTATTCAAGTCTAGATAAAGCCCTAGAACCTCCAAAAATTCATAAGCAACAACTCCGGCTATAATTGCAGAAAAAGAACCGTGAATAAGCGTGTCTTTCACTGGCGTAAGAAACCTACCAAACTGCCTTCGGAAGAAATAAATAAGGAGCGCTGTATTAAGAAGCATCCCAACTGTGTATGCGAGCGGTAGCATCAAAACTGAAGCGCCAGTAAGCCCCTCAACGCGAAGAAGTGAACCTACAAAATCTTGAATAAAAGGCGAGCCAGCATAACCAATCAAGAAAAAGTAACCTGTCACACATATCACAATGGCAGACAACACATTCGTGATGAAAGGAATGCTATTGTTTCCAGTCGCATAAAAACCGCGCGCAAAGAGGTGCCCTGTGGACTGAGCGACGGCCGAGATTGTGAATATTGCAAGACACGCTGCCGTGAGCCTTGTTGCTGTCCAGTCAAACGAACCAGACCCAAGAATAGTTCGCACAATCTGCGCGCGAAGCACTATCATAAGCACAAGCACTGGAAGAGACCAGAACACGATATGTCGAGCGGCGGTCAATATTTTCTCAAGAAATTTTTTAATTTCCGCGTCGGCAAAATGCTTTGAGAGCGCGGGAAATGCCGCTGTGGCGTAGCTGACACCAATGATAGCAATTGGCACTGATTGCAGGTTTAGCGCAAAGTTAAACACAGTGATAGATCCTTGTGGAAGACTTGCGGCAAAAACCACAAGCGCAAAAAGCGCGAGCTGATTTGCAGAAAGCGCGATTGTGCGAGGGAACGACACGCGAGTCACCTCCCAAATATCTGCAAATGACGGCATAAACGAAATTCTCAACGTAAAACCATTACGCGAGCTTATATAAAAATGCACAAAGAAATGCATGAATGCGCCCAATACTACTCCAAAACCAAGTCCGATTATTCCAAACGTGGGGTAGAAAAATAATGCGCCTAGGATTATGCCAATGTTGTATAGAACAGGCGCCAGCGCAAACGCAAAAAATTTGTGGAGCATTTGCGTAACACTGCCAAGAAGATTTGAAAGTCCGAGAAGAATTGGCGAAAACAAAAGCAAACGCGACATTATAATAAGTTCATTTAGCGCGTCGCCAGAAAACGCTGGGAATAATGCCTTAGCAATAGTCGGAGTCGCAATATATACACAGACAGAAACAACAACGAGTATTGAAAAAAAAACAGTGAACGTGTCATTCAAAAACTTTTGCGCGCGCGCATCGCTATCGTTTGCTTTTTTAGTTAAAATTGGAATAAGCACCAGCGCTGAAATAAACGAGGCGACTCCAGCAAATACAAAATCCGGTATGCGAAACGCAGCGTAATAAATATCCAGCGTTTGGCTCGCTCCAAAAAGATGAGCAAGTAACCGATCGCGGATTAGAGCAAGCACCTGTGATAAGATGGCAAAAATTCCTAGGAGAAGAGCTGCTTCATGTAGCCCGTTCCATTCGCGTGAAAAAAATGAGAGGAGTTTTTTTACCATATTATAAGTTAGTGTTTATAGAGTATACTCCCACGCTA
>PCUO01000035.1:0-16956 GCA_002771015.1 Candidatus Yonathbacteria bacterium CG17_big_fil_post_rev_8_21_14_2_50_43_9
GTGCGCGATCGCGCACTATTGCTGTGTTATTTTTTTAGTTTAATTCCCAAAATACCTGTCGCCAAAGTCTCCCAGCCCTGGCACAATATATCCTTTATTGCCTAATTTTTTGCCGTACTCAGCGCAAAGAATTCGTACAAGCAGAAAATTCTTTTGGAGATTAGCAATGCCTTCTGGGGCAGAAATGATACCTACAAAAATAATGTTCTCCTCGCGAGCTCCTGCTTTTACGAGTGTATTTATTCCCGAAACCGCGCTTCCTCCGGTCGCAAGCATTGGGTCAAGAACGATGACAACATCATTTTTTGAGATTTTTGGAATATTTTGATAGTACGCTTTTGGTCTGAGAGTTTTTTCGTCACGCTTGAGCCCAATGAAGCCTACCGATGCTTTTGGGAACTTTTCTATAAATGCCGGCAGGAGCGCAAGTCCAGCGCGGAGAATTGGAACCAGGATAATGCTGTTCTTTGTGGTGTGACGTGCAACCTCTTTTGCAAGCGCGCGAGCGACATCTTGGGCAGACTTTCGGAATTCCTCTGTTTTGGTTTTTTTTGTTTCGTAAAATTAAAAATGGATCTTTCATCTTTCTTACTTCTTAGAAGTACAAAATTCAATTTTCTGTCATTGCGAGTCGTACTCTGACGTGGCTGAATTAGCAAATTCACTTCATGGAAGCTACCAAGAGTTTACCGTACTGGATTGCATCTAGTCCTCGCAACGACGAGAATCTGGGTAGCTTCGTAGTTCAATGTGTTTTATACACTTATATTGTATGTCATCGTCTACCATTTTCAAAGACCGCATTGATGCAGGCAAAAAACTCGCGGTAGTTTTAAGTGATTTTAAAAACACAGACGCTATTGTCCTTGCCCTTCCACGTGGAGGCGTTGTTGTTGCAAAAGAAGTTGCGTACGAGCTTGGTCTTCCATTGGACATCATAGTTACACGCAAAATCGGAGCGCCAGGAAATGACGAGTATGCTATAGGTGTAATTGATATCACAGGTGCTGGAGTATGGAACGAAGCCGAGCGCGCGTATGTAGACACCAAGTGGCTTGATCAAAAAATTGAATCCGAGAAAAAGGAGGCGATGCGAAGATTTGAAACATATCGAAAAGGAATGGGCGCTCTCAACATAAAAAATAAAACAATTATTATTGTGGATGACGGAATAGCGACAGGACTCACGATGTAAACTGCTGTGGCGTATTCAAAGCGCGAAGGCGCTTTGAATGTGGTTGTTGCTGTACCTGTCGCATCTCCAGAATCCGTGCGAACCATTAAAAAAGATGCTGATGTCAGTGTTCTTGAAACCCCTATTTTCTTTTCCGCCGTTGGCGAATGGTACGAAGATTTCCCTCAAGTTTCCGACGAGGAGGTCATTTCGGCACTTGCGTCAAAAGGACCTTTATGATAGTATGTCTCCTATGTCTACGGTAAACGCAGAAGTCAAGAAAAACCCAAACGAAAACGCGATTAGCCTTATTCGTCGCTTTACAAAGCGCGTGCAGGGCTCGGGAGTTATCCCCCGCGTTCGTTCTATTCGCTACAACCAGCGCAAGCCAAATCATTTCAAAATGAAAAAGAGCGCTCTTGTTGTTCTAGGTATGCGCAAGGAATACGAGCTTTTGGAAAAGCTTGGCAAACTCCCAGAAAAGAAACAAAAGAGACGCTCGTCAAGGTAATGTCACTCACTATTACAAACACGACAAAAGGCAAGCTCCCCCGCTTGCCTTTTGCTAAAATTGCCGAAACCGTACTTGGGAAGGAATACAACTGTTCGTTCGTTGTTGTAGGTTCAAAAAAATCTCAGGAGCTCAACCGTACGTATCGCGAAAAAGATTATCCAACAAACATCCTTTCATTCCCTCTTGATAAAAATGAAGGCGAGATATTTTTAGACCTTAAGAAAGCCCGAGCGGACGCTGTAAATTTTGACCGTTCTTATACAAATTTTATTGGGTTCCTGTTCATTCACGCGCTTTTTCATCTAAATGGTTTAGACCACGGGGTAAAAATGGAGAATGCGGAGAAAAAAATCCGCTCTATTTTCAAAATCTAGTACATCTTATACAGAAGTATCTAATGAGCACTATATACGTATCATATACTATATAACTGGGTGCAATATTCTGCGTTCGCTCAGGAATACAAACTCCGTGTTTGTATTCCTCTCACTCACCTGAGAATAGTATAGGATACGTACATAGGCAAGAAGGTTTGAGCGTACAAGATTTTTTTGTTACAATAAGAAGAACATATGAGCTCACGCACAAAACGGATAGCAACAGGCATTGATGTAGGAACCCACGCTACTCGTGTCGTAATAGTAGAGCATTCTCGCGGGGAGGCGCCCATTATCATTGGCACAGGTATTTCAGAAACCCGTGGGCTTCGCCATGGATACATTGTAAATAAATCAGACGCAATTCGCAGTATCAAGAACGCCATTACCAATGCAGAAAAAATGGTCGGATTTAAAATAAAGAACGCAATACTTTCCATAGGAGGAATAAGTCTTGAATCTTCTATTTCTCACGGCACAACCATCATCTCACGGGCGTCTAGTGAGGTAACCGAGTTAGATCTCAGAAAGGCATCCGCGGAAGCAGAGGAAAACCTAAGCCACCTAACAAATAAACGCATTATTCACCGCATCCCGCTTCGTTACAAACTAGACAACAAAGAGGTGCTTGGCGACCCGATTGGAATGACCGGCACAAAACTTGATACAAAGATGTTGTTTATCACCTGTCTAGAGCAACACCTAGATGACATCATTCGCACCATTGAGGAGCTGGGTGTTGAGGTAGACGAAGTGGTTCCGTCGCCAATCGCCGCAGGGATGGTCGCTCTAAGCAAGAAGCAAAGATCTGTCGGATGCGCTCTTGTAAATATCGGCGCTGAAACAGTTTCTATTGCGGTTTTTGAAAATGATACTCCGATCTCCCTCCAAATATTCCCAATTGGCTCCACCGACGTTACAAACGACATCGCTCTTGGATTAAAAATTCCACTTCAGGAAGCTGAAAAAATAAAACTTAGTGGACCTGAAGGAATTTATTCAAAAAAGAAACTAGATGAAATTATTGAAGCGCGCCTCTACGACATTTTCGAACTAATTGATTCACACCTAAAAAAAATAGGTCGTAGTGGACTCCTCCCTGCAGGGGTCGTGCTTACCGGGGGTGGCACAGGTGTTGCAACAATAGAAGATCTTGCAAGGGCAGTCCTGAAACTACCGTCATCCATTGCGCATCCTGCTATTACAAGTGGTGGCAAACATGTTGTTAAAGATTCTTCATGGCTTGTAGCATACGGTCTTGCAGTCTACGCATTACAAAAACCAGGTGATACTTCAGAAAATATTTTAAGTGACATTATTGAAACTCTAAAAAATTGGGTAAGGCCGTTTTTGCCATAAGTTAAAAACATTTAACAACCGACCTGTGACATTTGACTAAAATTCAACAAGGGGGTTTGCGCGAAGCGCAAACCCCCTTGTTTTGTTGCTTATTTTCCTTGCCACATGTCAAATGTCCCAAAATTTGTCAATTGTCCCCCTTCTTGGTATTCTAATGGTAATTAATAGTTTTTAAATCAGATCATCAGCCATGCCAAAAGTACAGCCAGAAGTAGAAGCATTCGCACGCATAAAAGTCATCGGGGTTGGTGGCTCAGGAAAAAACGCGGTGAATCATATGGTCACCTCAAAAATCAAGGGTGTTGAATTTATAGTGATGAACACAGACGCGCAGGATCTACATCACTCTCTAGCGCAGAAAAAAATCCACATCGGAAAGAATCTAACACGTGGACTAGGCACTGGTATGAACCCAGAAATTGGCCGCAAAGCCGCGGAGGAGACAAGAGAGGAAGTTCAGGGTGTAATAAAAGGCGCTGACATGGTGTTCATTGCTGGCGGAATGGGCGGTGGCACCGGCACAGGAGCAGCGCCTATCGTTGCTGGTATTGCAAAGGAGCATGGTGCTCTTACTATTGGTGTTGTTACACGTCCATTTACTTTTGAAGGATCTTACCGCGCTAGGATCGCCGAAGCAGGACTGGACGAACTTAGAAAAAGTGTTGACGCGCTTATTATAGTTCCCAACGATCGTATAATGAGCGTTGCAGACAGTGATACAACTTTTAAAACCGCATTTATGATGAGTGACGAGGTGCTTCGACAAGCAGTAGAGGGCATCTCAGACCTTATTACAACACCAGGAATCATCAATGTAGACTTTGCGGATATCCGTTCGGTACTCTCAAACGCAGGATCGGCTCTCCTAGGTATTGGCTCCTCTATCGGTGAAAATCGCGCGCAGGAGGCTGCTCTAGCCGCTATTAACTCTCCCCTTCTAGACCTCTCAATTTCTGGTGCAAAGGGCGTGCTTTTCGCTATTGCTGGTGGAGCAGACCTTCGCATGCATGAGATAAACGAAGCTGCAAAAATAATCACAGAATCAATTGACCCAGATGCGCGAGTTATCTTTGGAGCAATTATTGATGAAAAGTTAAAGAAAAATGAAATCAAGATTACTGTTATTGCCGCTGGCTTTCCAGAGGGTGTTGAAAAACGCAACCTTTTCACAGGTGGCGCAAAACAACAAGGATTGCCGAGAGAAGAAACTAGAGAGAAGCGCGAGATCAACAACAGTTTCGTTGAGCAAGAACAAAAAAAAGTTGAGGTTGCGCAGAGCAGTGTAAAAGAAAAATATGACAAGGAGCCAGTCGCAATTATAGACCTGGATGCGGAAGGCAACGAAGACTGGAGCGCAGTGCCGGCGTTTCTTCGTCGCCCCAAGAAGATATAGTTATCTAGTTTCTCGTGCATAGTTTGTAGTTTATAGTGATAAAAATCGAATCATACAAAAACCTAATTGTTTGGGAACGATTTATTGAATTAGTTGGTGAAATATATAAACTTACCGAGAAATTTCCAAAATAAGAAATATATGGAACTACCTCTCAAACGATAAGAAGTTCCGTGTCAATTCCATCAAATATAGCCGAGGGAAGCAAACGAGGTACGAGGAAGGATTTCAAGAATTTCTTAGTAAACGCCTTTGGCTCTGGCGCTGAGTTGGAAACTCAGATAATAATTTCAAAACGATTGCCACAAACCCATAATCTAGATTATACTAAAGCAGAAAAGCTCCTCAATAAGATTATGAGGGTGTTTTAAATAAATTTATTAGTCAAAGGGGTCAAGAGACTACTCACCACTAACAACTACCAACAAATAACTAAGTATGTACGATCTAATTATAATCGGTGGAGGTCCCGCAGGAGCCGCTGCGGGTGTGTACGCTGCACGCAAGCGTTTGAAGACGCTCATCATCGCTGGAACTTTCGCTGGTCAATCAACAGCCTCATCTGAAATTCAAAACTGGGTTGGCACTATTGCCATCTCTGGAGAGGCACTTGCTCTTTCATTGCGAAAGCACGTTGAGGCGTATGCGGACGAGCACCTCACCATATGCGAGGAGGTCGTTCAAAAAGTTGAATCTAAGGTTGGCAGTTTCATTGTTACCACGCACAAAAATTCATACATCGCGCGCACAGTCCTCGTAGCCACAGGGAGCCACCGTCGGAAACTTGAGGTGCCGGGAGCAGAGACTTTTGAGCATCGTGGGCTCACATACTGCGCTTCTTGTGACGGTCCACTCTTTGAAGGTCAGGACCTAGCCGTAGTTGGTGGTGGCAATGCCGCTTTTGAAACAGCAGCGCAACTTCTTGTGTACGCAAGAAGTGTCACAATCATTCACAGAAGTAACAACTTTAACAGAGCTGATTCTATCACTGTTGAAAAAGTGCTCTCGCACCCAAATATGCGCGCGGTAAAAAACGTGGAGATTACTGAAGTGAAGGGAGACAAATTTGCGAACGCGATTGTGTACCGCGACAAAGAAACAGACAAAGTGATAAAGCTTCCTGTTGGCGGTATTTTTGTGGAGATTGGTCAGCTCCCAAACACAGAATTTTTGAAAGGCGTTGTTAATTTGAATGAACGTGGTCATGTAGTCATAGACCCTCGCACGCAGAAAACAGGTGTTCCAGGCATCTGGTCTGCGGGCGATTGCACCGACGTGCTCTACCACCAAAACAACATAGCCGCAGGCGACGCTGTTCGCGCGCTGGAAGACATTTTCCAATATTTACATTCTAAATAGTTATTATGCTATGAAGGAGAGAACCAAAATTGATCCAGAACTGCTACCACTGCGAATGAGCGGAGTCTCTGCCGGCTTCAAAGCATCTCTCTATACTCTGATTGCATTGCACCTTCTAATTTTGCTTTCCAGCGGTTTCCTTCAAAAAATATTTCTTGAAGGCGAACAATTCGTTCTAGTTATCCAAACAACATTCCTGTTTATTTTTATATCAATAATTTCAGGCGAGTTTTCAAAATGGCAACTCTCCAAATTGACAGAGCAACATTCTCTAGAAATTTTGCTACACAATGTTGATTTTTTGAGACAAACTGTTTTCAAAGGCGTTCACATAACATCATTTATACTTCTTGTTGAAATCGCTATTATTTTGCGGTTTGGTGCTCCGGTGATGGAGAAACTGCCACAATCTTTTGGATATATTGGACTCGTCATTTTTGTATCTACTCCGTTCTTTTTCGTCGCAACATATTTGGCTATTAGAAACCAGTTTAGAAAACTATTCGGTGGTATCGCTTAGAATAACTACCTGCATAATAAGTTAACGGTCGTTAACTTATTATGCAGGTAGTATTATTTCACTGTATTATTTTTCTTAGTACTGGGAACCGCACTTGCCCGTATTGGTCTGGCCAAAATTCATATGTCCACATTGTCCCCTTTAACAGAGCATCAATAGCTTGGCGCTGATACTCATCGGCTTCTATATATACAACACCACCAGGCACGAGGAAATCCCATGCTTGATCAATCAAAATTTTATGAAATTCGTTTCCGCCGTCATTTGCAAAAAATGCGAGATGCGGTTCGTGCGCGACCATATCTGGGTCTAGGTTATCAATATCGCTTGGCGGAATGTACGGCGGGTTTGCAAAAATAGCGTCATATAGTCCTGTAGCAGTTTCCAGAGAATCGCCAGGAATGACTTTTATTTGCTCGTCTGGTATTCCGCTTGCGTGTACGCTTGCGAGAATACCATGAGACAGATTTGCATCAAGTTCGCTTATTTCCACGAGTGTACCAGGGATATGCTTTGCCACCGCGAGACCCACATTGCCCGACCCCGCGTATGCGTCAAAAGTACGAAGTGGACGTCCAAGCTCAACATGTTTCGCCTTGAGCTCCTCTATTGCTCGTAGCGCCCAGTGTGCCGTTTCCGCGCGCGGGATGATGGGCTTACACGAGAGGTTAATACGCACCCCAAGAAAATCCTTCCACCCAAAAACATACGCATACGGCTCCCCCGCTTTCAACCGTTCAACATCGACAAAATAATCGGGAGTTTCTACTCCATTGTATTTCTCGGTGAGGAGGCGTGTGATGTTTCGGGAGAGTTCGGAGGGTATAAAAATTTGTAGGCGCTACACAGTGGCGATGGGGTCTCTGCCAAGAACATTTTTGTTCGTCGCCACTCACAAAAATTTCTCGGCCCTACTCATACGACCCATTTTTCTAAATGGGTGCCCGTATTCGTTTTCGATTCCCCCATCGCCTCAAAAATAATAGTCGCCAAATGCTACTCATTTGTCTCCTTTATTTTGTGGGCGATGGGGGAATCGAACCTCCGACCTTTACAATGTCAATGTAACGCTCTAACCATCTGAGCTAATCGCCCATTTTTAAATTTTTTAAAATTCAAAAATGCTTATACTAATTTTCAAAACTTCAAACTGCGGAGACGGTGAGATTTGAACTCACGGTACGGTTTCCCGCACGGCGGTTTTCGAAACCGCTGCCTTCAACCACTCAGCCACGTCTCCAACAAAAACGATACCAAAACGGCCTTATCAAAGTAGCACTTTTTTGCAATTTTGGCAAAAATTGGTATAGTCAATCGAGCGAGGGAAACGCGAGCCTCCCAAGGCTCGCACTTCCGAGCGAGAGCAGACTATATTGTATGCAGTTATATACTGCACAAGTTACTTTTGGCCCCATCGTCTATCGGTTAGGACGAAAGCTTTTCAAGCTTTAAAGCGGGGTTCGACTCCCCGTGGGGTCATGGTTGCCAAAACAAATGACACCGCAGTATAGCGGTGTTTTTTGTGCCAATGATCACAAACGAGTAAACTGCTTTACTCGCGTCGGGGAGTCGAAAAGCGGAGGCATATTGCGAGATTGCGAGCAAAGCCGAGCTGGGGTCGCGAACACTTTGTATTTTGTGAGGACAGAGGCCAAGAGTCTACGCCCATGGCGTGAATTTGGTAATTCAGAATCTGCTGATTCAGAAACAAAATACTTAGTGATTCGTGACCGACTCCCCGTGGGGTCATGGTTGCCAAAACAAAAACACGGCACTTGCAAGAGGAGGGTTTTTGTTTTGTATTTAGAGTTATCCACGAGCTGGGGTTGTTATATATTTTTGCATAAACTATACTTATATGAAGGATTTTTCCGGCTATCCGCGCTGTTCGCAATATTTTACAAAAAAATATAAAAGTGTTGTGAACAGTGCTGGAAGTTGAACGTGAGGTTTTATTAATTATTCGCGAAATATAATTTACAAAAATGGATAGTCAAAATTACGAGAAAGACAACGTTAGTAGTATTTTAAAATGGGTTTTATTTGGTGTCGCTATCACCTCATTCTGTATTCTAGGGTGGGCTGCAAAAGTTACATACAGCACTGTACCTCCTCAGCCTGACAAGTTTATTGCAGAGTATGGAGAAGTGCTAGTAACTGGCGAGGACATCGTTGCCGGCAAGGGCGGCTTTCAAAAAGCAGGACTCATGGACTACGGCAGTCTCTACGGCATGGGCTCGTACTTTGGCATTGACTATACAGCTGAGTACTTGAAACAGCTCGGACTAAAGACCGACGAGAATATCGCGATGTCTCGTTATGGACAGTCATTCTCCGCTATCACTGAGGACAACCAAGAATCAGTAAAGCGGGAAATGAGAAAGATGCTCAAGGGCATTGACCTCACAGAGAACGAAGTAATACTCCCAACTCCACTCGCCGATGCTGTAAAATCAGTTCGCCAGGATATCGTTACATTCCTTCTAACAGAAAATCCTGAAATAGGTTGGTATGGCGCGAAGGCGCTTAACAATGAAACTGCCGCCATTACCGCAAACTTCCTAATCTATTCATCTATTACAACAGTTGCATTGCGTCCAGATGGCTCTGCTTCGTGGACACAGAATTGGCCGTTTGAACCTTTAGTTGGAAACGCGCCAACAACGAGCGCGTTCAGCTGGACGTGGATTAGTTACGCTTTCACATTCCTACTCTTTGGAGCTGTGATTTATATTTATGAGCGCTTTCTAAATCACCGTGATACTTCGCCTAGAGAACATAAATTAATTGATTTTCGCCCTCTCACGCCTAGCCAGCGCAAGGTTGGGAAATACTTCATCGTTGTAGGCGCGGTTTTCCTAACTCAACTCGCAGTCGGTGTACTCATGGCTCACTATTATTCAGAACGAACAAGTTTTTACGGATTTGATATAGGAGAATATCTTCCATTCAATTTCCTTAGAGCAATGCACATTCAGACTCCTATCGTTTGGATTGGTTTGTCGTGGATCGGTGCTGCGCTCTTCCTTGCTCCAGCGATCAGTAAGCGCGAAGCAAAGGGGCAAGGATTCCTTGTTGACCTATTGTTCTGGGTGACACTGTTTGTAGTTGCAGGTGGACTTGTTGGAAACTACTTGGGCAACATCAACGTAATTGATAAGAACTGGTTCTGGTTTGGAAACCAAGGATTGTCATACATTGAGCTTGGTCGCTTCTGGCAGATGAGCTTCTTCGTTGGCCTCTTAACATGGTGCGTTCTTGTATTCCGTGCATTGTGGCCTGAGAAGGGGCAGTTCTTTAAGGCGGCGCGGGAGTTCATTACTGGTAATATTTACCTAGAGCACCTTTTGTGGGCTGCAACGCTAAACATCGCATTGCTATACGCAGCAGGAATGGTCCCACTTACAGGAATCGCAAGCTCGTTCTCCATTGCAGACTTCTGGAGATGGTGGGTTGTACACTTGTGGGTAGAACAATCGTTTGAGTTCTTTACAGTGGCAGTGAGCGCGTACCTCCTTATGGAAACAGGTTTGGTGTCACGAACACTTGCTGAGCGCGCTGTATACTTCGAGCTCATACTTATTTTCTTGGGAGGAGTCCTCGGCACAGGTCACCACCTATACTGGGTAGGTGCTGGCAGTATATGGATTCCAATTGGAAGCATGTTCTCGTTTATTGAGGTTATCCCACTTCTACTCCTTATTATTGAGTCCATCCAGCAATATCGCCTCATTCAAGGGACTGGCGGAACATTCAAGTACAACCTCGCGTACTTGTATATTATCGGTGCTGCCTTCTGGAACTTCGTAGGAGCGGGAGTATTTGGTGGCGGTCTTATCAATGCTCCTCTAGTAAACTACTACGAGCACGGAACATTCCTAACATTGAACCACGCGCACCTGGCACTCTTTGGAGCGTTTGGTTTACTAGCAATAGGACTCATCTACTACTGCTTGCGTTACGCGGCAGGTAACCATACTCCTTTTACGGAGAAAGCTGGGTACTGGGCATTCTGGCTCTACAATATCGGGCTCTTAGCATGGATGGTTCTACACTTCCTCCCTATCGGCTTCACTCAGCTTGCTTCAGTGTACGAGCACGGCTATGCGTTTGCTCGCAGTATGGAATTCTATGACACAACTGTATTATGGCAGTGGATGAGAATCCCTGGAGATGTATTGTTTGGTATAGCAGCGTTTATTATGGTTTGGGATTGGTTCAGGAAACTTAAGCCAGTTTTTAGGGCTCCTAAACAAGGGCAGAGTGATATCTCAACAAACTAGTTAGCCACGGAAGATACAGTAAAAACACCCAGCTGGTCTAGACCAGCTGGGTGTTTTTACTGTATAATGCATCTATGGAAAAAATTAACGAAGCACAATCGGTAAAAACATCTCATCCGCACTACTACGGAACCCTTGTCAGAAAGCAGTTAGTGTTTGCGGCATTTATAATTTTGCTCGCGGTGCTTATTGATAGCGAACTCAGAAATTTTTATCTTGTTGTAGGTCTCTTTGGAGTAGTGGGACTGACTATACTTGCTGGACTCACAAGCCCTCAAAAACGCGGAATAATGTTTACGGACATGTTTATTTCGGCAATAATGTTTCTAATTTTTGAATATTTTGCAGTCAACGCCTTTGTCAAATATGGAACTTTTTCGGATCCTATATTTTTCTTCCGACAATTGATTGCCGTTATTTACCTCATCACGTTATACTACAGCACAAAGACTTTGCGTTACTACGATGACAAAGAGAGCGCGAAGCAACAGTAATTCATAATCTTATGCCACGCTTTGCAGAAATCATTTTCGTGCTTTTAATCCTCTGGATTTTAGGATTTTTTGTATTCCATATTGCGGGATTTCTCATTCATATTTTAATCATCGTTGCGATTGTGATGATTCTTATCCGCGTTATTAAGAGAGAAAATCCATTCAAATGAAAGCCATGCCTAAACAATCTGGGTATATAGGAATTCTTTTAATCCTACTCGGAACGGCTGGAATGATTTTTTTGTTTATGAAAATGTATTTTAAATCAAGCCCAACCGCGATTGAATTTCAGCCAAATAACGCGCAAGGAGCAACGCCAGCAACGCAATACGACCGCCTTCGATCGGATATTGACACTGCAGACGCAATATCAAACCAGTTGAATACAAAAGCGCTAGAGACAAATAAAACTCTAAACAGCCTAAGGTAGAATAAAACATTGCGATAGGCTGACAATCTGCTATGATGCTACGATATGAGAATTCTAGCTATCGAGACAAGCTGTGACGAAACAGGTATTGCCATCGTAGAGGCGCGCCTTGCCTCTGGCACCACAAAAAGCATCAAGGTTCTGGCAAATAAACTTATCTCACAAGCAGAGCTTCATGCGCAGTTTGGCGGGGTATTTCCTGCTATCGCGCGTCGCGAGCACGCGAAAGACATTGTGCCTCTTCTTACGCATGCGTTAAAGGAAGCTAGGCTCGTAAAAAAATTGAAACACGCGCGAGTGCTTACAAAAAAGGAACACGCTGTACTATCAAAAATCTTTCATAAAGAACCAGAGCTTTTTGAAATCTTTAAAGGCGAGCTTCTAGCAGTAAAAATTCCTGCGATTGATGCTATTGCGGTAACATCTGGCCCAGGGTTGGAGCCGGCGCTCTGGGTTGGTATCAACACCGCTAAAGCACTCGGCACGCTCTGGGATGTACCTGTTATTCCAGTGAACCATATGGAGGGGCATATCATAGCTGCGCTCCTCATTCACCAGAATGACTTACGTGTAACAACTAACAACAAACAACCTAACACCTACAACCTAACACCTGTACATTATCCTGCACTTGCGCTCCTAATTTCTGGTGGACACACTGAGCTCGTTTTGATGCCGAGCAAAGGCAAGTACAAAATGCTTGGTCAAACACGCGACGATGCCGTTGGCGAGGCATTTGATAAAGTCGCGCGTATGCTCGGGCTTGCATATCCGGGCGGTCCCGAGATTTCCAAACTTGCGGAGAAGGCGGAAAGCGCAGTTTACGTCCAAGACGCGAATTTACTAATTCGAAAACTTTTCACACCACTCCCCCGCCCTATGCTCAAGTCAGGAGATTTTGATTTTTCATTTTCAGGATTAAAGACTTCCGTGCTTTACTCAATCAAAAAGTTTGAAACTCTGACCGACAAAGACCGTGAACTCATTGCAAAGGATTTTGAAGACTCGGTCACAGAGGTCCTCGTAGCAAAAACTCTTACCGCGGGGAAAAAATATAATGTGAAGGAAATTATTTTAGGTGGAGGTGTCACCGCCAACAAAAAAATCCGCAAAGTATTCGCGGAAAAAGTTACGCAAGAAATGCCAGGCACGAAGCTCTTTATTCCCGATATACTCCTCTCTGGAGACAACGGGCTCATGGTTGGTGTCGCTGGCCTACTCCGCTCAAAACCCAAAAAAAATATTGTTGCAAACGGCACCCTCAAGCTCGCAAAGTCTGTAAGCCCGACTCTCGCAGAACTTCGAAAAAGGAAATAATTGTGGTAAAATATGCCAATTATGGCTGAGAAGCAAGAAAAACTGCCTGAGAAATTAACTAAACCGTACGAGCCGGCAAACACCGAGCCTCGCATCTACAAGCTCTGGGAAGAGAGTGGCTTTTTCAATCCAGACAATCTACCCTGTTCTAAAGAACACAAACTAGAAACTACCAACTTCTGCATTATCATGCCTCCGCCAAACGCGAATGGCAGGCTCCACGCAGGGCATGGACTTACAATTGCTCTTGAAGATATAATGATTCGCTACCAGCGTATGAATGGCAAAAAAGCGCTCTGGGTGCCGGGCGCCGACCATGCAGGGTTTGAGACACAAGTAGTGTATGAAAAGAAACTTGAAAAAGAAGGTCGCTCGCGTTTCAAAATGGACCGCAAAGAACTCTATGATGAGATTATGGCGTTTACGCTTGAAAGTAAAAAACACATGGAGTCTGATGTAAAAGCTCTAGGCGCATCGTGCGACTGGTCGCGCGAGAAATTTACTCTTGACACGAGTGTCGTCGCAGAAGTGCAGGAAACTTTTCGCAAACTCTACCGCGACGGGCTCGTATATCGCGGATACCGCACTGTAAACTGGTGTACAAAACACCAGACTTCCCTCTCTGACGTTGAAACTGAAAATGTGGAAAAGAGTGACAAGCTCTACTACATCAAGTATGGCCCATTTACAGTTGCGACTGTTCGCCCCGAAACCATTTTTGGTGACGTTGCTGTTGCTGTAAACCCAAATGATGAGAGATACAAAAAATTTATCGGACAAACTATTGAGGTACAGCATCCTGCAAATAAATTGTCACTTATTATTATCGGCGACAAAGAAGTTGACCCAGAGTTTGGTACTGGCGCGCTAAAGATTACTCCCGCGCACGATCACAATGACTTCAGAATGTCAGAGACTCACAAACTTCCGCGAGTAGAGGTTATTGACCAATTTGGTAAGCTCAACGAAAAAGCCGGCAAGTATGCGGGTATGAAAATTCTTGAAGCGCGCACGAAAGTGGTTGAGGATTTGCAGACACTCGGACTCATTGTGAAAATTGAGGACTACGTTCACGCGGTTCCTACTTGCTACAAGTGTGGTACAACTATTGAACCGCGCGTGATGCCTCAGTGGTTTGTAAAAATGGCTCCTCTAGCAAAACTCGCTGGAGACGCTGTACGTGACGGAAAAATAAAATTCATTCCCGATAATTTTGAGAAAATATTTTTGTACTGGATGGACAACACAATGGACTGGAATATTTCGCGCCAGATTGTGTGGGGTATTCAAATCCCCGCGCTAATTTGCGCGCATTGTAACGCAGGCGCTCTGGACACTGAACACAAAGAAGGAAGCTCGTGCCCTACTTGTGGCAAACCTCTAACCACTGAGACTGACACTTTTGATACTTGGTTTTCATCTGGCCAATGGCCACTTTTGGCCCTAGGGTACCCAGAGGAAGCAGATTTGGGCTTCTACCCAACAAATGTAATGGAAACTGGCAAAGATCTAATTTTCAAATGGATACCGCGTATGGTCATTTTTGGGCTTTATCTCACCAAGGAAGTGCCTTTCCATACTGTGTACCTACACGGCATGGTGAACGACAAGCACGGCAAAAAAATGTCAAAAAGCAAGGGGAATGTGGTCTCCCCCATTGAACTCACCGACAAGTACGGCGCAGACGCGCTCCGTATCGGGCTCGTCATCGGCAACACTCCTGGTAGCGACCTCGCGCTCGCGGAAGACAAAATAAAAGGCTACAAACATTTTTGTAATAAAATATGGAACGCAACACGTTTTGTTTTGACCAACGTTGGCTATACCACATTAGACACTCCGAAACCCGCAATCATCCAACGTGATGAAGAAATTTTGAAAGAATTCAACACAGCAATCGCAAGCATCACATCGCACTACGAAAACTTTCGCTTCCATCTTGCGGGTGAGGAACTCTATCATTATTTCTGGGATACATTTGCGGATGTGATCATTGAAGAAATGAAACCGAGGGTTATGAGTAATGATGAAGCGTCAAGAATATCCGCGCAGTGGCTCCTTCTAAACATTCTCGCGACAAATATTAAAATGTTGCATCCGTTTATACCATTCATCACCGAAGAAATTTGGAGTATACTACCTAGAGAAGGTAAAACACTTCTCATTGTGGAGCCATGGCCGAAACCATTTTAACTTGGAAACCAGCATTCATTGCAATCGCAGGGGGGATCCTCCCATCGCTCGTGTGGCTTTGGTTTTGGCTTAGACACGACAGGCACGCGCCTGAGCCGACAGGGCTCATTGCTCTTTCGTTTTTTGCGGGAATGGCGATCGTATATTTTGTACTCCCTTTACAAAAACTTGTATTGATATCTATTGACACAATAATGAACATCGTTGGTATTATTTCGGTCAAACTAACCGCGCTACAACTAAATGAACAAACAGTACGCATAACTCTCTGGGCTTTTATAGAAGAATTTGCAAAGTATGTCACTGTATTTCTCATTGCTTTTAAGAGTAAGTTCTTTGATGAGCCAATGGACGCAGTGATTTATCTCATCACAGCTGCGCTAGGCTTTGCTGCAATGGAAAACGCCTTGTACATTTTCAAAGATATGGCTAATGGAGGGCTTATGGATATTTTGGGTAATGGAAATATGCGCTTTATAGGAGCGACTATTGTTCATATCGTTTCTTCTGCTTTTGTAGGCATTGCTATAGCATTTTCATTCTACGCGCCAAAATACATTAAATTTATTGCCACCACCACCGGAATTATTGTTGCAACACTCTTGCATGCATATTTTAATTTATCTATAATAGATGTAAGTGGAACAATGAAGACACTTATGGTATTTTCTCAATTTTGGGTAGCTATCATTTGCATCATTGTGTTGCTTGCGCTAATAAAACGCATACAAAGACCAATCAATTAATTTATATATGAAACGATCATTTTTTGAACGACTTACAGGAACTATCTCACTCAAGGATCGATCCTCAGACTTTGAGGAAGAGGTAACTATTGAGCAATCTCCGCAAGGGGCTTTTAGTCAATGGGAAGCAGAAGCTATGCCAGAAGGTGAGCTTGCGGTAGATGTTTACCAGACAAATGATTCCATTATTATTCAAGCAATGGTGGCAGGGGTGTCATCTGAAGACCTTTCAGTATCTGTTACACGCGAAATGGTCACTATTAAGGGAAAACGTGAAGCTCAAAAGGGAATTTCTCCAGAAAACTATTTCTATCAAGAGCTTTATTGGGGCACATTTTCGCGCGTGATACTACTTCCATCTGAGGTTGAAACTGAGGAAGTCGAAGCAACGGAGAAACACGGGCTTCTCACAATTAAGCTTCCAAAAATAGACAAGGGCAGGAAACAGACGATTAAAATTAAGTCACTGTAGTGGGATGGATATTGAATTTAGAATGTATAATATTGAATGAGGAACAGATAGGTGTCATTGCGAGGTACAAAGCAATCCAGTTCAATAAACTGAAGAAGATAAAAAAGAACCGTACAATTGTGCGGTTCTTTTTTTATGGTGCCGAGTATAATTATTTTTTTTCTCGTTATTTTGGTGCCGAGGACCAGGGTTGAACTGGTGACCCCTCGCTCTTCAGGCGAATGCTCTACCAACTGAGCTACCTCGGCAAATTATTTACTTTCAACTTACTCCGCTCTAATAACTGACATAGAAACTCTTAGGAGCCTACCATGTCAGCTACCTC
>PCUO01000035.1:16977-30273 GCA_002771015.1 Candidatus Yonathbacteria bacterium CG17_big_fil_post_rev_8_21_14_2_50_43_9
CTCCGCTCTAATAACTGACATAGAAACTCTTAGGAGCCTACCATGTCAGCTACCTCGGCAAATTATTTACTTTCAACTTACTCCGCTCTAATAACTGACGTAGAAACTCCTATGAGCCTACCATGTCAGCTACCTCGGCGGGAAAACTAGTCTGTAAAGTTTATAAAATCGAAAATCTGTAAAGTGAATGCACCTTCATTTACTTTATGGAATTTTGACTTTGTGCTACTTTGTTATCAAATTTTTAACCGACTGGATATCTGTAGGAATTGAACCAGCTGCTTTTTCAAAATTTTGAATAATGCCGATTGAAGTCTGGAATGTCTTCATATATTTTTGAATCGTTGGCTGAAAGTAGTAGTAAACTCCAAAAATTGATCCAAGAATTGTCGTCCAATATACTAATCTGAACAAAGAACTCCAGTGTTGTGAGCGTCGCATTCCCCTGAGAATCTTGTTGTTCTCGCGTGCAATTTCTAAAAGTTCATCTATCTTTCGTGCGTCCAATTCCATACAAAATAATGTACCAGATTTTGCTAAAAAATCAAAATATTACTTCGTTGTAAAAAAGCCCGGAACAAGTCCGAGCTTTTTGTAGAGTGTTATGCGCTACAATGTCGCATGATCAATATTTCTTGCTGTTGATAAAACCACAGATGACAATTTGTTCTCAAACCCTTCCATTGAATCAAATGGCCTGAGAAATGCGCCATTGATCTGGAATACTTCTGGCACATCAGCGCCAGTACATAAACACAAGAACTGTGTCACTTTTTGGTCGTAACTCTCCCTTTTTGCTACAACAGCCACAATGGTTGTTTCTCCGCGCATGAGACACTCAGTACAGAAACCAGCGAGTTTCTCCGCTTTGTTTGTCCCGATTATGTTGCGCAACGAGCACATACGTGGAATAACCGATTTTTTGAGACTCATTACGTCAAGCAACATAGCTACTATCTTTACCCACACAAAACCATGTGGAAGTTGAATCTCTATGACTCCAAGTGTTTCAGATTTGGTTTTATTAACCATTTTTACTTCCCCTTTTATAAGATTTTAAAAAAACAAAAAAAGGCAAAGAACTTATTGCCACTAGCAGTATACCACCAACGCCAAAATAGTCAAGACTTACTCAGTCGTCTACATCGCGAAAGCCTCGGAATAATTCGGCCTGACACAAAGAAGAAAACTGCCTGATGGCAGTTTTCTTCTTTGTGTGTATTTATTGTACCAAGATTGAATCTATTTTCAAAAAAAATGACATGCCACGCGCGGAGCGCGTAGTATGTCATTTTTTTTTGAAAAAGCTGGTAAGTTCGTTTAAAGTGCCCTTGGCAAGAATCGAACTTACATCTATTCCTTAGGACGGAACTGTTCTATCCATTGAACTACAAGGGCAATTACTAAACTCTTAACTTACTCCACATAGTAGAGTGCTTGAATGTTGTATTATCAGACTAAGAATAACAACTTACAAGGGCATAAAAAAGGAGCGTAATGCCCCTTTAAATATACTAAAATAAAAGATTTTAGTATAGCCTACGCGATACCAAGAAGGCTTGAAAGACGTGGCTTGTCAAAACCAACTGTCATATCGTCACCAACAAATATCACTGGTACACCCATCTGCCCACTTTTCTCAATCATTTCTTTTCTTTTTTCAAGGTCTGTACCTACATTGTATTCTGTGTAGTTCACATTATTTTCAGTGAAAAACTCTTTAGCCATTTTGCAATATCCGCAAGTCGGGGTTGTGTAAATTGTTACTTCTTTCATATGTTTTAATGTGTTTTAATCCTCGCTTTAATCCAAAGCACAAATTTATGATTCGGACTCAGCTGATTCAAAGTTAAAATTCTATCAAATATGGGAAGATCCCAAGAACTTTTCAAGTTTACCATAATAAATAATATCACGCTATGCTTTAGGACCTAGTATTTTGTATAAAAAAAGGCGACACTGGGTCGCCTTTGTTAATAATATATGAATACTATATTACACATCTTTGTACTTCTGTCATGCTAGAACGTTTTTAGCCATTTTCTTAGACGGCTAGCGTGTTTGTAATCAGCAACATGCAGGTCACCTATTTTCGTTTTGATTACAGCTCCACCAAGGCATCCGGCGAGAATTGACAGTGAACCGTTGAGCTCGTCCAAACGAATGGTACCGACATGACTAATTTGATGCTCACCAAACCTATTCACCTCACAGTAAAACAGTTTAAAAAGTTTTCCTGCGTCTTTTTCAATACACAAATGAGAGCCATCCTTGATTTTTATCATTATGCTTGTATTGCTTTCATCAAGATTTTTCGCTGTTGGTTTTTGTATCAATGCCATCACTGATGCCATAATTCCTCCTTTTTGTTGTCGTTAAAAAATGAACCGAGTTTTAGTATACCATTTATCGCACTTTTACGCAACCCCTTTAAGGAAGCTTCTGCGGTGATGTTTTGTAATGCCGTGCTTTTTTATTGCCTCGTAATGCGCGCGCGTACCATAGCCCTTGTGTTTTTCAAAACCATATTCGGGAAACTTTTTTGCTAGGGCGACCATCTTTTTATCCCGAGCAACCTTTGCAACAATAGAGGCCAGTGCAATCGAAAGTTCTTTCTCGTCACCCTTTATAATTGTTTTTTGGTTTATATAATGCGATGGCGCGCGAAGCGCGCCATCGAGAAGTACTTTTGTTTTGTTCACATCGTGATCAATCTCACTAAGCGCTTTCTCCATGGCTGTGCGAATAGCATACGAAAGCCCTTTTTTATCAATCACGCTCGATGCCACAAACGCAACTGAATACTCGAGCCAACCTTCTCTCATTGCCTCATCAATTTTCACCACCCACGCCTCCTTTCCTCTAGCAGAAAGTTTTTTAGAATCCTTAAAGCCGATTCCCCATTTTGTTATTATCTTTTGACTTTCGGCTTTCAACCTTACGGCTCCAACCGCCACCGGTCCAGCAAGTGGTCCTCTTCCTACCTCATCTACTCCAATTATGTATTTATAGCGTCTCCTCATTCAGTACAGTATATCTGAAAATTACTCATTTTATACTCCTTTTGTTTATGTAGTTAAGGTGCCGGAAACTTCGTATTGTGGCGAATAATATCATTTTTTTCTTCTTGTGTCAATCGTATTTTTCCCCCTCGTTTTGAAATCTGGTATACTAGCCCAATATGGAGACTAAAGGCCCAAAATTCACCACAGCACACGCTACGAGCCCTCGCGACCTTCTAACGCCGTGGCAGGTTTCACATATAAAACCAATATGAGCAATCCTTCCTTTATACATTTACATACGCACAGCCACTATTCCCTACTGGATGGGCTTTCAAAAATTGATGAGATGGTCGCGCTCGCAAAAAAGCATAGGGTGAACGCTATCGGACTCACAGACCACGGCAATATGTATGGCGCGATTGAGTTCTACAAAAAATGCAGATCGGCTGGAATCAAACCCATTATCGGTGTTGAGGCGTATGTTACTCCAGGTTCTCGCCACGACAAGCGTCCTGGTATAGACAATGAGCGTTTTCACCTCACACTGCTCGCGAAAAATTTGCAGGGTTATAAAAATCTGATGCGTCTTGTTACTATCTCAAATCTAGAGGGCTACTACTACAAGCCGAGAATGGATAAGGAAGTTCTAAGGCAATACAGCGAGGGAATTATTTGTCTCTCCGGATGTTTCGGAGGAGAATTTTCGCGCGCGATTCGTCGTGGTGACACAGAAGGCGCGGAAAAGGTTGCTCGCGAACATCAAGATATTTTTGGCGTGGAGAATTATTATTTGGAAATCATGCACCACCCAGGTGTGGAAAATATTGAGGAGGTACGGAAAGAGATTATTCGCTTGAGCAAAAAATTAAATATTCCTCTAGTCGCAACGCAAGACTCGCACTATCTGCACAAGGACGACCAAGACGCGCACGAGACACTTCTCGCTATACAAACCAACGGTGACCTAAATGATGAAAATCGTTTCTCTATGAAATCGGATTTTTTTGATTTCATAGATACAGAAAAAGCGCTTGAATATTTTGCGAGTACTCCTGAGGCTGTGTGGAACACACAAAAAATCGCTGACAAATGCAATATTGAGATAGAACTTGGTAAATGGCTTTTTCCAGATATAAAAATTCCTAAAGGCGCCACATACAACAGCGAGCTTCGCCGTCTCGCGTACGAGGGCATTTCTACACGCGGTCTTTCCATTAACGAGGAGGCTGTCATTGAGCGTCTTGAGTACGAACTCAAAGTTATTTTGGACAAAGGATACGCGCCGTACTTTCTCGTGGTTGCGGATCTTTTACGATATTCAAAGGAACACGGCATACTTACAAACATTAGGGGTTCCGTGGCGGGGTCTATCACTACATACCTCATTGGTATTACATCTGTGAACCCACTTGAATATAAGCTTCCTTTTGAGCGTTTTCTTAATCCGGAGCGTCCATCAGCGCCTGACATCGATATGGACTACGCTGACAACCGTCGTGACGACGTAATAAACTACGCTCGTGAGAAATATGGGTATGACCGTGTGGCGCAGATTGGCACGTTCGGTACGATGATGGCGCGCGGATCTGTCCGAGATGTCGCGCGCGCTCTCGGGCACCCATATGCTGTTGGCGACAAAATCTCTCGTCTAATTCCTGAGGGCTCGCAAGGTTTTCCAATGACCATAAATACAGCGATAAATATTACTCCAGAGCTTGCTGATCTTTATAAAAATGACGCTGATACAAAAAAAATTATCGATCTTGCAAAGCGTCTTGAAGGATGCGTAAGACACATCTCTGTGCACGCGGCTGGAGTTGTTATCGCTCCACGCCCTCTTTATGAATTCACTCCGACACAGCTTGACCCAAAGGGAGGAAAAATAATCACGCAGTACGATATGCACGCTGTAGAAGACGCTGGACTGCTAAAGTTTGACTTCCTCGGTATACGCAACCTTTCTATTTTGGGAGACTCTATTCGGCTGGTAAAGGAACGACACGATATTGATATTGAAATTGAAAATATTCCAATTGACGACAAACTCACTTTTGAAATGCTTGCGCGAGGAGAAACAATGGGGCTTTTTCAACTTAATGGCTCAGGAATGACACGCTACTTAAAAGAACTTCGTCCTTCAACTATTCATGACATCAACGCTATAGTTGCGCTATATCGCCCAGGTCCTATGGAAATGATTCCCGAATACATAAAACGAAAACACGACCCAAGACTTATTTCATATCTTGATCCTAGGATGAAAGAAATCCTCTCAATGTCTTACGGTGTGATTACATATCAGGACGACGTGATGATGATTGCTATTCATCTCGCGGGCTACTCGTGGCTGGATGCCGACAAACTTCGTAAAGCGATGGGCAAAAAAATCCCCGCAGAAATGCAGGCGCAAAAGGAAAAGCTATTGAAGGGATTTGTTGAGCACGGAAAACTTTCAGAGAAAAAAGCGCAGGAACTTTGGCATCTCATTGAACCATTTGCAGCGTATGGATTTAACAAGGCGCACGCCGCGAGCTACGGGCGTCTCGCATACCAGACCGCATACATGAAGGCAAACTTTCCTATTGAGTATATGACAGCTATTCTCACCGCAGAGTCTGGCGACACGGAAAAGATCGCAGAAATTATTACCGAGTGTAAGAGAATGAAGCTTCCAGTGCTCCCCCCTGATATAAATGCAAGTTGCGGTGGATTTACAGTTGTAGAAAATAACGAGGTGCAGGAGATAAGATTTGGGCTGTATACCATCAAAAATCTTGGCGTAGATATTTCAGACGCGATTATTGCCGAGCGTGACACACAACACGCGTTCACTTCATTTAGTAATTTTCTAGAACGCATTCGCCACAAAAATCTTAATAAGAAATCTCTTGAAGCGCTTATCAAAGCAGGTGCTATGGATGCCATGGGTGAACGCGGAACTATGCTTGCCAATATGGAGGAGGCGCTAGATTATAACAAAGCGCAAGGGCGTGAAATGAGTGGGCAGGAATCACTTTTTGGAATTATGTCAGACCAGTCAAGTGTACCGATGCTTCGCTTGAAACCCGCAGAGCCTGTGGCAAAAAGAGACAGACTGATATGGGAAAAAGAACTTCTGGGACTTTATGTATCTGGACACCCGCTCGACGAACATAGTGATAAACTCACAAGAATAGGTACAACAATTGAAAATGTAAAAACCCTTAAGGATGGAATGATGGCAGTCACAGGCGGTATCGTCGAACATATTCATCCAATCATTACAAAAAAGGGAGACAAAATGGCGTTTGTAAAATTAACCGATATGACAGGAACGCTTGAGCTCGTTATTTTTCCAGAGACGCTTTTCACATACAAAGAATTTTTTGAAGTTCCTGACCGTTGTATCAAAGTAAAGGGTAAAATCTCTGAAAGAAACGGAGAGAAGACGCTCATTGTGGAGAGAGTAAAGGAACTATAAAAGAACCGATAACAAACAACTAGAGCGCTATGACTGACAGATATTATAATTTATGGGCTTGCCACGTTAGAGACCGCGGGGGCTCGCAGCGTGAACCCGGCTCTAATGGGATGAATGAGTTTGTAAGGGTTCCATAATAAAGGTTCCCCGCTGCAAGCCGACGGGTATTTTGTCGAAGCTCGCTTTTCAATTAGCAAATTGACTCTTGAAGTATTCTCACATTCTCTCCGCAAGCGGTGATGTATTAGACCTACATTTCGTCTTCGCTCTGACGCTGTGTACGAGAATACTCGTCCACGCGCCGCTCATCGCTAGCCGAAATAAACACAAGTGTGGTATACTGAGTAAAATATAGCACCATATTATGAACAACCGTTCTACTAAAAAAACTCTTAATATCCTTTTTGTTGCTGCTGAGGCAGCACCATTCGCTAAAGTCGGAGGATTGGGCGAGGTAATGAATGCATTGCCAACGGCAATGAGAAAAATGCATCATGATGTTCGTCTTCTTATGCCTAAATATGCAAGCATCGACATTCAGAAATATCCTATGGAGCTCGAGATTGGCAATATTCGTGTTGCCACCGAACAAGAAGACCCGCAAGGACTTCTTGTTTCTAATATCGTAAAACATACTGCCAGAGACAAAAGCGTTACATATTTTTTAGAAAATATGGAATATTTTGAGAAACGCGCAAATGTGTATGGGTACATTGATGATACAGCTCGCTGGCTTTTGCTTTCACGCGCATCAATAGAGTTTATTAAACGATCATCATGGAAACCAGATGTTATTATCGCGAGCGACTGGGAAACAGGATTCATACCAAATTTAATAAAAACAGAACACAAGGATGATATTGAACTCCGCCATATTAAAACTATTTTCTGTATTCATAATCTTCGCAACCAAGGAACCTTTGACGCGACTTTTGTCACTGAGATCGAAGCTGATTCAGGTCAAAGTATCCTTCCTCCATTCTTTTCTCCCACAATCAAAAAATTGAACGGGATGCGACGAGGAATTCTGTTTGCTGATGCGATTGTTACAGTTTCGCCAACTTACGTAAAAGAAATTCTTTCTCCGCAATATGGAGAACATCTCGAAGGGGTGTTGAAAGAGCGACGCGACCACCTTTTTGGTATTCTTAATGGTATCAACACGAAACTATTCAACCCATCGACAGATCCTTTGCTTAAAACACGATACAGTGTGCGTGAAATCTCACAACGGAAATCGAACAAAACAGCGATCCAGAGTCGGTTTGGGCTCGAAGAAAATCCTGATGCAATGCTCTTTGGCTATGTTGGTCGCCTCGATGAACAAAAAGGTCTTTCTCTCATCCAGGAAACGATTAAACCACTTTTGAATAACCTTAATTTTCAGTTAGTACTAATGGGTACAGGAGAACGGGTCTTTAAAAAATTCTTTAAAGAGCTCGTCGGGCAGTATCCAGGACGCGTCGGGGTGCACTTGGAGTACAGCGATACTCTTCCGCGCATGATCTTTGCCGGAGCTGATGTAACGCTCATCCCTTCACGGTTTGAACCATGTGGTCTTGTGCAAATGGAAGCTATGCGATACGGCTCTATCCCATTGGTACGAAAAACTGGTGGTCTCGCTGACTCTGTCAGTGAATACCAACCAGATAATGACAGCGGTACCGGGTTTGTATTCGAGGAATACAATCAGTACGCGTTTCTCATTGCTATGGTACGCGCCTATGAGAGCTACAGAAACAAGCGTGAGTGGGACAAACTTATAAAACGCGCCATGAAAAAAAGCTTTTCATGGGAAAGTTCTGCAGAGAAATATATTGAACTTTGCATGAATGTCATTAAAAAATGAAAGAAGTATTTACTAGCGACGTAGACGAACTAGCAAGTTCTGAGCCAGCAGACTCACGTCCTGGACGCAAAATCTTGGACAAGGACTTAGTGAAAGTACCCTTTCTCTTTCCCTATCCTATGTTGCAATGCGAATGCATGAAGCATTGCAAAGACAGAGCACGGCGGTGCAAGCAGAGCTCGTCCTCCACCACTAGACGCTTTTCATTACACACAAAGAATTTTTTGAAGTTCATGACCGTTGTATCAAAGTAAGGGGTAAAATCTCTGAATGAAACGGAGAAAAAACTCTCATAGTAGGAAGAGTGAAGAAACTTTAAAAACCTCAATAAAACTGCTACAATAACAAAATTATGGTACATGAAGAAAAACTACACAATCTTCGCCACTCTCTTGCGCATTTGCTCGCTATTGCCGTGCTTGAAAATGACCCAGGCGCAAAGCTCGGCATTGGGCCAGTAATTAATAACGGTTTTTATTATGACTTTGAATTTTCAAACGGCTACACCCCTACTACCGAGGATTTGAAAGGTTTTGAAAAAGCGATGAGAAAAATGGTTAACAAGGGACTCTCCTTTGAAGGTCGTGAAATTTCCGTAGATGATGCTAAAAAACTTTTTGCTAGCCAACCATACAAACTTGACCTCATTAATGAATTTGAAGGTGAAGGAAAAAATCTTACTATTTACAAAACGGGAGAGTTCGAAGACTTATGCAAAGGCGGGCATGTTGAAAATACAAAAGAAATTCCTGCAGACGCATTTACTATTACTCACACTGCAGGCGCGTATTGGCGAGGCAATGAAAGAAACACAATGCTTACGCGCATTTACGGACTCGCGTTTGAGAGCGGTGATGCTCTTGAAGCATACCTAAAACAAATGGAGGAGGCAAAAAAACGCGACCATCGCAAACTCGGGAAAGAGATGGAGCTTTTTACTATTATTGACGAAGTTGGCGCAGGTCTTCCCCTCTTTTATCCAAAGGGTGCGCTCCTCCGCAAAACTATTGAGGTTTTTATAAGCGAACAGCAGGAAAAGCGCGGTTACAAAGACATCTGGATTCCCCACATTACAAAAGGTACTCTCTACGAAATTTCGGGGCACCTAGATAAATACGACGCTATGTACACACCGATGATGATAGATGAGCACGACTACTATGTGAAGCCAATGAACTGTCCACATTTTATGATGCTCTACAAAACGCTTCAACATTCGTACAAAGAACTCCCTGTGCGCTACACTTGCACAACGACTAATTACCGAAACGAAAAATCAGGAGAACTTTCTGGTCTCACGCGAGTGCGCTCTCTCACTCAAGACGACTGCCATGTGTTTGCGCGACCAGACCAAATTGAAAACGAAATTGATTTGATGCTTGATATGATAAAAGAGGTATACGCAGGATTTGGACTTTCAGATTTCTACGTTCGCATCTCGCTCCGCGATTCAAATAACAATGACAAATATATTGGCACCGATAATGTTTGGGATACAGCAGAAAATGCGCTTCGCGCCATTGTGAAAAAAACCGGATGGAAATACGAAGAGGCCGAAGATGAAGCCGCATTCTACGGCCCAAAGCTTGATTTTATGTTCAAGGATGCAATCGGACGTCAATGGCAACTTTCAACTATTCAGCTAGACTTTAACCTCCCTGAACGTTTTGATCTCAACTACATAGATGAATCAAACGAAAAAATCCGCCCTGTGGTTATACACCGCGCGGTACTCGGCTCTACGGAGCGATTTATTGGAGTGATGATAGAGCACTTTGCAGGTGCCTTCCCTCTTTGGCTTTCACCGGTACAAGTAAAGATTCTTCCTATTAGTGAGAAGTTTGCTGACTATGCGGAAAAAGTTCGTGCGGAAATTTCAGATGCGGGTATTCGCGTAGAAATGGATGACTCAAACGAGTCTCTCGGTAAACGTATTCGTGTAGCCAAGATGGAAAAAATTCCATTCATCCTCGTACTCGGCGAAAAGGAAGTTGAAGCAGGTACGGTAACCGTGGAGATGCGTGGAAAAGACAAGGGTGAGACACACCAGCTTCAAGACTTTATTAAGTACACTCTTTCAGATATCGAGAAGAAAGCGATTTGGTAGTTTAAAGAAAAAGGGCGATGCATGTAGGCATCGCCCTTTTTCTTTTGTAAAATAAGTCACTATAGCCGTATAATATACTATAGTATATTATACGGCTATAGTGACTTAGAAAAATCCCCGATAAGTTTATCGGGGATTTTTCTTTTTTAAGATTAGTGTTTGCAGTTAGGACCCTCACATACACCCTCTCCACCACACTTGCCTCCTACACACACATCGCAATTTGCGCCTTTGCATGTTATACCATGCATCATTGACTTACAGTGTCTTAGCGAAAAACCAAGAATGATAACAAGAACTGGCCAAACAATACTCCAGTTAATCACCTCTATTATTCCGATATTTTTCAATAGACTCACCACTCCAACCCACACCAATGCTATACCTATTATTCTCATACAAATAATTATTAACTATTAATTAACTAATAATACCATTACTGGATACTATTGCGCAACACTAACAGAATTATTTACTGGTACTTCTGGAGCAATAGCCGATTTTTTCCCAAAGAAAAATCCTACGTACACAGCCAATGCGATTGCGATAATTACTAGAATGTATTTTTTTATCATATGGGTAAGTATATTCCTATATAATAAAAGTACCAACAATATTGGCTATTTAGTGTTTCTGTCACATTTGTATTCCAACTCAGAGCAAGGGATGCCTCTTGTACGGGGGTTTGCGAGCGTAAACCCGGGGTCGTTCTGCTGAATGAGACGCTCACACGAGGACGATTTAGTAAAATCGCTCTTTGAGCTTATCTGGCAAGAAAATATCCGTACCCAGGACAAGATGGCTCCCGAGCGCCTCTATGCATCAATGTTTGCCATCTTTGCGTTGGACTGGATAAACGACTTCCTTGCTGCTACATCCTCGCCCATAAGAACATCAAACGCCTTGTCGGCATCCACCGCATCATCAATGGTAACCTTCTTCAAAATCCGAGACTTTGGATCCATTGTGGTTTCCCATAGTTCCTCTGGGTTCATTTCTCCGAGACCCTTGTATCGCTGAAGGGAAATTTTTGGCGCCCGCTTTGTGTTCATTTCCTCTGCCTCAGCCTGTTTTTCCTCTGTACCTTCGCTTGCTGCCTCACCATCACCATCCTCCGCGACCTCAAGCAAGCTTACATCTTTGCCTAGGAATGCAATCTTCTCTTCCTCGCTGTATGCATATTTAATCTCCTTTCCACGCTTGATTTTGTAAAGAGGTGGCTGCGCAATATAAATGTACCCGCCCTCAATAACTTGTTTGAAGTAACGATAAAAAAGAGTTAGCAAAAGCGCCCGAATATGCGCGCCGTCCACGTCCGCATCGGTTGCGATGATAATTTTGTGATAGCGAAGCTTTGACATATCAAACACATCACCAATACCAACACCAAGCGCAATCACGAGAGACTTGATTTCGTTGGATTCAAGCATTCTATCCAAACGCGCGCGTTCCACGTTCAAAATTTTACCCTTGAGCGGAAGGATAGCCTGTGTTTTTCTATCACGCCCTTGCTTTGACGAACCACCTGCTGAATCTCCCTCTACAATAAAGAGCTCTGAGTCCTCTGCTTTGTTGGACTGGCAGTCAGCAAGCTTTCCTGGAAGAGTGAGGCCTTCAAGAGCACCCTTGCGGAGCACGCTATCTTTTGCGGCCTTTGCTGCTTTGCGCGCGCGGAGCGCAAGGATTACTTTGTTCACGATGGAACGCGCGTCATCTGGGTTCTCCTCCATGAAAAGACCGAGCGCTTCTCCAAAAACTTTTTCTACTGCACCGCGAGCTTCCACAGAGCCAAGCTTGCCTTTTGTTTGTCCTTCAAACTGAATCTCGCGCATCTTTACCGAAATAGCACATGTAAGACCCTCGCGCACATCGTCCGCGGTAAAGTTTTCGTCTGCATCTTTCAAAAAATTATTCTTCCTTGCGTAGTCGTTGATGCGACGCGTGAGCGCAGTGCGGAAACCAGTCACGTGCGTGCCTCCCTCCATATTGTAAATATTGTTTGCAAATGCGAGCTCGCGAGAAGAAATGTCGTCAATATACTGAAAAGCAACTTCCACCATCACGCTGTCCATTTCCTTTTCTACGTAACAAATGTTTTTGTGCACAGGCTTCTGATGCTGGTTATAAAAACGCACAAGCGACACAAGCCCGCCGTCAAAGTAAAACGACATTGACGGAACCTCAAGCTGAAAGTCCGCGAGAAAAACCTCGTTGTCTAATTTGAGTTTCCCGTCGTACTTTTGCGCATCAATGATATTAATCTGAAGACCCTTTACGAGGTACGCCTGCTGACGAAGGTGGTTTACAATTTGATTCCAATTCCAACCCATTTCTTTAAAGATGAGTTCATCTGGTTCAAAAGTCACTATTGTCCCGCGGAATTTTGTTGTGCCAACTTTTTTTACGATCGCCTTTCTTTTTCCACGCTCGTACTCCTGCATATGAATAGCTCCGTCGCGATGCACCTCTACTTTTGTATACACAGAGAGTGCGTTTACAACAGATGCTCCCACCCCGTGAAGCCCGCCAGAAACTTTATAGCTCGTGCCTTCAAACTTTCCACCGGCGTGAAGCGTGGTCATAATAGTTTCAAGCGCGGAGACTTTTGTCTTTGTGTGAATGTCTGTAGGAATACCACGACCATTATCCACCACACGCACTCTATTCCCAGGAAGAAGCGCCACCTCAATATGGTCAGCAAAACCGCCCATCGCTTCATCGCGCGAGTTGTCAAAAATCTCCCAAATAAGGTGGTGGAGACCCTCGGGCCCCGTGGAGCCAATATACATCCCAGGGCGCTTACGAACAGGCTCAAGCCCCTCAAGGACGACTATATCCTCTGCTCCGTAACCCTCGATTTTTTCGTCTTTTTTGG
>PCUO01000035.1:30321-47549 GCA_002771015.1 Candidatus Yonathbacteria bacterium CG17_big_fil_post_rev_8_21_14_2_50_43_9
AAGTATAGCAAAAATCAAAAGGAAAAGAAAGTCAATTTGCCACTAAAATATAGCCATTTTGCGCCATTTTGCTCGAAATATACTTATCGAAACATGCAAGTTCTCGCCCTCTCCTCGCTTGGTCGTGTCAGAATCGTGGTAGTAAAATCTCGTCACAGCACCATCCTTTTCCTCAAATCCCGTAAGTATGACCATATGAAATTTATCATCTTCTTCAAAATTCTTTACAGCAGACACGACTACAGGTCTTCCAGAACGTAGCTCTGAAATCAAAAAATTAACTCCTTCTTCATTTAGCTCATCAGCAGTTTTTGATTCTGATTGTCTCCACTCATTGCGTGAAAGCTTTACTCTATACTGTCTGGCGAGAGCAACAAGTCCGTCATGCTTCCATCCGTACTCTCCATGCGCGCCTATTGCGCATCCTTGCGTTATCATTTCATCCAGAGTTGGAGCTCGCTCTGTCTTCGCTTCAATAAGCATTTTCAAACACGCCACTCCGCACGCGCGCGGTTGCCACAATTCGTCTATAACATCTAGATATTGAGAATAATATGGGACAGAAATTTTCATAATATTTCCATTCCCTACAATAAACAGCTATATAACTGGGTACAATATCTCCTGAGTTCGCTCGGAAGTTGCAAACGCCGTGTTTGCACTTCGCTCGCTCACTTGGAGATAGCTGTTTATTGTAGGGAATTAGTTAGCGCACCTCTAGTCCTTTATCTAGAAGTTTCATTGTAATGCGTGACATTACTTCGTTTACTTCCGCATCTGAAAGAGTGCGTTCTTGCGACTGGAACACGAGATTAAATGCATAGGAAGTTTTTGAGTCTTTTGTAAACACATCAAAGAGTCTGTCGCGAACAAGAAGCTCCGCCCCCTCCGCTCTAATGATTTTATTAATTTCATCTTTTGTTACATTTGTAGGTGCCCACATTGCGATATCGCGAAGTACAAACGGGTACACTGAAATCCTTTTGTAGGGAGCGCTTGCTGATGATGAAATTAGCAGATCATATTTTCCGCATTCAATTTTGCGCACGGGAAGCGTACATTCCCACACACTCCCCTCTTCACCCCATGAAACTGGTGTACCTAGGGCGTCTTCAACCGCTTTATGCGCTTGAAGTAAAATTTTGCGTTCCATCTCTATCTTTGCAGACTGCTTCATATTTTTTGTAACATTCGCGCCAACAGAAATGTGTATGGATTCCTTCTCCGGCGCAAAAAATACGGTGCCAATTTCAAACATCAAAATTTCATCCACGCCAAGGAGTGGCGCATTGCGAGCGTTAAACACAAGAGCTTCTTTCATTCCGTCTGCTAAATTATCACGGAGAAAATTAACTCCTTCCGCCATAGGATTCATGAGCCCAACTTTCCCTTCTTTGCGGAATGCATAGGTGAAAATTTCTGAGAAGCCAAGTGATGCGAGCGCGTTGCGAACTTTTATTGTTGCACCATACGCATCATTATGCGCAGGTTTAAATCCATCGTCAGGAAGTGTTGCGACAGGAATTTTGTTGTATCCAATGAGCCGAGCAATTTCTTCTGCAATATCTGCAGGAATACGAATATCAAAACGCTCGGCTGGAGCAACAACTGAAAACCGCTCCTCATTGATTGTAGGAATTCGTCTCGCTCCGGTGTTATTTTTGAAACGAGGGCTGTCAGCAAGTTTTTCTATGAACACACCGCCTGCTTCTCCGACACTTTTATTGTAGCGTGAAGCGTGCGCTATCATTCCATCGCCGATATACACACCCACATGATCAATCCCTTGCTCGTGGACCTTAGTTCCTTTCATCCATTCAATGCTCTCGTGATATATTTCACTACCTTCATTCACTGAAAAAATAAGATCTCCAGTTTGAAGCGCGTCAAGTGATACTTCTTCTCCAAATACATATTGATCCACTGAGATACGTGGAATTTTTATTCCTGCTTCCAGATATAGATACGTGGCGAACCCAGAACAATCAAATTTATTTGGCGCGTCAAAACGCACACTAGCGCCATAAAAATATGGAGTGCCGATTAATTCCTTTGCGCGAAGTGCGATTTTTTCTGCGGGATTTTTAATTTTCTCGTACTCAAAACCAAGTCTGATAAGGTCTCGCTCGAGATCCTTTTCTGAATATGAAATACCCAGAGTGCGAGCAATATCATTTGGAGACATGCTCACACGATACGAATTTGCTGGTCGCGGGTACATATCAACAACCTCCCCAGCTTTCGCATATGGAAAAATTTCTAAAAGAAGCTCTGTGGCACGCTCCATTGCAATAGGCGCAATCTCCGGCGCGCGGTTATGCTCAAACCTACGAGAGGAATCCGTGCGAATATTTACATAGGCGGACGCCTTGCGCACGAGCGCCGAATTAAAAATTGCGGACTCTAGCACGATAGTGTTTACTTTTTCGCCAACGCCCGCATGTGCGCCTCCCTTCACACCGGCAATTGCGAGCGCGCGGGAAGTGTCAGTAATTACCGCAACGCCTTCGGGAAGCGCGATATCTTTACCATCAAAAGTTTCTATTTTTTCTCCTTTGTCCGCATTACGAACAATAATTTTGATTTCTCCATTTGAACCGCGAGAAAGCATGTCGGCATCAAATGCGTGCATAGGCTGTCCGAGCTCAAGCATCACAAAGTTGGTCACATCAACAATAGCGTTTATGCTTCGCTGTCCAACTGCCTCCAGAGCCTCCTTGAGCCACGCAGGCGACTCCTTGCCGTCGACACCCTCCACTACACGACCAACATACCGAAGGCACGCCTTGGGCTCATGTATCTCAACATTTAATTTAGATTTAATCTCAGACGTAGAAACTTTAGGAGAAAAAGTTTTTAGTTTTGCATCGCTAAACACAGCGACCTCGCGCGCTAGCCCCACATATGAAAGCAGGTGCCCTCGGTCGGGAGTAATTTTCAATTCAAAAATAGTGTCGTCGCCTTTTTTCTCAACACCTTCAACTTCGCAAATATGTGTGAGTAAAATATCAGAAAGCTTGTCTGTAGGAGGGAGCTTTTCCACATATCGTGAAAGATTTTTATATGATGTGAAAATATTCATATTAGAATTGATTTACCAAACGTAAGTCGCCAGCGTATAGGAGGCGAACATCTTCAATGCCGTACTTTGTCATAACAAGTCTATCAACGCCCATTCCAAACGCAAACCCGCTGTATTTGCGCGGGTCAATACCGCTTGCATGCAAAACATTTGGATGCACCATCCCTCCACCCATTACTTCAATCCATCCGGACTTTTTACATACGTTGCATCCCATCCCTCCACAAAGAAAACACGATATATCAATTTCAACTCCAGGCTCAACAAACGGGAAAAAACTTGGACGCATGCGCATTTTCACATTTTCCCCGAAAAGATTTTTAAAAAATGTTTCAAGAGTTCCTTTAAGTCCGGCCATTGTGACATCCTCACCAACAACAAGTCCCTCAACTTGATGAAATTGAGTCTCGTGAGTGGCGTCTGTTGCTTCGTAGCGAAAAACCTTTCCAGGAACTACGATGCGAAGTGGGGGTTTGTTCTTTTCCATATAACGAATCTGCACGGGCGATGTATGTGTACGGAGCACTGTTTCCTTTACCCCTTTAATCCAAAAAGTGTCCTGCATATCGCGCGCTGGATGATCCTTTGGCACATTGAGCGCATCAAAGTTGTAGTGCTCAGTTTCTATCTCTGGCCCAAGCGCGACCTCAAAGCCAAGCTCCGCAAAGATACGCACTATCTCGTCCATCGTTCGCGTAAGCGGATGAATATGCCCTATATTCTCCTTCGTTTCCTCCATAATCTATACATTTTACACGAAAACCCCCGTGCGACCAAATTAATCACAGTGAGATTTTTCTCACTCTATATCGGCAAACACCACGAGGCGATTAGAGTAACTCTTTAAATTTTTATTCCAGACACCCTGACAGGTCACAAGATTAAGGTGAGCTTTCCCATCGCTTGATCCAAATACATTAGAGGCGTCTGCGTTTTGGTCATATGACTTTATTTCACGCACCACAAACGTGGTCGAAACACCGCTTTCACCATACGTATATATTTTGTCTCCAATTTTTAATTTGTGCAAATTATCAAATACCGCAGGTATCCCATTTTTCCAACCAAAGTGCCCGGATATGACCGCACTTCCCTCTTCGCCTGGACGTGGACCGAGATTAAACCATGCAGTAGTCATGGGACCTTTTGGTATATCCATTTCACCACCATCAGTGACTCCAACATCCTCAATAACAGAATTAACATTGAGAATAGGAATTGTCAGACGGATTGGTAACTGAGAACGTTCTTCTTCTGTTTTTGAAATAATTATATTTCCAGTAGTCTGCACAGAGTAATTTTGAAATGGAGCCCTTATACTAGGAAGAAAAATGAGCGCAGGCGAAACCACTAACCCCCCGACTGCGGCTGTAAATAGTGTTCGCTTTGAGCGGATTTTTGGTAATTTCATTTTTGTATAAGGACTACAACTGAAAAGTCCCGCTAAAGGCGGGACTTTTCCTGCCCTTAAGGCATATATCTCCGACTATACTGTACTCTTCCTTCGAGCTACATAGAATGCCAATAGGAGAGCTAGGATACCTGTTGGAACAAGAATATTCAACAAGGTATTACTCTCAGGCCCATATCCTGTATTAGGAAGCCCTGGCGAAGTAACTGCAACTGTTGCTTGAGCAAAGTCGATAGCAGTCAAACCATTTGCATGGCCTTGGGCTGTTGCAATATTTGTTGTTGTCTTTGTAATCTTTGTCTGACAAGTAAATTGCCATGTTTCATTACTCTCAAGGAGATTATTTTTATTCAAGTCTCCTTGGTGTCCTACAACACGCCCCGGAAGACCCGTACACTTGTCGTCAACAATACTAACATTATTTAGCGGTGCTGTTCCTGGGTTAGTAACAGAGTAGCTATATGTTACTTCTCCACCCCCAGCAGGAAGGACGAAGATATTGGGCTTCTTTGCAATGTGGATAAGTGGTGGAGGAAGAGGTAGTCCAATCACAACTGTTGCTGAAGCTACATCATACGCGTCAAATGTATTGTCTGTACTCACACCACGCACCGTCACGGTGTTTGTTTCAGTTTTAGTAACTATTTTTGAACAGCGATAATTCCATACCTCATTGACCTCGAGCTGTTGGTTGTTATTTGTATCTCCCGAAACAAAACTTACGTTGCTACATTTGTTGTCAATAATTGTTACGTTAAACATTGAAATAATTCCAGCGTTTGTTACAGCGTAATCATACGTTACGTTCCCGCCTCCCATTGGGAGGGTTAGTGGGGTTGGAATCTTTGTAACATTGATTAATGGGGGCACAGGGGTAACTGCAGCGGGTGCTGTCGAACGAGGGATTGACGGACGAAGTACACACGACGGTGTCACAACAGTAGTGTTATTGAGCGTAACGGAGCCAATACTTGCGAGAAGTCTTCCTTGTACAATAGAGCCGCCATTGTCAGTAATTGACTGGTCAGCCATGATTGTTCCCTTAAATAGGGTGTTCGTTCCAAGGGTTGCAGACGTTCCAACCTGCCAAAAGACGTTACATGCCTGCGCTCCTCCTGTTAGGACAATATCCGTAGCAGCAGCCGTGGTAAGAGAGGACACTGCCTGGAATATCCACACATCTGTTGCGCTACCGTTAAGGGTAAGGGTTCCAGTAACTCCTATTCTTGCAGGAGACTTATAGATGCCTGGTGCCAATGTATAACCCGTAGCAGAGAAAGAATCGGTCGGGTTATCTAGTAGGGTTGTAACTGAAGGCGCCGTTTGTCCCGCAGCATCGCCATAGGCTGCAGTGAGTGCTATCTGAGCATTGCCAACGAGAGTTGGGTATTCCCTGCAGCGCCATCGGGACCAGTAGCATCTACAGCATATATTGTGTCGGATACTTCTGGTGAAGTTATCCCTATAAAAGTGCCTGACGCTGGACTCAGTCCAGCATCCCCAGTAATTACACTCGGATTTATGTCGACTATTGAAGCCCCTGCCAAAACAGCGAAGCTATCTGCTACCCCAAGGCTTGGTGCAGTTTGAGCCATCATGAGGCCTGCGAGACTAACAACAGCTGTGATCGCGAGTGTTGCGAGAGCAGACCTTTTGCTAAATATTAATTTTTTCATAATTTTAATTGTTAATTATTTCTAATGTGAACTAATATACGCTCGGGTTATTGGACCAAAGTTTCCTGAAGCAGGACTAATTCCCACTGAAGCCTGATATTCAGCGACAGCAGCGAGGGTCATCTCACCGAAGTATGTTGTCGTTGTAATATTTGCGAGGGCCTGAGCAGCTGGTCCTTTGTTTTGCGCAACAAGGAAGTCTTGAAGTGACTTCACATCAGCGTCGCGCGTTCCCTTCCATAGATTCTTTGCGAAGTTGCGAACCTGTTGTCCGAAAGCTGAAGATGCTCCTGCTTGAGAACCACAGTTTTTACCAGTTACGGTGCTAAATTTATTCCCAGGGATACATCCAGCATCAGTTGCAGAAGCCATGTTAGTAGAGGCTGCCTGAGAAACACAGCTACGCCCTGTAACAGTGCTAAATTTGTTACCAAAGGCGCATCCACTGTCATTTACAGCATCTGCTTGTGTTATATATGCAACCTGAGCTGGCGGAGTGTATGAACTTTCACCACTGTATGATGTTGTAGTTACTTGGGTAGGAGTCGTGACTGCTACTGGTATTGAAACAATAGATGACGCAGCAGTAGGTGCATTTACAGAGTTCGAATCCAAAGTAACTGCGCTCTGAGCTAAAGCTCTACCATTTAATGTCGCTCCTGTATTTAAAACAATTGCAGTCTGGTCTAGAATTATACCATTAAAAACAGCTGTCGTACCAATGGTTGTTTGACCTGCAACAACCCAGAACACATTGCTAGCTTGTGCTCCCCCACTCAAGAGAATTCCTGCGCCTGAGCTAACATTAAGGTTTTGAGCAATCTGGAAAATCCATACATCATTTGCGGAACCTGAGAGGGTAACGTCTGTGGAAATTGTTACACCTGTCCCCCATTTATAGAGCCCAGGAGCGAGTGTCATCCCTGCAATGTTACCAGCCCCCAATTCTGTGGCTGTGGGATTTGTCCTGCCAACACCATCAGTATAGGCAGTCTCCATGGCGCCAATCGCACTTGTAAGATTTGCTGGAGTTGGATCTGCGTAGCCTGGAGCATACACTTTTCCAGCCACCAAAGGCGATGTTGAATATGCGCTTCCTACCGAGAGGTCTAGAGCAAACCCAGTGATGTAAGTTGCCTGAGCAGGGCTTACTCCAATATCACCAACAACTGAAGTAACTCCAGTGGTTGAAACCCCTGTTTTTGAGAGAATCGTGAAATTACCCGCTGAACCTAGGTTAATTGCGGATGGGCCTGCTGCGATGGCGCTATTTATGCCAAAGAGACCGAGCGCCAAGGAAATAGTCAGAACAGTTACCGAAACTTTATTAAATGTTTTCATATGTGTACCCCTTAAGGGATATTGTTAAGTGGACCCGTAACCGTATGTTGATAAAAATCACGACGCTCCAAGGTTATTTAATGAAGTGAATTCGTTGCGCGTGTGGTAGATCCCAACACACAAACACAACTCCTTACCTATAAGGTATACCTATCTGATATCTTTACAACTAAACAGCTATTTAGATATCCACAGGCGAGTTTATCTTGTAAAAACCCCGCCTAAAAAGCGGAACTTTTATGGAGCCATTGGAGCCAGAAGTCGGGATCGAACCGACGACCTACGGTTTACAAAACCGTTGCTCTACCAACTGAGCTATTCTGGCAATATTAAATTATTTCAAACTATTTCCTCAGGATACCACCTTTTGATGTTTTCTTTTGAGCCTACCAAAACAGCGTATTCTGGCAATATTAAATTATTTCAAACTATTTCCTCAGGATACCACCTTTTGATGTTTTCTTTTGAGCCTACCAAAACAGCGTATTCTGGCAATTTAATTTTAAATTCACAAAAGTCGGGTATTAAATGCAAATTCCCAAGGCCAGACCTTTCAACGCACTCTACTTCACCTGGATAGACTTTTTGTATTCTGCCACATCTCGCAGAAAAAAGGAAACAGAGCCCTTTTTTCTTATTACACCCTTACCCTTCACCATATCAAACCATTTGCCGTGTCGTTCCTTGAGCTTCTGTCCAACTAGCTCTGTAAAACGCAAGACCTCATGCGCAGTGGTGTAAAATAGCACGAGAACAAACTTGCGAATACGAGCAAGCACCACTACGCGAAAAACATACCATGCGTTATGAATTGTTTCGTAAAGCTTGCCATGAAGTTCCTTTTCAACGCCTTCTACGAGCGAAAGCTTTAGATTTCGCAATGTAATAAGCTTCCACGAAACCATTCCGATTATGGTTGCGAGGGATAGATAAAATAATGTAATGATGACAATCATGGTATAAACATTTGACAACTGACCACTGACATTTGACAATGACTGATGCGCTTCGCGCATTTAAGTCAAATGTTAATTGTTAGCGAAGCGATTGTCAATTGTTGGATACAAGCTCTGCTTGCGTCCAACAATTACTTTGCCACGGCAAAGCGAGAAAAACGAGCTACTGCTATTTTTTCGCCAAACTTCTGCACACCTCCATCAATGAGCTGTTTAATCGTAATGTCAGGATTTTTTACAAAAGCCTGATTAAGAAGTGTACGCTCTCCAAAATATCCAGCGAGCTTGCCTTCCATCATTTTTGCTTGAATGTCCGCCGACTTACCAGACTTTTCAACTTCTTTTTTGAACATATCAATCACTTTTGCGCGTACTTCTTCCGTAATCTCTGACTCATCCAAATATTCTGGATTTGTTGCGGTAATATGCATTGCAATATCGCGAGCCATTGCAACAAACTCTTCATTGCGCGCAACGAAGTCAGTCTCGCAAGAAAACTCAATCATCGCGCCAACAGTTTTGTTGCTGTGAATGTAAGCCTCGACAACCCCAGCGCCAAGCTCGCGGTCGCCTTTCTTTTCTGCGATGGAGCTGCTTTTTTTCCTAAGAATAAGGAGAGCCTTTTCCTTGTCTCCTTCTGCCTCTTCAAGAGCCTTCTTGCATTGCATAACAGAAATTCCTGTTAATTCGCGCAATTCCTTAATTTGTTCTGTGGTAATCATATTGGATAGAATGTTGAATGTAGAATGATTCAGAAATACAAAACACTATGCGTTGCGACCTTCTTTGAAGGCATCAACGATTTGAGAAACAAAGAAGCTTACGCTTGAAACTGATGAGTCGTTTCCTGGGATTGGGAAATCAATTTCCTTAATATTACAATCCGAGCTCGCGAGCGCAACAACAGGAATACCGAGGTGCTGCGCTTCCTTGATAGCAATAGACTCTTTGCGGGGGTCAACAACAAACATTGCTGCGGGGGTTTCCTTCATTGAAACGATACCGGCAAAATTTCTTTCAAGACGCTCAATGTCCTTATCAATAAGTGAACGCTCTTTCTTTGTGTAAATTGCAAGCTCGCCTTTTTCCTTTTTTGAACGAAGGTCCTCAAGAAGGGCTACGCGCTTCTTGATCTCAGGGAAGTTTGTAAGAACCCCTCCCACCCAACGATCCGCGACAAATGGCATGTCAATAGACGAAGCGCCATCTTCAACAACCTTTTTTGATTCGCTCTTTGTTCCTACAAAAAGAATTTGCTTTCCGCCTTTTGCGAGCGTATTTACAAATGCCTTTGCTTTCTCAAGCTCAACGCTTGTTTTTTCAAGGTCCATAATCTCAATACCGTTTTTGGTACCGAAAATAAAAGCCTTTGCTGATGGGTGACGGCGTGAACGTGAATAGCCGAAATGCGCCCCTGCGGCAAACATTTCGGTAATTAGTCCTTTGTTCTCAACTGTTTTTGTCATTATTATATTAATTTGGCCAGGTTTTAAATGTTTAAAAAGTACAAGAAGACACTCATGGCCTTATCTTCTTATCCCTTATTGTAAGTGTTTATCCTACCAGACGATGACCAAAAAAGCAAGGTAATCAAGCCTTTACTCGCTGTCTTCCGCATCTCCCGCCGTTTCATCAGAAATTGCGGGCAAGCCAACCGTCCCCTTTGCGCAGGCTTCTAAAATTGGCTCAATGTTGCCGAGGAAAATCTTCTCAAGATTGCTCCAGGACTGCTTGATGCGGTGGTCGGTAATACGGTCCTGAAGGATGTTGTAGGTTCGGATTTTTTCCGAGCGGTCACCAGTGCCAATTTGCCCTTTGCGGTCTGCTGAGACATCACTTTCTTTTTTAGCTTGGTCAATATCTTCAAGGCGCGCCATGAGCATTGACATCGCCTTTTCGCGGTTTTTTATTTGGCTTCGCTCGCTCGTGCAACGCACAGCGAGACCTGTAGGCTTGTGAATGATACGTACCGCTGTTTCAACCTTGTTCACGTTCTGCCCGCCTGCACCACCTGAGCGCGAAAACTCCATTTCCAAATCTGCAGGGTTTATTGTAAAAGTTGTTACTGGATAAATTGGAAGTACTACGACTGATGCTGTGGAGGTGTGAATTCGTCCAGATTTTTCCGTTGCTGGAATACGTTGCACACGATGCACTCCAGTTTCCCAGCGTAGCATATCGTATGCGTCCTTGCTTTTAATTTCAAACGACGCTTCTTTATATCCGCCCATCTCGCTCGGAGATTCATCGAGTTTTTTAAATTCCCATCCTTTCTTTTCCGCGAAACGCTCGTACATCATTGCTAGATCCTGAGCAAAAATCGCCGCCTCTTCCCCGCCCGCGCCAGCGCGTACCTCCAAAATAATTTCTTTTGGTTTTACTTCCTCTTCTTTGTCGCCATCAATAATTTCCGTCATTTGTTTTTCTAGCGCCTCAATCTGCGCGTGAATAGTCACGAGCTCCCCTGCTCCCATTTCTGCAAACTCTGGGTCAGCTTCTATCATTGCATCCACTTCTGCCTCGGCAGACAAAAGTCGCTCGTATTCGTCCGCGAGATATTTTGTCTTGTGGTTTTTTTTAAAAGTTTCCAAATCCATTTGAGAGAAGGTCCTAGGTGTTTGGTTTTAGGAAATCATCTTTGCGAGCGTAATCGCATGGCTGAATCAGCAGATTCACGTCTTGGACGCTATCTAGGATTCACACACAATGAATCATGGATTGCTTCGTACCTCACAAAGACGATCTAAACTAAAATCTTGAATACATCTTACCATGCAAAAGAAAAACTACAGAGATGCAGTCCCTGTAGTTTATCTGCTTCGTTACTTCTTTGTTGCTGCTACGCGCTTCTTGAAACGTTCTACACGTCCGCCTTGATCAAGAACCTTTTCCTCACCGGTAAAGAATGGGTGGCAGGAACTACAGATTTCAACGTCAATTTTTGGCATAGTTGAACCAACGACGAATTTTTCGCCACATGAGCAGGTAACTGCTGATTCCTGATGATATGCTGGGTGGATTTCTTTCTTCATAATGGTTGCACTTTACCAGATGAGCCCGCTTTTTGCAATAGGCGTAACAGTATATACTAATGACAATGGGAAAGATGCTAATTTGGGGCATTATTGTAGTTTTATTGATACTCGCGGGTCAAGATAAATTTTTTGATGGTAAAACAGGGGCGGTTCTTACGAGGTCGGACCTCGTAAGAACCGCCCCTGCAACCATGCAGTCATCGATTGCATCGTCAGAAATAATGCCTGTCATAACCCGCGTTGTAGATGGTGACACGATTGTAGTTTTAATAAATGGCGTACAGGAAAAAGTTCGCCTGATTGGAGTTGATACTCCAGAAATTTTTGATCCTCGCGGTTCTGCGCAATGTTTCGGAGAAGAAGCGAGTGCGTTTACGAAATCCTTACTTGAGAGCAAATTTGTTCGTCTAGAGGCAGACGCATCGCAGGATGACCGTGATAGATATGGGCGACTACTCCGTTATGTATTTCTCGATGACGATACCCTCATTAATCAAAAAATTATTTTCGAAGGCTACGGTCACGAATACACATATCGCCGTCCATACAAATACCAGACAGAATTCAAAAATGCGGAAAAAGGCGCGCGCGAATCCCAAAAAGGATTATGGGGGCTGGACATTTGCAATAGTTGACAAAATCTATAAATTTGATATAATACATACACTAGAAATAAATAATAACGGTTGATATAATAGAACAATCATGAATATAGAAATTCCACCTCAAATGACTCCAGAGCAAATTGCAGCTGATGAAGCAGAAATTCAAAAAATAAGAGAGAGAAATCTTAAAGCTAGAGCAGAAGAAACTGCAAAACAAAAAATAAAAGAGAGTTATGATTTCAGTGAAAGTCAAAACCTAAGTTCAGCGGATCAAAAATCAATTACTAGAGAGGATATTATAGCAAGACTTGCTCGAGATCAAAAAGCAGCGAACGACATAAGCGAACAAATACAGAAGGCGGCATAAACAGCAAAACTTCCCATACTCTCTAGAGAGTATGGGAAGTTTTGCTGTTTATGCTCATTTTTGCTAAAGTACCTTCACACGGAGGCGTCGCATAGCGGTCTAGTGCACCACCTTGGAAAGGTGGCAACGGGGTAACCCGTTCGAGAGTTCAAATCTCTCCGCCTCCGCCAAAAAAGCCCCGCCCTTTTTAAAAAGGGCGGGGCTTTTTTGTTTATTTGTTGCGTTTATTTCGAGCACCAATATTGGTGCTCGACAGAGCTTTTTAACTACCTCCTTTAAAACATTTGTTCACAAATGCTCGGGCGAACGATTTTGTGTGTTACACAAAATCGTTTTAGTCAATTTTTTCCCGAATTCGCGCGATCACTTCATCAATTCTGATATCTGTTTTTACGAAGTATTCAAACACGTCTTCTTCAACCGCTTTTGCGATATCTTCATTGTCGCTCAGGTTTGTGAGCACAATTACTGGGACACTTCTCCCCCATTCGTCCGCGCGGAGATTTTTTAGCATCTCAAGCCCGTCCATTTTTGGCATAAGGATATCAAGTAAAATCAAGTCTGGGTGCTCTTTTAACGCGAGCTCCAGTCCCTCAATCCCATTTTTTGCTTCAAGGACTATATATCCTTCCACTTTAAGAACATCTCTAAGAACCAACTGCATCGGCTCCTCGTCCTCCACAACAAGAATGATTTTCTTTTGATCTGTCATATCAGTAGTATTATACACTAAACAGAATGAAGGTGGAAAGTAGATGGCACATTGGTATTTTGATTCAATATTCAATATTCTACCCATTCTTCTACATTCAACAGAGAATAGACCATTGGGCGACTGTATCCGGTTATAGACGCTCTACGCAAAAGAATGAGTAACACATTCGCCAGCCACAATCTAGGACATTGAGCATGCCTATACCATTACCTATGTTTGGTTGCAGAAGCAGAAGTAGTATCAACTGACGTCTCTTCTATTGCAGAACCTTGCTTTGTAGCGGATTGCTCTTTTGTCACTGGACCGACATTCACTATAAGATTACGACTTGGGCTATAAATAATAGCGCGGGCGATGCTACTGTATATGAGAAGCTTGTCTCCTTTTATAGCTCCTGTAAAAAACGGTTGCTCTGCAATCATCGCCTTTGGATCCGTGATTTCAAAAATTGTAGGAGTTTCATCTGTGGGCAGAATCATTATTCTACCGAGATCCTTCACTAATGCCTCAACCACCTTACTATCCATTTGCTCTGTTTGATCCGAGAGTGGCGACTTTGATCTAAGCATCTGCGGAACATTAAAATACAAGATCCCCACAACAAGGAGAGCTCCAAAAATACCACCAACCAAAAAAACAGAGGACTTCCCAAATTTCTTTTTTGGAGTGTTTGCCGTTGCCCCCTGTGTAACATTTTCAAATGTTCTATTTGTATTTATATCCATATGAAATTTATATTATTATTATTTACCGAATTCGTGATTTTTCTAAAAAATGAACCTCCCCTTTGGGACTTATTAAACTATTATATCAAGACCACACGGTTTGCGCAATAGAAAAAAATTATTCGGAGAGTCAGGAGCCCCTCACTTGGAAACCCGACGTCCAAGTGAGGGGCTCCTGACAACCCAAAAAGGTTGGACGAAAAAGGAAAAAGAACTAGAGGGTTCTCTTATAAACTGTCAATTATGTTCAGTGGCTTGAACATAGAAAACGGCGGCGGTTTTTATATTTACTCAGTAGTCGTGGGTTCCTGTACAGGAGCTGTGGTGGTGGTATCAGCAGGCGCCGTTTCAGTAGTCGTTGTCGCTGTTGCCTCAGCTGTCGTGGGTTCCTGTACAGGAGCTGTGGTGGTGGTATCAGCAGGCGCCGTTTCAGTAGTAGTTGTCGCTGTTGCCTCAGTAGTCGTGGGTTCCTGCGTGTCTGTGGTTGAAGTTGTGGTTGTTGCTTGGATTGGAGCTGGTGTTGGAGTCAGTACCAGCGCGGGAGTCGGATTAACGATGCTTGGCGCGGGTTGCGTTGCTTCACCGATTCTCAAGGTTTCCAGCTCCTTCTTCTCCTTTTCTTCCTTTGGGTCAACAACAAGACCAAGAAGTCCCGAGTATCGCGTGAGGGTGACTTTTTGCGTCGCTCCTTTTGCTTTTTCTTTTTCCTGAACCTCTTTGATATAAGCCATATCGCGCGCTGCAACTTCCGCGAGCTCTTTTTTAACATACTCGATCAGGTCGGCACTACCGAGCGCGTCTTTTGACACACGGAGCGTACCTACTTTTTCCACCTTCTTCCACGCGCCATCAACGACAGCAAACGTTGTGAATTGATATGCAACCGAAAAATAAACATTATCTTCTTCTATGCCACTAACGGTAAGGGCAGGAGCAAAGACGGCAAGGTCTTCGGATAAAAACGCGGTGTTGTCCACGGAGACGACTTGCGTTTCTTTTCCAATCAACAAATCATCCGTCGCTTGACGCACCGCGGGACTTGCCGCAAAAACACTCCCCCCTCCCAAAAAGACGATGGAGAATACAATAATCATAGCGTTATTATATTTGACAAAATGGATTACAGTGTTGAACATATTTAATTTTATTTACCGTGCGCGCGATGTTTCTAAAACACGAATCTTGTCTTCAAGGCGGTCAAAGCGGTTCTCGTGGTTCATAAAAATTTTATTCTCTATATTGTCAAATCTATTGTCAACTTGTTCAAATCGTTTGTCAACTTGTTCAAATCTATTGTCAACCGCGCTAAAACCTTTTGCTACCATTCTTGCTAATTCATTTGTTTCTTCACGAGCCTCATCAATCTTCTTGTTAACCTCATCAAACTTCTTGTTAACCTCGCCAAACTTCTTGTTGACACCACTAAACCCTTTGGACATCATTCCTGCCAAGTCGTCAAGTGTTGTCTTTGTTTTTGTTTCAACTTCTTTCTTCATTACGAATATTGTATCAAGACGCGATATTTAACACAACCGCAAGTATTAGTTCACCCGCAAAACCTTGGCGTCGGGCCTAGAGCCTATCCACTATCTCACCGCACACAATAATAGCTCAAATACATTGTTGTCGTATGGTAAAGTGGAACCCCTAGCACGCTTTCTTGGAAAAACTCGCTTGGAAACCCGACGTCCAAGTGTAGACGTTCAAGTGTAATAGGCAGTTGTTCAAACATAATGTTTTAATAGGATGTTGTTAAAAAAATTTTTTCACGAGCCAAAGTTTCAAATTATCAAATACCAAAGTTCTACAAAAACTACCGGGCACAGCGGAAGCCGACGATGGCGCTCACGTTCGCAGGCGCATCGCTGAGGTCCAGCGTAAAGGCGCCCGAAAGCGCGCCACCGCCCCAACCGCCACCACGGACGAAGCCACGAGCCGTAGTGACAGCTCCCCTGTACCAATTATCATTCGTGGTCTTCATATTACCACAAATACCATCGCCGGTCGTCGCGCATGCTTGCCACCCAGCTGTAAGCGAGTTCAAAACAGGATACTCATCGCGGTTCACCTCGTCTGTCCATTCCCATATATTACCACCGAAGTCCCAGATATATTCGCCGTTTGAAAACTTATATGTGCGACGCTGTGAATCCCATGTAGTAAGCGAACATGTCTGTCCAGTGCCGACGCAAGGGTCGTCGTCCGCGTTGCCGGTAATATCCGCGGCAAGCGAGCTGGCGGGAACATTATCCGAATGTCCGTCCGACATTTGATTGGTGCCTGCAACGCCACCGTTCCAATTCCAACCCACATTTTCAATATTGTGCGCTATGGCAAGCCATTCGGGTTCGGTGATAAGATGCTTGCCCGCCACGATGCACGCCGCGCGGGCGTCATATTGAGCGATGCTCACCCAAGGGCTACCCGAAGCCTGCGAAGTGGCGACGCCACCGACGCTTTTTGCCTCGTACTTGTCCACACAGAATCCCTGTTTGCCGTCCGCGGGAGACGCGGGAACAGAGATCATTCCCGCTGGACAGGTCGCGGGGTTGAATGCATCCGCAAATACAGCTCCCTCGGCGAGCACATTGCCTTGACCAGCAAGCCCTGGAGGATCGGCAGGGCACGCGCCACCCGCGCAAACACGCAGGTTTTCGTTGTAGTAACCGATGTCGCCACCTGTAGTCGAAATCGCAAGGTCTCCCAAGGCGTTGATGGTGAGCTCGGCATAATTGGTAGCGTCATAAGAAACGCGGAATTGTGGATTGGCAGAGGTGTCTAATACTGAGAGTCGACGAAGAGGTCCAGCCGTCCCGATGCCGACATTGCCGGCCATATCGATTCTCATTCTCTCATAGGTATTAAAGGTCGTCGTAGTATCAGTTCTTGTAGTGTTTCCTGTTGAGTTTTGCGTATAAAATTTAATTCCAGTTGTATCTGATGCCATGACTGAAACGTAGTTTGATCCAAAACTAGTGCTCTCATTGGTAATCCAGTTTGTGCCATTGAAATATGTGGAGCCTAATGTTGCAAAATTATATCCCTCTGTGTTCGTCCATGTGCCTCCTAAATATCCTCTAGCGTTACCTCCACCTTGACCCAAACCAAAACGTAAATTCCCAACGACATCTAATTTATGAACCGGCGCCGTCGTCCCGATGCCGACGTTGCCACCATTGAAATAACTGTCACCAGCAGTATCCAAATAAATTTTTGCGGTTCCGGTATCAAACAATCTTAAAAGCCCTTTATCATAATTAACGCCCGTACCTCGTGACTCAATTTGCCCGACAATAAAATCATTTGAACTAAGTC
>PCUO01000011.1:0-147 GCA_002771015.1 Candidatus Yonathbacteria bacterium CG17_big_fil_post_rev_8_21_14_2_50_43_9
GCCCAGAATCCTTCATTTCCGGCCAGTTCATTTGCACACTCTACAGCCTCTGCTTCTTTGGGTGCTTTGGAATGGATCTGTGTTAATGGGAAGTGACGATATACCCACATTACATCATCTGGATATTCATCAACCACTTGCTGTGCT
>PCUO01000011.1:185-1349 GCA_002771015.1 Candidatus Yonathbacteria bacterium CG17_big_fil_post_rev_8_21_14_2_50_43_9
ACTCGATGAGTGCAATTTTTGCCTCACTGTTTCCATTGATATGATCTTCTGGGGTTATTGGGTCCACTTCACCTGCTTGAGGCACTGCTTGTGGTTGAGCTAGGGCTGTTTTCTCCGCTGCGCCAGCAACAGTTGTTGTTGTATTTTCGAGATTTTGAACCTTCTGCCACAGAATTCCTATCACAAATGTAGCTCCAATGAGGAGAACAACTGAGATGCTACTGATGCTTATTGGGAATTTTCTGCTTGTATTGGACATGTGTCTGCTAAAGCAGTGTAGTAGATTATTATGTTACTGTCAAGCAGTCCGAAGAGCACCTTAACGGCCTACCCTTTGATTTACTGTCTGAATATTTTATCTAAAAATGGTGGCTGACCCCATTTCTCCTACTAATTGCACGACGTATCCAGATTGCAGAGTAATGACTAAAGGGAACACCTTGTCTTGGTTCAAACTTTTTTGCTGCATCATATAATCCAAGAATTCCTTCTTCGTGATTATCGGCTAGCTCTGCGTAATTAGTATTCGTATACTCCATTGCAATATGTAGACAGAGTTTTTGATTATATTCGACAAATAAATTTATAGCGCGCGAACTCAAGCTCTTTTCCTCAACAATTTTTGAATCTGCACCTTGAGGTGCTGTATCTCTTGCCTGCGCAAGCATAACTTGTTCATCCCAAGTTAGAAGTGGATGCTCAGGAATGAGAACTCCACTGGGAGCACCTGAACCCCAGATTCTCTCTACTTTTTTTGCAAGATCTAGGTAACAATCAGCTAGGGTGGATTCTAGCCTTAAAACAGTACCAACAACAGCCTCGTGAGGGTACTCTACAAACACTAATTCACCTGGACCGATAGCTTCACTTTTACTCATGTGATATGTATTATAGTAGAACTACTATAGGCTTGTAAAGCTGCGTTACTTTCAGCCACTTGGGGAAATTAAGACTTTATGAATATTCCAGCTATAAAAGCCAAAATACCAGCTAATACCTTCTTGCTAATATTATCCTTTTCTTTAAGAAAGATTATCCCAAAAATAACAGATAGTATAACTTGAGAAGTAAGCAACACAACAACTACTCCCTTATCTGGGGCAACCTTATATGCCATAAATGAAAACACCATATATAAAGAGCTGGTTCCACTGGCAAATAATG
>PCUO01000004.1 GCA_002771015.1 Candidatus Yonathbacteria bacterium CG17_big_fil_post_rev_8_21_14_2_50_43_9
CGAGCTATGTCCTTTATGGTGGGGTCCTTTTTCTTTTTTACGACTTTTTTACTCATACTTGGTTATATGATACCACTTCTGAAACTGAAAAATCAAATATGCGTTCCAGCTAATAATAAATGATACCCAACTTCTACTGGATATCTAGTAATTAAGGTACCGTATTTCCATATGAAAATGGAAACAAAAAAGGAAGTTTTTGAAAGGTACCAAGAAGAATATTGGGCAGCGAGAGTTAAGAAAAATGGTAGGAAAATATTAACAGGTATCATTGATACGGTGGCAGATGTCACTGGTATGGGAAGAAAATCAATCATTCGAGCTTTTAAAGAGCGACAAATGAAGGATACGAGTATTCCTGAGACTAGAGGTCGTCCCTTGTACTACACTGCCGATGTAACTGTAGCTTTGAAAGAAATCTGGGAAGCTGGTAATGAAGTCTGTGGGGAGCTTTTACATCCAATGGTTTCTGAATATGTAAGCATCTTAAAACGAGACAAAATGTGGAACCATGGTGAAGAAGCGACAGGTAAACTCCTAGCCATGAGTGAAGGCACTATGAAAAACAGAGTAGGTGAGTTTTTGAAAGCCAGAAGAAAAGGTAAAGGTATGTCCTCAACCTCTCCTTCCTTGATCAAGAACATCATCCCAATATTTCATGGAGACTGGAGCGAGAAGTTACCAGGTGTGGGACAGATTGATACCGTGGTGCATTGCAGAGATACTCTCAAGGGAGATTATGTTTTTACCCTTAATTACACGGATGTTTCTACCCTCTGGTGTATTCTCCGAGCTCAGTGGAACAAAGGACAGGTAGCCACTCAAGAAAGTTTGGCATACATACGAGTGATGCTTATGTGGAAGATGTTGGAAGTGCATCCAGATACAGGTAGTGAATTCATCAATTGGCACCTTAAGGGTTGGTGTGATATGAATAATATTGCTATGACTAGAAGCAGACCCAATCACAAGAACGACAATGCTCACGTGGAAGAGAGGAATGGACATATTGTCAGGAAACATATTGGATACATCCGACTCGACTGCAAGCAAGCTGTAGACGCACTAAATGATGTGTATGTAGTACTCAATCCTTACCTCAATCACTTTGTAGCTTCCAAAAGACTTCTAGAGAAATATGAAGTGAACGGGAAATGGAAAAAGAAGTACGAAAAGATCGCGAAGACTCCATATCAACGAGTACTAGAAAATGAGCATATCTCAAATGAAGTGAAAGAAAAACTCAAACAAGAGCACGAAAAGCTTAATCCGAAAATCATGAAGAAAGAAATTGACCGCTTAAAGAAAATTCTCTATGATACTCAAAAGAAATACGGAACCACAGAATTTTAGTCAAAATTCGCCAAAAATTCAGAAATATTTGGGTATCATTTA
>PCUO01000037.1 GCA_002771015.1 Candidatus Yonathbacteria bacterium CG17_big_fil_post_rev_8_21_14_2_50_43_9
TACTCAGCACTGTTGACCCAACATTTGGCAAAACAGAAGTAGAGTTTACACCACTCCCTGAAAAGGAAGTGGAAACGCCAAGGGTTGGCAGAAAAATTATTGTTGTAAGACCGCAACCTGCGATGCCATATTATGGCAGATATGGTTATGGATACAGCAATAGTTATTATGCTCCTCCACAAGTAATATACGGTGGGACACCGACGTTTATTCCAAACCCACCAGTGATTGTGCGGGCGCCGTCTGTCGTCACACCGCCACCTTCAGTTGTTGTTCCAGCTGGCGGTGTACCGCAAGGAACAACTGGCGGGAGAAGCCCTTCTGGTACAACAGGTAATGCTCTTTAAAAAAGACAACGTTGTTGTCACGCAGAAGGAGAAATTATTATTTCTTTCTCCTTCTGTACTTTTTAAAGTTATGAACAAACAAGTTCATAGTTTTAAAAAGTAAATTATTCTTTACTTTATTTACAATCATGAATACAAAAATTAAATTATTTGGTGTTACCGCTATGACGATTTCAGCGCTTTTTGCGGGTGCAGGTCTTGTGTCTGCGCAAACAGCTACAGTTGCGAGTTGCTCAAGCGCCACACTAAACGCAACATTAAGCGACACAGGAGGGGCGCAAACAAGCGCATGGTTTGAATATGGGACAAGTTTTAGTGTTGTTGATTCGGGTGCTGGTTCTAGAACCACAACTCAGGTTTTCAATGCGCCTCAAAGTTTCAGTCAGGTAGTTTCTGGTCTTAATCAAAGCACCACATACTACTACCGCGCGGTATTCTCAAATATATATGGAACCTCAAACGGGGGGGCATTGTCATTCACAACTCCTCCGTGCGCAGTGCAAACATACACGCAGCAAACCGTCACTACCAACTCCGCAAGTTCCGTTTCTCAAAACTCTGCAACCTTGAATGGCTACGTGACGCCAAATGGCGCAAACACAAACGCGTGGTTTGAGTGGGGGACATCAGCATATTATGGCAACACCACAACTTCAATTAACTACGGCACAAACGCAACAAGTTACAACAATACAATCACTGGACTTACTGTCAACACAACATACTATTACCGCGCGGTAGCGCAGAATTCGCAGGGCACAGTGTATGGAAGCTCTCTTTCATTCACAACAACAGGGCAGACATACAATTATAATTACAACTACAACACCAACGTTGGTTCAGCTCCAACTGTAAACACCCTCCTTGTGACAGAGAAAACTGGAACAACAGCAAAACTTAATGGGCTTGTGTTTGAGTCAAACAGTCAATCTTCAAACGCTTACTTTGAGTGGGGGCCAACAGCAAGTCTGGGGAATAAAACAACAACGACAAATGTCGGCAATCTTTCGGTAGTTAAGCATTCAGGCTATGTTACTGGTCTTGTGTCTGGTCATACATACTACTATCGTGTAGTTGCGCAAAATTTGTATGGGACATCATATGGTGCTGTGAACTCGTTTGTTTCACAGGTGAGCACATACGCTGTGACACCAGTAGTAACTGTTGTAACCCATGCTGTTTTGAAACCAACAACTACAGTGGTCACAAGTGGAAGCTCAGAACAGTCACTCGTCTCTCTTTCAATTGAAGGTGGAGCAGAGATGATTGGTGCTGGAGAAAAGCGCACATATTATGTGAAGTGGAAAAACGAAAGTACGCAGTCGCTCAAGGATGTTGTGCTTCGCGTGACATTCCCAGCGTCAATTAATATTGATAGCTCGACAAAGGGCGCATTCTCAAGCACAGACAATTCTGTAGTTGTTGATTTGAAAACGCTTGCATCAAAAGAAGGGGGAGAAGCCTTTATTTTTGCAACTTCTGGGCGCTCACTTAGGTCCGGAGAGGTTTTGGTTGTGACAGCAAATATGGTGTATACAGGAACAAATGGCGCTCAAGGAGATGCGGTTGCATATGTGATGCACCGTGCGGAAACAACACAAAATGTTATTAGCGCGAATATTTTTGGCACTGGATCATTCGTGCCTTCAACAATCTTTGAGTGGATTCTGTTGCTAATCCTTGTCTTAATTCTTGTGCTTTTGGGTAACCATTTGTACGGAAGATTCTCATATGAGAAACACTAGGAGTAGAATGTTTAATCTAGAATAGATGCAGAAAATCCGCCTTTTGGCGGGTTTTCTCTATCCTAATTCTATATTCAATATTCTACATTCTACCCCAACAATGGTAACATAGGAGAATGAAGAAAGAGGTCAAAAGTCTAGAAGAATTACGCGCAGTGGCGGAGGGGTTTTTGAGTGCCATCGCAAAAAATCCTTTAAAGGAAACAGCGACCGTTGTCGGGCTTTCTGGTGACCTTGGCGCAGGCAAGACGGCTTTTGTAAAGTGCGTTGCTAGCATTTTGGGCGTTGCCGAGGTTGTCACGAGCCCTACATTCATTCTAGAAAAAGTGTACATCATTCCGCGCGGGTCTGTTATGGGCGAGCGTTTTACAAAGCTTATTCATATTGACGCGTATCGACTAGAGGATAGCAAAGAAATGCGCGCATTGGATTGGGACGCGCTTTTGCTTTACCAACACAATCTTATTTTTATTGAATGGCCAGAGCAGGTTAAAGAAGCGATGCCAAAGGACATCATAAATCTTTCCTTTGAATATGCGGGCGAAGGTGTGCGACAGGTAACTGGGGATTGGTTAAGCGATTGACCCGTTTAAATCCTGCAAACAGGGGTTCCATTTGGGAACCATTTAACCGTGGGATAATTTAATAGTCGTTTCTGAATTAGCAAATTCACGTCCTGGACGCGACAAATAATTAATCATGGCAAAAACAGTAAAAAAAAATAGGGAGAGAACACTTATCCTTTTAGATGCGCATGCGATTCTGCACCGCGCGTATCACGCGTTGCCAGAATTTTCATCAAGCAAAGGCGAGCCGACCGGCGCGCTCTACGGGCTCTCCACAATGATAATGAAGATTATCAAGGATCTAAAGCCAGACTATATAGTTGGGTGTTTTGATTTACCTCAGCCTACGTTTAGACACGAAGCATACGAAGCGTACAAGCTCGGTCGCGCAAAAGCAGAGGACGATTTGGTACACCAAATAAAACGTTCACGCGATATTTTTGCGTCGCTCGGTATCCCCGCATACGAGCTTGCCGGTTTTGAGGCGGACGACCTTCTTGCGACTATTGTGGAAAAAATGAAAAAGGAAAAAGATTTGCGAATTATCATTGCGTCGGGAGATATGGATACGCTTCAGCTTGTGGATGATAATCGCGTGCTTGTGTACACATTGAAAAAGGGAATCAACGACATTATTTTATACAATGAGAAAGCAGTCGTAGAGCGTTTTGGTTTTAATCCTGCACTCCTCCCAGACTACAAGGGTCTTCGTGGAGACCCATCGGACAACATTATCGGCATTAAAGGTATCGGTGAAAAAACCGCAACCACGCTCATTACGACATTTGGTTCAATAGAGGAAATTTATAAAAAATTAAAAAAAGAACAAGATGCGTTTAAGAAAGCTGGTTTAACTCCGCGTATTATTAAACTCCTAGAAGACGGAGAGGAAGAAGCGTTCTTTTCTAAAACACTTGCAACAGTGCGACGCAATGCCCCGATAGAATTTTCCTTGCCAAAAAAAGTATGGCGAGAAAGTTTTGAGCCCGAAAAAGCCGAGGCGCTTTTTGCTGACCTAGATTTCCGCGGGCTTCGTGACCGTTTGCATGATTTGCTAGGAATTATTCGCGCGCCGATTTCTGAAGAAACAGAAAATGAAGAAGTCGTGGATTCAGCGCTATTTAAACAGGCACAAATCGCATTGTGGCTTTTAAACTCCGAGCTTACCACGCCATCTCTTGAGGATATTCTTCATCACACAAAAAAGAAGAATTTTGCGGACGCGTTTGAGGAGCTTGAGGCGGAAATAGGAAGGCAGGGGCTTGGTGCGGTGTATCGCGATATTGAGCTTCCCATCATTCCTATTATTGAATCAGCGCAGAAATATGGAATTCTCATAGACAAAGGGCATTTGGAAAACCTTTCAAAAAAATACCACATTGAGTTAGATAAAATCACATCACGTATTTACAAACATGCGGGAGGAGAATTTAATATGAATTCGCCTAAACAACTTGGGGAAATACTTTTTGACAAACTTGTGCTCAATGCAAAAGGGCTCAAAAAAACAGAAGGCGGAGCGCGTTCCACGCGCGAGTCGGAGCTTGTGAAGCTAAAGGACGCGCACCCCATTGTTGCTGATATACTGCTATACAGAGAACTTCAAAAGCTTCTTTCAACGTACATAGATAATTTGCCACAGCTAGTAGGAGATGATGGGCGTTTGCGCACTACGCTGAACCAAGCCGGAACAACCACAGGAAGGATGTCTTCATCAAACCCAAACCTTCAAAATATTCCCGTGCGCGGGGAGTATGGCGAGGCAATACGAAACGCATTTGTGGCGCCCAATGGCTCAACACTTCTTGCGTTTGATTACTCGCAGATTGAAATGCGGGTGCTTGCGTCCTTATCCAAAGACGAACATTTGATGGAAGTTTTTCGCGTTGGTACGGATGTGCATACGTCTGTCGCATCGCGCGTGTTTAAAGTTCCAGAAATAGACGTAACTCCAGAGATGCGTCGCAGAGCAAAGGTGATCAACTTCGGTATTGTGTATGGAATGGGTGTGAACGCGCTCAAGGACAATTTGGGTTCCACTCGCGCCGAAGCGCAAGAGTTTTATGACAACTATTTTTTAACATTCCCCAAGATTGCAAAATATTTTGAGGAAGTGAAATCGCTCGCAAAAAAAGACGGCTTCACTACCACATACTTTGGGCGACGCAGATTTTTTTCCGGCCTCAAATCGCCGATTCAGTTTATACGAGCGAGCTCGGAACGAATGGCAATGAATGCTCCGCTTCAAGGGACGGCCGCGGACATTATAAAGGTCGCGATGAAGCGCGCTCACGATGGTTTGGGAAGGGCAGGGCTCTTGCCTCACGCGCATTTGTTACTTCAAATCCATGATGAACTTTTGTATGAAGTGGATGAGAGGAGTGTGGACAAAGTGCGCGGCGTCGTGGAGGAGGCGATGGAGCACGCGGTGGATTTCCCAGTGCCTATCACCGTGTCTGTGATGAAAGGCCCACGCTTTGGTTCAATGGAGGATATTAAATAGATGAACATTTGACATGTGACTAAAACAAAAGGCAATGCTATACATTATTTACGGAAAAGACAGAGAGAAAGGACGCACGCGTTTTCGCGCTTTACGCGAGGAGCTCGGCAAAAAATGCGGAGAGGAACGCTCTATTCTAGAGGGCGAACTTTCAAAAGAACTCCTTCATTCATTTGCAGTATCGCAAGGTTTGTTTGGGGGTACGTCACTTTTTGTTTTTGATTGCCTGTTTGATAAAAAAGCGGAGCAGGAAGTCCTCTTGGCGCACTCAAACGAACTTCGTTTGTCGCCAAATTCATTTTTAGTATTTGAACCTGAGCTAGATAAAAAAATTGGAGACGAGATAAAGGCGACAAAAGCAGAGGTGGAAGAATATGCTTCTAAAAAAGCAGACAACCGCCCAGAGTTTAATATCTTCTCTTTAGGAGACGCGCTTGGGAAACGCAACAAGAAAGAACTTTGGGTTTTGTACCAAAAGGCGACTAGCGCAGGCCTGTCATCTGAAGAAATTTCTGGCACGCTTTTTTGGGCAGTAAAAAATCTTGCGCTTATGAAAAAGGCAAAGGCGGGGGACGACTGCGGACTTAGTACTTATGTCGCGCCAAAAGCGCGAATCTTTGCAAAAAATTACACACAAGAGGAAATTAAAAATCTCTCGCGCGCACTCGTGGCTCTTTACCATGAGGCTCATCGCGGGGGAGAGCCGATGGATGTTGCGCTGGAGAGATTAATTTTGAGTATCTAAAATCCACTATGTACGTATAATATACTATAGTATATTATACGTACATAGTGGGACAATAAAAAAACCAGCGTGAGCTGGTTTTGTTTTTAATTTGCCTGTATGAGGCGGAAAGAACAGTTTCTTTGGCGCTGTTTATTGCGCAATGTGCAAATGATGGTTATGTGCGGTAATTTCTTGTTGTTAGGTCAATAAACTGACTAGTGTTTGAAATTTGCGAACCAACTAATTACATCTGCATATATTATACCCCTACTATATTCCGCTCGCAAGGGGTACCTGTGGATAACTTTTTAGCACAAAAACCGCCTATTCGAAAAATTTGAAAAAACCATTATTTGTGGTAGTATTTCCCCATTGCAATTTGATTCTTTGGTTGGTCAATTGTCACATGTTTTGAGTCAAATGTTTATTATGCGCCCATAGCTCAGTCGGTAGAGCAGCTCCCTTTTAAGGAGACGGTCGTAGGTTCGATTCCTACTGGGCGCACAAATTAAAGTGGCAGGTCTATCGCGAACGCTCATGGTCCAAGGAAGACGAGCGAGAAAGATACAACAGCGAGAATAATGTAAAACTCAATAGTGTTTCGTGGGAGAGCAGAAGGTTTTCTCCACTTTATTAATGTCGCAACAAGCATAAGAGTGCCTGTTGCTAATACGGCACCCTGTGTGTATAGGCCGACAACCAGAAGCGAGCCAGCGATACCCTCTACAGAGGACACTGTCCAAAAATAAACCTTTGACGGGCGAAGGCCGAGCTTCTCAAAAAAATGGGTTCGCTCCGCGCGCTGGTGTGTAACTTTTTCATACCAAAAATAAACAAAAATTAAACCGAGTGTGGCAC
>PCUO01000027.1 GCA_002771015.1 Candidatus Yonathbacteria bacterium CG17_big_fil_post_rev_8_21_14_2_50_43_9
ATGAGCGACTTCCAGATGCTCCCCCACGCCTCAGATATAGCATCGGGGTTTTCCCCAGCTTGCATAAACTTATATCCTGCTACAACAAAATTCCAGGTTGCAAATAGCCCCCCAATGACTGTTATTAAACGGATAATAAAACTGGCAAGATTTGCAAACCCACCCTGTAAGATTGGAGAAGCGGGCGGCGTTACTCCTGTCCCAATAAATTCCATATGTTTATTGTAATACTATCTGTATCTTTCTGGCAAGCTCCCGCTCGTATTAAAGGCTAAGCCTTGTTTCGCGCCCACTCCTGGAGTGGGTTAGGTTGACACCTAAGGAATTATCTGTGCCAGAGGAGAGTTATTTCTCCTTTGAGGCTAGTTAGTTTAATGTCCTTAATTGCTCCTCTGATAAACTCTTCATGCAGCTTAGTTAGTTCTCTGCCAATACAAACCTGGGTATCCTCTCCCATAATTTCTGTCATTAATTTTAAAGTTTCTTCGATCCTACTATTTGCTTCATAAGCAATATAAGTAATTTTAGGTTCTGAATATCTTGTTAATTCGTCTTTTAGTTTATTTTTTTTCTTGGATAGAAATCCCACAAACATAAATGGGTAAGGAGGTAAACCACTTGCGGTCAAAGCTGATAATAAGGCGCTAGGACCAGGAATTGGAATAACTTTAATCCCCTGTTTTATAGCTCGCTTTACAAGCTTATATCCTGGGTCGGAGATTAAAGGAGTTCCTGCGTCTGAAATTAAGGCAATGTTAGCCCCATGCTCAAGCTTTGTGATGAGGTTTAATAGCTTTCTTTGCTCATTATTATCGTTAAGTGAGATTAATTGTTCTGCTTTGATACTGTGTTCTTTTAGTAGTACGCCGGAAGTTCTAGTATCTTCGCACGCTACAATATCTACCAACTTTAAAATTTCCAAAGCACGAAGTGTGATATCTTTAAGATTCCCTATTGGTGTTGAAACAATATACAATGTCCCCATCTCTTATCTAGTTATTTTGCGAAATTCGGCTATAAGCTTTGTGGTCATAGGGCCCACAGACCCATCTCCGATTTGTAGGTCATCGATATGATGGACTGGCATTATTTCTTTGTTGGATGCCGTAACAAAGCATTCTGTAAAGTTTGATATTTGGGACATAGTTGGGAAACGCTGTTCTAATTCAATATTAAGCGCGGGAACCAGTTCATCAAGGATGACTTTTCTTGTTATCCCGTCCAGAATTCCCTCATTTGCCGTAATAAGCTTTCCATCCATAACAGCAAAGAAGTTACTCGTCATTCCCTCATATAAGTTTCCTTGTGGATCAATGTGAATAAGTTCAATGGCATTATCTTTCCTTGCTTTTGCCAATGCACCTACTCCTGCCATATAGTTTAGGGACTTGGCGTTTGGGATCTGGCGTTCCACTTTGAACGTGGCTACTTTCACCCCTTTTTCATAAAACTCCATAGGATATTCATGACACGGAGCAAATATCACGATCAGACTCCCCTTTCCCACGCTA
>PCUO01000024.1 GCA_002771015.1 Candidatus Yonathbacteria bacterium CG17_big_fil_post_rev_8_21_14_2_50_43_9
TGTATAGGAAGAATCTTTTGTCTTCACTGTGTATGTTGCCGAAATCTCTGACATACATACTTTTGTAGTATCTTTTTTTGCCATTATCACATCGTCCGCCTTTAAAGTCTCATACCGACGATAGAGACCGCTGGACTTGAATAGTGATTCAACAAAAGAAGTGTCTCCTTCTATAAAACTCCAGTCAAATGATACTTCATGAAATAGTGCAGCGAAAATTTCTTTTTTATATCTCTCTTTATATGCATTTTTATACCTACGAGAAAGTCGAAAAAGTTTTAATATACCTATAAAAATTATAGTAAATACTATCGCTACTAAAAAAATATTTCGGGTAGAAAGATACAAATACAACACAACACCAAGCCCTAAAAAGCTAGAGAAAAAAGATGCTACTTGGAGAAATACTTTCTTTTGTGCTTTTATTTTTTCAGGCTCTAAAGCATCAACACGCTCCTTGAGCCTGTTAATCCATAATTCTTCAATGGTGTACGATAGTCATTACTTTTTTGGGTTCTATTCTCCGACATATTCAAATCGTGGTTTTTGTAACCCCTCTATCTCCACCATCTCCTCAAACATCGCCAAAGGTCTTGCCCACAACTTGGACACCTCATTATCATAAAGTGCTTCATATATCACCATATCTTCAAGGGTCTCAGAGTGCTTCGCAACACCTATCACTTTATACATCCTCCCTGACTTAGAGTGTCTATATAATCCAATTTTCATATTATTTTCTTTTCGACACTTTTTCTATAGCCTCCTTTATATGAACCTCCCCCATACCATAGTGTTCAATGAGCTCTTCGGGTGTACCTGATTGTCCAAAGAAATCATCGACCCCCACAAATTCAATGGGCACTGGGTTGTGTCGTGCGAGACATTCTGCAACTGCTGAACCCATACCGCCCGCAATCTGATGTTCTTCTACTGTTACTAGCGCTCCGGCACTCTTCGCAAGGTCTATAATCGCCTTTTCATCAAGTGGCTTAATAGTAGAAAGGTTAAGAACTGTAATAGCTATTGTATCCTTCAACTCTTCTGCGACCATAAGAGCTTTGTGCACGAGAGCCCCTGTTGCGACAATACCGACTTCCGGCGTACCTTCCGACTCCCAAAATACCTCTGCCTTACCTATTTGGAAAGGAGATTTTTCTGTAGTAATAAGAGGAGTCTTTTCTCGTGCGAGTCTAATGTATGTTGGATCTTGTGTCTCTGCAGAAAGGAGAGTTGCCTTTTTTGCCTCTATTGCATCACAAGGAGAGAGTACTACCATCCTAGGAATAACCCTCGTAATCGCAATATCCTCAATAGCCTGGTGTGTACCTCCGTCAGGACCCACAGATACCCCGGCATGAGAACCTGCTATTTTTACTGGAACATTGTTATAACACACAGTCGTTCGTATTTGTTCCCAGTTTCTACCAGGAGAAAACATTGCGTAGGAAGTAATAAAAGGAATCTT
>PCUO01000032.1:0-147 GCA_002771015.1 Candidatus Yonathbacteria bacterium CG17_big_fil_post_rev_8_21_14_2_50_43_9
TTTTTTAATCTATCTGCTTTGCCTAAACGGTGCTTGAATGCAGACTCGTTTCAGGCGTGGAGTGAATATATTAGGACACAGTTTTTGTAAAAATAACGGACTTATCCCCATTTACTTATCCCCATTTACCTGGCGACTGACTTCGTC
>PCUO01000032.1:201-1398 GCA_002771015.1 Candidatus Yonathbacteria bacterium CG17_big_fil_post_rev_8_21_14_2_50_43_9
CTCGCCCTCGGCGAAACGCTGTCGCTACCTACCGTCGATATATGACGGAAAAAAAGTGTCTGCTTAACTCAGGCCCACCAAAAAAGACCAACGCCGGCAAGCAATTGCCGGCGTTTTTATATGAAAAATCTGTATAACTATTCTGAGTTGGTTCTGAGAAAGTGATATGATATATTTAAAATCATGGAACAGCTAAATACTATTTTGCCCAAACACAAATTTCTCTATGTTTTTTTAGTAATCCTCTCAGTCCTTTCAATAATTGTCTCTTTCAGAACGATATCAATTTCGGTAACAACAATAACGAGCACCTCGTTGATTATTTTTTGTACCCTGGTGAGACAAGAAATAATTAGACGTAACAGAATTATTTGTGGAAGAGAAATAGATCTCGTCGATTTTTCAAATTTTCTATTAAGACAAACTGGTCATGCACTCGTAGTTGTTTTACTGGTGCAAGTGTTTATGTCTGTAATAATGCTTGCACAATTTTTTCTAGCAATCGGTGGTATTTTTTTAGGTAACTCATCATTACTTCTTCCTCTGTCAGGAGGACTATCATTCTTCTCCTTGTTTACATTACTTTTTGGGGTGATTCTTTATGTTTTTTCTCAAAAGAAAATTATTCTCGTGCAAACGGTTCCAAGAGAGTATCCCAAACAGCCACAACCTCAATCAGTATGGTTGAGTTATGTTTTTGCAGTACTTTTTTCTATTGCAACTAGTTTTGTATTTGGTTACGCTCTGATTACCTCTCAAGGAGTGTCCCAGAGTAAGATACCGTCGGTCGACATTGACAACTATAAATTCACTGCAAATTCTGAGAGTCTAATTGAAATAGTTGGGGAGAAGGTTTCTATTGTAAAAATTCCTAATACAGGTATTGAATATAGACTACCTACCTCAAAATTGATTACTGGTGACCTTCTAACCCAGGCAGATACTACAGACAAAGGATCATACTCTGTCACCAGGTTTCCTAACGGGGATGAGTTGATTACAACAACAGGAGAAGTTTACCCCTTTCCTGGTGAAGCGTTTTATACAAAAATATTATCCTATGATGACATTCCTCACACTGAGTACTGTGCAATCAATAGAGTGCGCCTAAACGGCTGCGGGACAAAAGACTTAAAAGATGGCGGGATGTATTATTTTGAGGACATTTCAATAGAAGGTGGACCAAAGGTCAGCTTC
>PCUO01000021.1 GCA_002771015.1 Candidatus Yonathbacteria bacterium CG17_big_fil_post_rev_8_21_14_2_50_43_9
TGATTGACTAAGAAGAAAGACACCAACACCTAAAACCAAGATACCCACAAAGGCGATGATGTAGTGTGTTTTATATTTTGAATCGCGCATGAATAACATTATCTTCATTTTACAACTTTATTGGCCAAACGAAAACCGCCCAATTACGGGCGGTTTTCGTTCTGGATACTGCTCTCAGCAGGTATGCCGTGTCGGAATAGAGGGGTGGTTTTTCGAGGGGATTAGGTCGCCTCGATACTTCAAACCTTGGCTGGGAGGCTTGGAATCGAACCAAGATTGACGGCTTCAAAGGCCGCTGTCCTACCATTAGACGATCTCCCAATATTCTATTCAATTTTACACAAATTTCCTGACTGTCCCAACATTTTGGCCGAGGCCGCGATTCCGTCTTGTGTCTCTATTTGAGACACTGCGACGCGAATTTGAGCTTTTTTGTATAGAACGCTTCGCTCGCAAAAAACTCAAATTCGCCCACCATACGACGATCTCCATATACCCGCACATTCACTGACGAACAATACACCAAAAAACGTGATTCGGCAACGACTCATGCAACTGTTTACGCGCCACAGATACGAGGCGCGAACACTTAATTTTCTGGAAACATACATTGGCTATGGCGACAGAAAATTAAGTGCTCGCAACAAAGTAGATGGGGATGCGTAAGCAGTTGCATCTACTTGCCTGATATGCGGAGTATTGCAAGTTCCAATGCAAGCCCAGGAACAACAGCGACACGTACACTTTCATAAGCCTTTAGCACTTCGGCAAGCTCTCTTGATGTAAGTGTCTGTATAGCATTTTTAGAAAGCTCTTCAATAAGTGCTATGTCCTCGGCTGGAAAATCATTAGCCATTTCCTTTCGCGAATTAGCAACAAAACGGAACATCATCACTGCGCGCATTTTGCGAAGTAGCAAGTCTAGGAAAACTTTTTCTTCTACTCCACGCTCTACAGCACTTCGAAGAGCGGTGAGTCCTGCTTCCACATCCCTCGCAACAATTGCGCGGAGAAATGAATTCACTAAACGGCTATCCGGCGCGCCAGTAACCGCCTCCACTTCTTGTTGGGAAATCTTTTTATCAGAAGACGATGCGATTACTTTTTGTAAAATTCCAAGTGTGTCGCGAAATGACCCATCGCCAAGAAGTGCGATCAAGTCTGCTGACGCAGGCTCCAGAGTATATCCTTCTTTTTTTGAAACAGTTCCAACGAGTGTTTTTAGTGTTGCTTGTGATGGTTTTTCAAAACGGAAACTCTGACAACGAGAAACTATAGTTTCAGGAATCTTTCCTTCATCTGTAGTGGCGAGAATAAACACGACATGCTTTGGAGGCTCCTCTAGCGTTTTCAGGAGCGCAGGAAACGCCTCTCGCGACAGCATATGCGCCTCATCTATTATGTAAACCTTGTATTTAGAGTGCATCGGAACGGTGTGTACCGCATCACGAAGAGCTCGAATATCATCAATCCCGCGATTGGATGCTGCATCTATTTCATAAATGTCATTATCATGCGCGCCGATAGCTCGCGCAAAAATACGCGCAATAGAAGTCTTGCCAGTACCGCGTGTGCCTGAAAAAAGATATGCGTGACCAATATTCCCCGTCTTGATAGCCCCCAAAAGCGTTTTAATGACCTGCTCCTGCCCTATTACCTCCTCAAAGGATTTTGGGCGATATTTGGTATAGAGGGCTAGATTGGAGGACATGTTGGCAGAATATAGAATCTAGAATGTTGAATCAAAATTCATTAAACCCTATTGTATCACAAAAAACCCCCGCGAAATTACGGTGTTCTAATATTGAGGGGATAAATAGCAAGCTGGTCAGGTTGATACTGAAAAACAGATTCAAATGCCATCTCTGAAATCCTTGCATCTGTGAGGCTATTTGGAGCAATCTCCTCTACGAGAGTGCCCTCATAGCGAGGCATGTCGTCCAGCATTTCGGTTGTAGGTAAACCGTTTCTTTTTTCAATTATATTGTCCTTGTGTTGTTTTTTCTATAAAAAGACTAGCACGAAACAGCTCAAATTTATAGCTAAATAGTCTTCAAAAACTCCCTTTCAATACGCTCCACTTCATCCGCATTTTTGGCATCCATGAGATGCACGCGAAGCTCCTTTGCTCCATCAAAACCGTGTACATACGCTTTGTAGTGTTTTTTCATAATGGCAAAATTTTTAGTATCGCCTAGGAGTTCTTCAAAGAGATGCGTGTGCTCTATAAGTATTTCAAATTTCTCCGCGAGTGTCGGTGGCGCAGTACGCTCGCGATCAAAGAGCCAAGGCGTGCCAAACATCGCGCGCCCGAGCATTATGCCATCGGCGCCAGTAGCTTTGGCTTTTCTACTTGCGTCGGCAAGGTCTTTCACATCACCATTGCCAATGATAAGAGTGCCAGTCCCCTCTGCGAGTTTTTTTGCGCGTGCCACGTAGTCCCAGCGCGCAGGAACGAGCGAGAGCTCTTTTCTCGTGCGCGCGTGCACTGTAATCACAGCAGGTTTTGTTTCTAAAATCGCGCCAATCCATTCTTCAAGATTTTCCTTGTTGTATCCAATGCGCGTTTTCACTGACACTGGCATATTGCCAGCTCCATCCATCACCGCGCGAATAATTTCCTGCGCGAGTTTTGGATTTTTTATATGCGCTGAACCTGCTCCCTGCTTTTCAATACTTCTGTCAGGGCAACCCATATTGATATCAATGCCGTCAAAACCAAGCTCTTTGATAATCACGGCAGCTTTTTTCATATGCTCTGGGTTTGAGCCAAAGATTTGCGCAACTATTGGATGCTCGTTTTTACCAAAAGCGAGGTCGCGCTTCAAAACCTCACGCCCCGCGCTACAAAGTCCGTCCGCAGAAACAAACTCCGTCCAAAAAACATCCGGGCCACCTGCCTGCCGCGCTTCGCTTGGCGCAGGCAGGCCGCCTTTCTCACCGTGCCTACTATATTTCGCAATCATCTGACGAAACGCCACATCTGTCACATCCGCCATCGGCGCAGACACAAAAAAAGGCTTCGGCAAGGTTGCCCAAAATCCCATTATTGGTTTTTGCGATTCGTCTTTCTTCATTACACGCACTCTATCACAATTTGTGCATTTATTTCTATTGTTCAAACCCGAAAATAACCTTATTGCCGAAACGCATATCTATATATTGAAGTCTCTTTTTAGGTGAAGTGTTATTTGGAAACTGAGTTAATATCGCCTTTTCTAAATTGCTTATTAAAACCGCGGGATCTGAAGCATCATTAAATCGTATTGTAACATCCGCGAGAAACTGATGCCTGGCGCTCGTGTACATAGTGACTTCAAATTCATCTTCTGATTTTAATGCAATTCGAAATGGTTTACCTATGTTATCGCGAAGAAGGTTCGTAAAACTGTTCGCTATTATAAATCTGTCGTACGGAAGCGACGCTCGAAGTGGCTCCCCAGCGTTTTTTTCTACAAGCTTTCCGTATACTTCTATATACGCGCCTTTTGAAAAATCCGGCGCTTTATCAAAGACAAATCCGCCCTCATCTATAAACCAGCAATCTTTTGAAATTTGCATTTCGCACCATAGCGCGTATGGTTTGCGCTCGGAAATATTTATAGTGATTGTGTGCTCATCGTCGCGAAATGCTGAAACACTAGAAATACGAGGAAAAGTGTGTAGAAGCGTTTGAGCAATTTCACTCTCTGGGAACAAATAACTATTGTTTCTTGAGTATATTAGAAAATAATTTCCAAGTATTCTTTCAAGCGCAATCGCGCGAACCTCGTCCGAAGAAACCGCGTTCGCGCCTTCCACATTTATCTGAATAATCTGCCATTTTTTATTATGCGATACTCCCCCACCTGCGACAAAAAAAATAAGTCCGAGAAGAACAAGGATAATAAACCTGCTAAACCAGACTTGAGATTGTTCACGGAGACGGAGAAAAATATTCGTCAAACGTGTCATATAAATTATTTATCCAATCTTTTCCTTGCCTCCCATATATGGACGAAGGACTTCAGGGATTGTGATAGAACCGTCAGCGTTTTGGTAATTTTCCACGAGCGCAATAATCGGGCGTGGTGTTGGAAATGCAGTACCGTTAAGAGAGTGCGCGAAACGCAATTTACCATCAGAGTCCTTGTATCTAATATTCAAACGACGTGTCTGAAAATCATGAAAATACGAAATGGAGTGTGTTTCTCGGTATGTGTTTTGTGAAGGAATCCATGCTTCTATGTCGTACTTTTTTACCTGACCAAGACCGAGATCACCACCGCAGTTAGCAACAACATGATAAGGGATCTTTAAATCCTGCATGACCTCCTCAGCAAGAGTAGCTAATTCCTCATGATACTTTACGCTCTCTTCATGAACAGCTTCACAAAGAACAACCTGCTCCATTTTGAAAAACTCATGAACTCGCATAAGACCCTTGGTGTCTTTGCTGTGGCTTCCTGCTTCTCGACGAAAACATGGGGAAAAGGCAATAAATTTTTTAGGAAAATCCTCCTTGCGTAATACTTCATCCATATAGTATGCCATAGTACCCACTTCTCCAGTTCCTGCTAGAAAATCACCATCTTGTGTTTTATATAAATCCTCTTCTCCTTGTGGCAAGTATCCAGTTCCTACCATCGTTTCTCTTTTCACAAGAGACGGCACAAGAATTGGCGTGAACCCCTTTGCTACAAATTTTGCTAGAACAAATTGCCAGAGTGCAAAGTTCAGTAACATCCCATCATTTTTTAGAACATACCCACGGAACCCAGCCATTTTTGTTCCTCTTTCAAAATCCACAAGGTCCAATTTTTCCATGAGCTCAATGTGGTCCTTGGGTGTAAAATCAAATTTTGGAATCGCGCCCCATGTCCTCACCTCCACATTATCCGCGTCATCCTTTCCTTCAGGCACAGACATATCTGGAATGTTTGGCACCTGCACCATAAGAGCCTGCCATGTGTGCATTGCTGTAATAAGCTCAAGCTCCTTAGCCTGTAAAATCTCCTTCAGTGATTTAGACTCTGCGATAAGCTTCTCACGCGCATCTGCGTTTTCAGCGCGTGGCACAGCGTCGGCAATCTCATTTTGCTTGCCACGCATTGCTTCCACTTCGGCTAAAATTGCCTTGCGGTTGTCGTCGGCGCTCAAAAGCTCATGCACGTCAAAAGCAATGTTCTTTTTCTGCGCCGCCTCTTTTACAAGTTCTGCATTCTCGCGAATGAATTTGATGTCTAACATATAGTAGAGAGTATATCGCAGTCCTGCGCTCACTGCAAACCAAAAATCACCTATGTGCGTATCCTATACTATAGTATAGGATACGCACATAGGTGGCTCTTAGATTCGTATGCTATTATTGTTGGTATGTTGAAACATTTTGAAATTAAGACGCTCTCACAAAAAGACTTCCCTCCTGCTCTACTAGAGATTCCGCAAGTTCCAGAAAAACTATTTATAGCGGGGGAGCTCCCTGACCCAAAAGACTACTACTATTTGTCTGTCGTTGGTTCACGCAAGTACACAAGCTACGGCAAGGAAGCGTGCGAGCGAATAATAAAAGGGCTCGCTGGGTATCCTATTTGCATCGTTTCTGGACTCGCTATAGGTATTGATAGCATTGCGCATCAAGAGGCGCTTGACGCAGGGCTCCGTACTGTCGCTGTACCGGGTTCTGGGCTTGACCAGTCTGTTATTTATCCACGCGCGCATTTAACCCTCGCAAAAGAAATTATAGAAAATGACGGCGCGCTTCTTTCCGAATACGAGCCGGACTTCCGCGCGACTCCGTGGAGCTTCCCTCAGCGCAACAGAATAATGGCAGGACTCTCACAAGGTGTGCTAATTATAGAAGCTGAGGAAAAGTCGGGAACACTCATTACCGCGCGTATGGCATTAGACTACAATAGAAATGTCTTCGTGGTCCCCGGCCCAATTTTCTCTGCAACATCAAAAGGTACGAACAATCTTCTTCGCCAGGGCGCGACACCGATTACCTCTGCAAAAGACTTGCTTGAAGAAATCGGTCTTGTGGAGCAAACCTTCGGAACACTGGATCTAACACTCTACACACCCGAGGAACAAGCGGTACTCATACTATTAGACGAACCACGCGAGCGTGATGAAATTATCGCATCGCTTGATACACCGCCATCACAAACACTTTCAGTACTTACTGTTTTAGAAATCAAAGGAGTGATTCAGGAGCGTATGGGCAAAATTGAGCGCTTGACAAAGGAATAAAACAAAGTTAGTGTAACACTAATGAACCACCATCGGTGGATGTCATTTAATTCTTTCCGAGAGGATATCATGAAAATTGCCATGCTGGTATTGCAGGTCATACTTCTTAGCTTAACAATTTATGGTACAACATGTTTTTGGAAGTCAGCTAGCATGAAGCAAGCTGAGGGGGACCCCACCATGAAAATAAGGGTAATGATTATTGATGGTTTTTTAACTATCATCTTTGGGCTTTTCACAATCATCGCACATCTCGCCACCTCATATTTTTGAGCTGGGTTACATATCACATTCAATCAGCGAGCGCAAAAGGTCGCTGATTTTTCATTTCCACATTTGCAAAATAAATCACTTCATAGTACTAATGTACTTTAATGGCTGTTAAACAATACAAACTTCTCATTGTCGAGTCGCCGTCAAAGGCGAAGACGATTGGGAAATATCTCGGTGCTGATTACATCGTAAAGGCGAGCGTCGGACACGTACGCGACCTTCCAAAATCAAACAAGCAAGCTATCGATATTCCCGGTGGCTTTATTCCGCATTACGAAATCTCAAAAGGAAAAGCAGAGGTATTGAGTGAAATTGATGCTCTCGCAAAGAAAGCAAGCGACGTGCTACTAGCAACCGACCCCGACCGTGAAGGCGAAGCTATTGCTTGGCACATTGCAGAAGCGTGTAAACTAAAAAACCCAAAGCGTGTTACATATCACGAGATCACAAGGACTGCTATTGAGGAAGCTATCGCGCACCCAAGGAAGATTGATCAGGACCTTCGCAAGGCACAAGAGGCGCGTCGTGTTTTGGACAGACTTGTAGGTTACGATCTCTCGGGGCTCATTTGGAAAAAAGTACGATACGGGCTTTCCGCAGGTCGCGTACAGTCCCCCGCTCTCCGCATCATAATGGAGCGTGAACGTGAAATCCGCGCGTTTGTTCCCGAAGCATATTGGACACTCACAGCAAAAGTAAAAACTGAGAAAGGCATTGAGTTAGAACTTTCATGCACCGAGGAACCTCGCGATGAAAAAATCGTCAAAGATATTTTAAAAATTGGTTGCTCAAATCAATGGATTGTGCATGAAGTAAAAGAAAGCGAAGTTAGGCGCGCGCCAAAAGCGCCTTTCATTACCTCCACGCTCCAACAAGCGGGCTCGTCGCGTTTTGGCTTTGCTCCGTCACGCACGATGGGTATCGCGCAAAAACTCTACGAAAAGGGATTCATCACCTATATGCGTACAGATAGCACGACACTTTCTAAGGATTCAACGAGCGCAATCATGTCTGAGATTACCAAACGCTATGGCGCAGAATCCGCAGAAGCGCGTGTGTATAAAACAAAATCAAAGAACGCACAGGAAGCTCACGAGGCTATTCGCCCTACCGATATAAGCAAGGACAACCTAGGCATAAACCCCGAGGAGAAAAAACTTTACAAGCTCATCTGGGCGCGCACTATTGCATCGCAAATGGTAGACGCAATGCTCGCACGTACGACCATCCTCGCAAATGTGCGTGATTTTTCCATACCAAACTTTTCTGTGACCGGCTCGCGTGTCATCATGCCAGGATGGCTTTCGGCAGATACCGATTCACGTGGCGAAGATGTGGAACTTCCAAAAGTTGCCAAGGGAGAATCGCTGATTTTACTTTCATTAGATGATGAAGCAAAGTTTACAGAACCGCCCTCCCGCTACTCTGAAGCAGGCCTTGTAAAGGAGCTTGAGAAGCGCGACATTGGTCGTCCTTCTACATACGCGTCTATTATAAAAACCATTTGCGACCGCGGGTATGTTATTAAAGACGGAAAAACATTGAAGCCCACAGACACTGGTGACGTAGTGAGCTCTTTCCTTGAGGAGCATTTTGCAAATTATATTTCTGATACATTTACAGCAGAGATGGAAAACAAACTTGACGATATAGCAAACGGTGAACGTGAGTATGTAAAAACTCTCAAAGATTTTTATCGTCCATTTACGAAGGACCTAAAAGCAAAGGACAAAATAGAGAAGCAGACAAATATGGGTGACGCAGACCCAAAGCACAAATGTCCAAAGTGCAATGGCCCGATGATTATAAAACTAGCTCGCAATGGAAAATTCCTCTCGTGTAAAAAATATCCGGAATGCGATGGTGCTCGCACAATAGACGGCAAGGAGCTAGAGGGGCCGCGCGACACTGGCGAGCTTTGTCCAAAGTGCGAAAAAGCAAATCTTGTAGAACGTGACGGGCGTTTTGGAAGATTCATCGCCTGCGGAAGCTACCCCAAATGTAAATTTATTAAAAAGGACGAGACTGCAGCGCTCCTAAACCACACAGGTGTTGGATGTCCTGTTTGCAAAAAAGATTTTATGACTGAGCGGAAAGGGCGTTTTGGAATTTTTTATAGTTGCACCGGCTACCCAGACTGCAAGTACGCCATAAAGGCAAAGCCAACCGGAAAAATTTGCCATTACCCAAAAGTAGACGGCACACCATGTGGCTCGCTCATGATGGATGGTACAAAAACGATACCTGAAAGATGTAGCAATAAGCTTTGCCCCAACCATAATCCACACAAGCTCATGAAGTAAAAATGGGGGTATTTAACCTGCGATAGAGACACAAATAGTTTTTGTAGGGCGCAGCGATGTTTTGCGAACACGCAAAACCGCAAGCCGGGGTCGCGGAAATTTTCGAGTGCCGGCAAAAAATTATCTGTGACCAAATAAAATTCCAGAACGCTGCTCAAATAAATTGAGCCCAAATCATAACTCACATAAGCTGGAAAATGCGAAGGTTGACGACAATGAGGAATAAGTATAGTATTTCGGTAGATGTTACCTACGGAGGTTATTATGTTTGAAGAACTGGGAGTAGCTCTTATCACCATTTTATTGGCTTGGTTTATATGGTACCTTGAATTCGGAAAAACATTTAAAGCAAACTACAGGTTAAGAAAAAAAATGAGGGATTTGGTAAAACGCGCGAACAACGGAGACAAGTCTGCTCAACGAAAATGTGACAACAGTTGTTATGTAAACAAAAGAGTGGTTCATTGTGAAAACAAAGTAAACATGAAAACCCACTATTCTGTATCATATAAAGTGCTTTAATTTTTTATACTACCCAAAAATCTCGCTCCATTTGCGCTACGCGCAAATGGAGCTTTTGTTTAATACACATTATTTTTGAATTATCCATTTTTTGTGGCATAATAAAAAATATGTTCACCCCTAGAAACTGTAAAAACTGCCCAACAGCCGAGGAGATTATCGCGCTTCTAAAAAAACACACAAAGGAAGACGCGGTACTAATAAAAAAGGCATACGAGTTTTCCAAAAAAGCTCACGAAGGTCAAAAACGTTATTCTGGAGAACCGTATTTTTGTCACCTTGCTAATGTGGGAAGCTATCTCGCCGCTATCAATGTGGACTCTGAAACAATCGTCGCAGGCCTCCTACATGATGCGCTTGAAGACGCATCAATAACACCGAGAAATATTGAGGAAGAATTTGGAAATGATGTATTGACTCTCGTAGAAGGGGCAACAAAGCTTGGGAAGCTTCGTTATCATGGGGTTGAACGACACGTGGAAAGTCTAAGAAAATTCTTCATTGCGATGTCTCATGACATTCGTGTCCTACTTATCAAGCTCGCCGACCGCCTCCACAATATTCAAACACTAGAGCATGTGCCAGAGGAAAAAAGAAAACGAATCGCCTTAGAGACGCTGGAAATACATGCGCGCCTAGCTGATAGATTTGGTATGGGAAAATGGAAAGCAATTTTTGAAGACTCGGCTTTTCCGTATGCTTTTCCTGAAGATTACGAAAAGGTTGTTGCAGTCATAAAAACAAAAAGAATTGCCGATGAGAAATACGCGGAGAAGATGCATCATTCTATTCAGAAGGAGCTTGTTGCAAACGGCATCAAAAACGCGCGGGTGGACTACCGCGTGAAAAATCTTTTTAGTCTATGGAAAAAACTAAAAAGAAAAGACATGGATCCGGACAAGGTGTACGACATCCTTGCTGTGCGTGTTATTGTGAAAACTGTGGAAGACTGCTACAGGACACTCGGAATTATTCACAAACACTGGACCCCTGTTCCAGGACGAATCAAGGACTATATTGCAAGTGAAAAAGCAAATGGGTATCGCTCGCTTCACACCACCATTTTTCGTGGTGATGGAGGCATTATTGAAATACAGATTCGCACGGAGGAAATGCACGAGGAGGCGCAGTATGGTATCGCTTCACACCTGTCCTACAAGGAAAAAGGTGGTTCAAATGTCGACCTAGACAAGAACATGGCGTGGGTAAAGGAACTCGCAAAATGGCAAAAAACAGTCGCCACTTCTGATGAATTTTTGGAGCACCTTAATATGGATTTTTTTAAAGACAGAGTTTTTGTGTATACCCCAAAAGGCGACGTCATTGACCTTCCTGAGGATTCCTGCCCGATTGACCTAGCGTACACTATCCACTCAAATATCGGCGACCATGTTTCAAGCGCGAAAGTAAACGGAAAACTTGTCTCAATAGATACAAAACTTAAAAACGGAGACATTGTTGAAATAGAAACAAAAGAAAACGCGGGTCCAAAAAGAAAATGGTTGGGATACGCAAAAACTACGATGGCAAAACGCCATATTCGAAACTACTTAGACAAAAACAGCGCAATAGGAGCAATAGCTCAGAAACTTTTTGGAAAAAAGTGATGCTCGGGAGACGTCATATGTGTTGCACGCATATTTTCTTGTAAAATTTGCTCTTCTCGCGCCAGCGCGCTGAGCAAGGCAACACGCAGGATACATCCCTCACTATAGAGGTTGTGTGCACACTCAATTATAATGAGAAATTTTTTACGTTATAGATGTCCTCGTCTGGATCTTTTTCCATCACATCCTCCCCTCCTTCTGCCAAATCGTCTCCTTCAGCAGGAATATCAGCTTCTGATTTAGTTTCACCCAAAGGGGTCTCCGATACTGATTCGCCTTTCATTTCATTGTGCAAGCGCTTCATAAAAGCTCGGACATCGTCGTTTGAGAAAAAATCAATAACAATCTTTCCACCAACGTCCTTCTTTTCAATCTGCACACGGGTTCCAAGCACCTCCGTTAGTTCTGCTTCAAATTCTGCAACTTCTGGATCTATGAGGCTAATTTTACGAACTTTTTCCACTGCAATGCGACGTGCAATTCTTTCCGACTCGCGAACATTAAGTTTTTTGAAAATAATTTCTTTATAAAGAGTAAGTTGCTCCTCTTTGCGATCACAAAGCATAAGTAGCGGACGTGTGTGCCCCTCTGTAATTTTTCTTTCTGCTAGCGCGGTAAGCATCTCCTCTGGAAGTGCAAGTAGTCGGATGGTGTTTGAAACATACTCGCGACTTTTACCAACCTTCACCGCAATCTGCACATGCTTGAAACCGAAGTCATCGGCAAGACGCTGAAATGCTTTTGCGCGATCTACTGGGTTTAGGTCTTCCCGCTGAAGGTTTTCAATGATAGCTAGCTCAAGCTTCACTCGGTCTTCCTCCTCTTTACCTTCTTCACCGATGCGAATGAGTACAGGGACTTGCTGAAGACCAGCTATTTTTGAAGCACGCAAGCGTCGCTCTCCAGCGATGAGCTCATATTCTACCACAAGTCCGCCCTCGGGTTTTTCAATTTCTCTGCGTGTAACAACGAGCGGTTGCAAGATACCGTACTGTTTTATGGAGTCGGCAAGGTCGCGAAGTTTAAACTCATCAAATTCTTTTCGCGGTTGAAAAGGATTTGGTTTTATTTTTTCAATTTCAATCCAGAAGATTGAGTTTTGATACATTTGATTTGGCATTCCGATGGGCATAAGAGTAAAAAATTAATTTGTATTCACTAATCTTAACATATCGCCTCGCCTTCGCAAGTTATAAAATCCCCAAAAAGTGCATGGGGTCTACCTCCAATCTCGACGCAATATATACATTTAAAAATTCTTGCTCATCCGTCAAAACGTCAGAATTTCTGTCAAAAAATCTTCGCTTCGCCCTCATCATATCTCGATATGATTCGGGATCCAGCTTGCTTTTTGCCAGGAAATTCTGCCATTCTGTTCGGATGCGAGATTGGAGCTAGACCCTTAATTCTGTGGATATTTTGTATGTAGCATTTTTACTTGCTTTTTTCTATGGATATGGTATAATAAAACAAGATAAATTTGAAAAGGAGGTGTGCTGTGAGCAACATTTATGTTGATGTCGCAAATCGGGTTTCATTTATAATGAGGTCCGAAAGGATAGGGTTTGATTTTGCATTCGCGCAAGTGATGCGAAATTTCAATCATGACTGGACGACAGCACGTCGCGAAGTCGGGAGCATCCTTGGCAAAAGGAAAAAACGCCAGAGGAAAGAAAAAGTTTCTGGTCAGCAAATGAATTTGTTTTCAAAAATGACCAGAGAGGAGCATATGAGCGACGCTGCGAAGCATGAAGTATCGCTCATAGCGGGAATCCCCGCTCATGATCTTTAGCAACAAATATGAATGCCCACATCGCAATTGCGATGTGGGCATTTTTACTTCGCGTGTTTTTGGTCACGATCCATCTCGTTCCTGAACTCCTTGAACCTTGTGGGGTCCAAGCATTTGATTGCTTCATAAATTGCGTAAAATATATTTTTCAGCATTTGAATGTTCTCCTTCTATAATTTGTCGGAACTTCTATTTTCAACGTATCACAACCACTCGCAAATGACAACCACCGTTTACAATATGACAAAATTAGTGATAAAATATCGGTAAGAATGGCTAACTATCGCCGTCTGTATTACGAATATGACACCAATGACTATATTTATGGGGCACGGACTCGTGTGGTGGACTGGCATGGTTGGCGGGTTCTTTTTTTTATTGCTCATCATTACCGCCCTCACAAAACAGTACAACTACAATATTTTTACAAAGTTTCAAATACCGCTCACGCCGTTTCATCACTGGTTTGGCTGGCTCTGCTTTGGAATTCTCCTCGTGCACTTCCTGCTCGCGCTCTTTAGCTCGGTATTCTTTGTATTTTTCTAAATATGGCAATTATTTCAAAAGTTGTTAACAGATTGTTCACAGAAGCGCCACATTTTACTGGCACCATTATTGAAAGCGAGCGCATAGGCTCACGCATTCAAAGAGTGCGAATCGGCCTTCCAGAGTCCGTAAAGGCGCCTTTCCCTCTCGGGTCGTATGTTACTGCTCTCACATGGGACTGCGTACCACGATGCTACTCCACCGCAAAGAGCGACGACCATTCATTCACACTATTGGTAAGTTTTTCTGGCGGGGGATGCGGAGCGCGATTTTTCCGCGATTCTCCGGTTGGAACCAAAGTTCTTTTTTATGGACCGTTTGATGATTTTCCGTACCGCTCTGGCACTGGTCGTGCAAAAGTGTTTTTTGCCACATCCACCGGTATCGCGCCTTTTAGAATGATGCTAGATGAGGCCATCAAGGAAGGCGCGCATTCAACTATCTATCTCGGTTCACCAAAAGAACCGGACATTGCGTTAAGAAATGAATTTGAGGAATTGCAAAAAAAGCATCCTTCACTTGTCGCATTTAACCCTGTGCTTTCAAATAGCGACGAATCATGGAGAGGAGCTCGTGGATATGTGACTGACTATATTCCAAAAAACGCGGATTCAATAAAAAAGAGTGATATTTATATTTGCGGGATTCCGCCAATGACATTCGGCGTACTCTCTGCTCTTGAAGCGATTGACGTGCCAGAAAAGCAAATATTCGTGCAAAAGTTTGGTTAGGGAGTATACTTAACGTAAACAAATTATCAAATAAATATTATGGAATCAAACGAAATTGCAGTTTATAGGGGACTTGGAGAGGTGCGTAATTACGGCGTTGCTGTGCTTATCGCTCTTTTTATTCTAAATGGCGTTACGCTTTGGTCGCTAAATTGGATTGAAGTTAATGACCTTCACAGTGAGCTCCTCAAATACAGCGAGTCGCTTCCAGCTCCTGACGCAGTAAAAGCGGATCAAACAGTGAACCTCCCAGAGGATGTATTGCTTTTCCGTCCAGAGTCTAATGCCCGCGTAGGATTTTATGAGACATCAATAGGTAATGAAAAATACTTGGCATACGCGGATCAGGAAAAACATTCTTTGCTAATGAAATCAATGGAGGACATTCAGGGTGAGACTAAAAGCTTTGCTCTCGCCCTCATTGCGCTCTATCTCGGAGAGCTAGTAATTCTTTTAGGTTGGTGGTTTTTCATCAGAGCTAAAGTTCGCGAAATATTTGAAGCAGTATAAATATGCCATCATTTGCTAAAAATCTTCAGAAGTTTTTTGTTTTCTTTTTTACGGCAACGTCTGTTGTTTTGGTCGTGATGGGTGTGTCACGCATTAAAAAATCTGAAACTCTTCTTGAAGCATTTACTCCAGCGCCTGGGTCTCCACTTGCTTTAAACACTCTCGGTTCAACAACCATTAAAGGCGACTCTGTGCAAACGCCATGGGGAGATGCTGTTACATCTATCACAGTCAAAAATGGAAAAATAATTGCGGCAACAATGCCTTCTATCCCAGACTCACCTCCGTCTGTTTATGCGGTCCCTATTCTAATTGACCAAGCAGTCAGGGCAGGTTCTGCAAACATTCAGGGTGTCTCTGGCGCAACATACACAAGCATCGCATTCAAAACATCTCTTGAGAGCGCGATTTCAAAGGCTGAAACACAGGGGCAAACTATTGTTGCAAATGCGCCAACTGCTGGAAGTATCACCACCGCAAAGCCATCGGTTCCGCGAAAATATCGTGAAAGGGACCGAGAACAGGACGACGAGGAACACGAGGATGACGACGAGGATGAATGGGATGATTAATTTTCTGTAAGATTTTCAAAGTACTGTCGTCTTTGTATTTAATGACGACTTTTAAGAGGAAGCTGGAGACATTTTTTGTGTATTTTTTTACAGGCGTATCAATTTTTATTGTTGTTTTGGGTGTTAGCCGAGCAAAGGGAAATGAGGCGTTTGCAAACACATCTTCTCCAGAAGACAAATCTGGGAATGATTCTGATAGCCAACAGGCAAACGTTTTGGCAACGGCTGGCTCAAAACCAAAAGTTCTTGGAGCATCGGAGTCTGCTTCCGCAGTCGGAGAGAGCTTCATTACTCCATGGGGAGAGCTTGCAACGAGGGTGAAGATACGGGACGGGAAAATTATTTCTGTTGATATTCCAACGCTTCCAAACTCGCCACAGTCAATCTACGCAAAACCAATTTTAATTAACGAGACTCTAAAGGTCGGCTCTGCAAACGTGCAGGCAGTTTCTGGCGCAACAATCACAAGCAACGCTTTCAGATCCTCTCTTGAAAGCGCTATCGCGCGCGCAAGAGCAAAAAATCCTCGCGCGGTTTTGAATAGTAAAGGAAAAGTTGCCATTGCAACCACAAAGTCGCAGGCATTTGTAGCAGAAACAAATACAAACGAGCCGACGACATCGCAAATTGTTATTACTGAAACTCCGGTCGTTACGCAACCAACTACGGTTGTTGCATCCTCTGGCGTGTCTGGAACATTCACTGGCAATGCGTACTCTACACCATGGGGAAACACTGTTGCATCTATCACTCTCACAAATGGCAGGATTACAAATGTTGCGATGCCGACAATCCCCAACTCTCCTCCCTCGGTATACGCGGAACCATATCTCGTACAGCAGGCGCTCTCCGCAGGCTCTGCAAACATTCAGGGTGTCTCTGGCGCCACTGTGGTAAGCAACGCATTCAAACTTTCTTTGGAGAGCGCTATTGCCAAGGCAAACGCGCAAGGAATTGTGACTCCTGTTGTCAACCAAGTTCTACAGACTCCTCCACCGCCACCACCTGCGCCTGTTCCAACACCAGTCATTGTTCCTCCTATAGTAGTGCAACCAACAACTCCGGCGGTAGCAGTTGCGCCATCAAGCGTTTCAGGCACATTCACAGGAAATGCGTATCCAACAAAGTGGGGTAACACTGTCGCGTCGGGAACATTCACAAACGGCGTTATCACAGGTGTTGCAATGCCGCAAGTTCCAAACTCCCCTCCTTCAATTCAGGCTGAGCCGTATCTCGTACAGCAAGCGCTTGCGGCTGGAAGTGCAAACATTCAGGGAGTATCTGGAGCGACAGTGGTAAGCGACGCGTTCAAACTTTCTCTAGAAAGCGCTATTGCAAAAGCGAGCGCGCAAGGTACAATAAGCGCATCGGCTCCTACGACTATAAGCACGGCACCGGCGCAAACAACGACCACGACAACGCGTACTCGTCGCTCAAAAGACAATGATGACGATGATTAAAATTACCATATGACCGAACACTACGTTTTTCACTCAATGGGAATCCCAATTCATATTACGATTGTTGGACTTCCAAAAATAGAAGCGGATGAAGCAGTTGCAAAAGCTGAAATCGTATTCAATGAATACGATTTTCGTTTTAGCCGTTTCAAACCAGAAAGCGAGCTCATGGCGCTAAATATGAGCAATGGCTCGTGGCATAAAGTCGGAGTGGAGCTTTTTCAGGTTATTAAAAAATGCGTTGCTCTCTCTGCGGAAACAGACGGCGCTTTTGATCCGTCTGTCGGGGGTATCCTCGCCTCATACGGTTATGGTTTGCCTGAAAACTTTATTTTACAATCAAATCCTCCCACATATCGCGATCTTGCTTTCAATGACCGCGAGCTTCTCATCCGCCTCGCGCCTGGGCAAATTTTGGAGCCTGCATGCATCGTAAAAGGCATGGCGATAGACGCTACTGGAAAGGCGCTAGAAAAAGTGCCAGGATTTATGATAAACGTCGGAGGAGATATTTTAACAAAAGGAAATTACGAAGGGGATTCGGTATGGAACATCGCAGTGCAGGCTCCGAGCAATCCAGACGCAATCGTGTGCGCTGTGGGGCTTGCAAACTCTGGTATGGCGACCTCTGGCGTTTACCAAACAAAAGGCGAGCAGAACGGCAAAAAGTGGCACCACCTAGTGAATATGAAAAACAGGCGTCCTGCAAACGGAGTGGTAAGCGCGACAGTAATTGCGGAAACATGCGAGCGCGCGGATACAGAAGCATCGCTTGCGATACTCCTCGGGCCAATACAAGCCACCGCGCGTCTGGAGCGAAGCGGACTTCCCTACTTTCTGATAGACGAAGAAGGCAACGTGCACAAAAATTCAGCATTCGCAAAATTGGAAGTTCCTATTCAGTCGCTCATCAATAATTAAGAATATAGGTCCCTGTGGCAGAGACCGCAGGGTAATACTTGGGACTCGCTTCGCTCGTGCAGAAGCGTGGCAGAGACAACGCGGTATTAACCTATATTAGCTCCTCGGCTCGGAAATGAGAAAGATTACTTTCTCATTTCTCTTGCTCTACGTCGCTAATAAGGTAGCGACCGCTACCTTATTCTTAATTATTATTTATAGCTTATAAATAACATCCTTGCGCTCAACCACAATCTCCCAGCTCATTAGCTTTGCGTGACGAGAAAGTTTTTGATTTGGATTGAAGCAAATGGGTCGCTCCACCATTTCCAAAAATGAAATGTCTCCTTCTGTGTCCCCCACGCCTACAGAGCCTTCCAGTGTGAGTCCTTCCTTTTCGCAGGCGCGTCGCACTATGTTTGCCTTGTTGGCGATCAAATGCTCATCAATGACATTCCCAGTAAAGCATTCCGTCGGGCCGGTCTCGTAAAGCATCCCGTATGTTTTGTCAAAGCCAACATCATTACAAAATAAGTCCAGAGTCCCTTTTGGAGACTTTGAGATTGCGAGAAGGTAATATCCATCCTTTTTTAAATCTTTAATAAGATTTTCAGTATAAACATAAGTGCGGTAGCGATAGCGGTCAACAACAATTTTTGACGCGCGCATAAATTCGCTGTACGCAACTCCTTTTATGTTGTTCATAAACACCTTAACCACTGCCATTATGTATGCCTCGTAGTCTCCCTCGCGGTCTAGCCACTTCACTTTTTCTTTTTCATAGTCCGCTCGGACATGTAGCGGAAATAGCCCAAAATCAATCAAAACCTCCACAAGTTCTATCAAAAGCGAGGAACGAAAAATAGTGCCATCAATATCAAAAATTGCTACTTTCCTTAATTTATCCATTCCCTCATTCTATCGCATAATGAGCGCGTCAGCAAAACAGCTACACTAGAGGCATATCGGCTGTTATCCCATATCGTCCGTGTTGTCTGCAGAGCCACTTTTTATCGCTTGCTGTATACGCAACGCCGATGACAAATTTAATATTAGAATATTTAGTAAATGTTTTTTGAGGAGTTAAAAAACTCCATACTGTTCTGAATTTTAATCGTTCTTTTTTGTTCCCCAAGCCTAAAAGAACCATGTACGGATTATACATTTCAATATATTTTTTTATACATTTTGGGTATGGCGCAATAATCCCCAATTTAATGTCCTGCCTAGCATACCAAGAAAAGAGCCCTGCCTCAGTTTGAAAAGCAAAAATAGTTGTTCTATCTACAGCATTATACTTACGAATTAGTCTTATAGCATCCTTATAAAATTCTTTTGAGAACTCCTTGAGCTCAATTAGCAATTCTAGATTTGTTGACGCTAGATATTTTAGCGCTTATTCAAATGTGAGCTCAGAATCATTTAACACTTGGTCATGGGCGCAAATAAATGTTTTTTTGTCTACACCATATCGAATATCAAACTCTACGCCATCTGCGCCATATGTTACTGATTTTTTAAAGGCGCGTAATGTATTTTCGTTGTTACCTGCCGACCATCCTCTATGTGTAAATATTTTCATAAAGTAAAAAAGTGCTCTGCGCGTGACAACAAATACTACACTTTATTAATTACCTAAATACAGCCACCCCGCCATTATCTTTTAACAAAAGAGTAAACTCCCCCGAGGAATTAAATTTGTACTCAACAGTATCCTGTAGGGATTTTATGAAATCTTTTTCTTGTGATACCTCACAGGACATGAGCGTGGATGCTATCTGCTCAAAAGATAATTTATATTCATTTGTTGTATATTTACCTGATATGTTGTTGCAATCTGTGCTAGCAAAAAAGGTTTGGTCGTTATTTAAAACCAAAGCGAACATTTTTGGATCAGCTGGCTTCACAATAGTACCATCACCATAGGTCGTGCTAATCCAAGTCCATATTTTTGTGTTAGGGTTTTTTTTGTAGAGTTCAATGTCATTATTGCTTCTCATTTTTATCAAACCCCCACCAATTGTATAGGTCGCATCGCTCAATTCATTGGCGTCAATATCAACGATTGGCGTATCGTTCACAGCAAATTTAAACCTAAAAACACCTAAGCCAAATATTATGACAATTACGAGCAGGATAGCTACAATTAAAGCTATTTTTTTCATGACGGATTAATTATACAGTAAATACAGAGAAACTGAAATTGTTTGTATTCAACTAAATTTTGATTAAAAACGCGTTTTTTAGGTCAAATATAAAGGGCCAGATGCTAGTATCTGTCCCTTACTTGTCAACATGCCGTCACTAGTTTCAATCTTGAATTACACAACGTAATTATCAAAACAATGGTGGCTGTGAACCGTACCCCTTTTCATGTTATTTATTTTTTAATCTGTGGATAACTATTTTGGACTTTCTAGTTTTGTTCTAGTACAATATAAGTATAGAAATTAGAAAACAAATTGTCAATCTATTTATGCTCACAAAAAAACAAAAAAAAGTTCTTGACTACATACAAGATTACACTCAAAAAAAGGGGTTTAGCCCGTCTCACGACGAGATTCGTAAACATTTAAAACTCTCCTCTGTTTCTACCGTAAGTCACTACATGAAAATCCTAAAAGAAAAGGGGTACATTAAGCATGAGAAAAACACTGCTCGTTCTATCGAAACATTAGGACGGGAAACTCTAGTAAAAATTCCTTTTTTAGGAGTTATTGCTGCTGGGCAGCCGATTGAAGCAATTCAAAGTAATGAGATGATTGCTGTTCCCAGAAGCAAAGTTCCTTCTTCATCAAAGATTTATGCTCTACGCGTAGCTGGTAATAGCATGATTGATGAAAATATAAATGATGGTGATGTTGTTTTAGTACATCAACAGGATACTGCGGAAAATGGACAGAAAGTTGTAGCTCTTATAGATAATCACGAGGTAACTTTGAAAAAATTCTACAAAGAGAAGGGAGTTATTCGCCTTCAACCAGCAAATAAAAACATGGCACCGCTTATTTTCAAGAATTGGCAAAGTGTCACAATACAAGGAGTAGTGCTTGATGTTATTAAAAATGAAGAAGAACTACAGGCAGAAAAACTTGCAATACCAAAAAAAATAAATAGGGAGAGCAAATTGCCTCTTAACCAAATAATTTTAGGAGATGCTGTTCAAGAATTAAAAAAACTTCCTGATGAAAGTTGCGATGTTATAATAATTGATCCACCTTACAACATTGGTAAGGATTTTGGAAATAACATAGACAAGCGGGAACTTGTTGAATATGTAGAGTGGTGTAAAAGTTGGATAAACGAAAGCATAAGGGTGCTAAAATCCAACGGAACAATTTTTATTTATGGCTTTAGTGAGATTTTGGCATATCTTTCTGTTGAAATACCATTACAAAAACGATGGCTCATTTGGCATTACACAAACAAGAACGTTGCTTCTCTTAACTTTTGGCAGAGAAGCCACGAATCTATAATTTGCGCATGGAAAGATAAGCCTGTTTTTAATAAAGATGAAGTTCGGGAACCGTACACGGATGGCTTTCTCAAAGGAGCCGCTGGAAAAGTGAGGAAGGGAACAGTAGGAAGATTCAGCAGTAGTGGACTTGAGACTGTATATAATGCCCACGAAGGCGGTGCTTTACCGAGAGATGTTATTAAGATTCCCGCTCTTGCTGGTGGAGCAGGAATGATTGAACGATGGTTTTTATGCAAAACCTGCGATAATGTTTGCGAACCACGTCAACTTAAAAATCATGATGGACACGAAATAATGAAGCACCCAACACAAAAACCATTTGAATTATCAAAAAAATTGATAAAATCTGCTATGCCAAAAAAAGGAGGTATTGTTTTGGTACCATTCGTCGGAACTGGCTCTGAGTGTGCAGCGGCAAAAGAATTAGGTCAATCATACATTGGGTTTGAATTGAACCCAGACTATGTAAGGTTGGCTGAAGCTATGACAAGTAGTAAAACACGAGAGTTAAAATTATTTTAGACATCCGCTATCTACTTTAATAAATGGCAATTACTGGTTGATGTCCTTAACTTCCTTTATTTTTTCAATGCTGACATATTGAGTTAGGCTTTTTTTATAATTGATAAGAAGTGTCATAACATATTCTTTCGTTTTCCCAGGTGGGGCAATGACAAGAAAACCCATTTTAAGCAATTTGGCAATTTCAACGTTTTGAGTAGAACGGCTACCCTTTTTTCTATTTTTTACTCTACTCAGAAGATACTTACCAAGTTCATGGTTTTGACCATAAACCATGAACTGCAAATCGCTTGCACCCTTCCAGACAGCAACTACTGTAAACAACCTTTTATCACTGAAAGCTTTCGCTTTCTCTTCATTAGTGTCATTCCATGTTCCACCATACCTGTTTGATGAAATTGAACATTGCTTTACCTCGAGAAACTGCTCATTTTTTGATTTCTTTGAATCAAACCCGTGTTTAGCGCGATTCAGTAAATCAAAACCAAGATAATTAGAAATTATTGCATCTCTAATTTCATTTATTGTGGTGTCTGTATCATACATCTCAAATTTGTCCTGAAATTTATTTAGGTCAGCGAGTGAAGCAATACCTAGTGTCCTAAATTCCTTTGGAACTTTTTGAAAATCACCTTTTTCGAATATACTCATATTATTATCTGTAAACTTATTTAAACTTAAAATTACATACAGTATACCCCCACACCTACTTTTTTCATAGTCTTTTTTTCTATTTGGAGTAAAATCAAAAGTAGGTATGGGGACGTGCCACCCAATCATTTTAATACCATCCCCAATTAAGTCCTTCGTGTATTCCGTCCAAAATATAGAGCGAAACAAAGAGAAAAATTTGAAGTGAATCGGGATTCATTGAGAATTTTTCTCAAAGTTGCGGCCGATATTTTGGACGGAATGCGAATAGGTTAGTTGGGGATGGTATTAATACAAAAAATTGCCAAAAATGGCGAAAATGTGATATAGTACAAAATAAGCGCCATAGGGCGCTTTGGCATTAGTTAAATTAGGCTCTATCGTCTAGTGGTTAGGACGAAAGCTTCTCAAGCTTTAAACCGGAGTTCGATTCTCCGTAGAGTCACAAATCGTAAAAACAACAAGTGGCACTTCCCCCAAGAAGTGCTCCTTGTTGTTTTTAAAAGAGTAAACTGCTTTACTCTTTGGCGATTTGTGAAGGCGGAGTGATGTTTTTGTTTCTACTTGAAACAAAAGCCGCGAGTCGAGGACGACAAACACTTAGATATTTTAGAACCCGAAGGGTACTTAAAATATTTAGTGATTTGTGTCCACACAGATTTAGCCGAGCTTCACTCGTCATTTTTTCCTTCCCTGCACCACATTCCTCACAATGAACACAATTCCCAAAAAAGCAATCATTCCGATAAGGACTAATAGCTGTAGTCTAACAGGCAAAGTCCCCGCATATGCGAAAATAAATGCGAAAGGAGTGACACCAATAAGCGTTGCAAAAAAGAACGGCGTACTATTCATTTCTGAAAACAAACCGATAGCGTATGACAAAATATCAACAGGAACAATTATTCGAAGAAGGGCTACAGTCCAAAACAAATTCTTGTCACTAAAATTGTTTTCAAATGTATGCAACTTTTTTAATGGGAAAATTCTCTCTACAAAGGGCTTCCCGAACCATCGCGCCAAAATGAATGCGATTTGCGCGCCGATTACCCACCCCACGATAGAAAGCATACCAGCTATTGTCCAGCCCCATAAATGGGAGGCAAGCGGAATTAACGGCACCGTAGAAAACGGAGCGACAACAATCGCAAAAATTATCATTAGCACGTAGAGCGCCTTGCTGAAATTATATTCAGCTAGTGCAAATTTCAATATTTCATCTCCATAGAGCTGAGAAAGAAACGACATTCCTATAAAAAGGAAAGCAATGACAGCGAGTCCAGCAATTGTTTCTATTCTTCTTTTGTCCTGCATATAATTGTCTAAACCCTTGCCTTCCACTCCTCCTCCTGCCTTACAAGAAGCTCGCTAGCCAGCTCTGGCTCTGCCATTATTTCCTCTACCGAGCGTTCCATACGAATGCCCTGAGATCCTTTTACAAGAACGATATCTCCTTTTTCTAGAACGCCTTCTAAATACTTTCCAGCCAAACGAGAGTCATCAAAATCAATAATATTTTTTTCACTCATACCAGCATCCAGCGCTCCTTCTACTATATACTTTGCGCGTTGACCAACTGCGATTATTAGATCACAAAACTCGCCTGCAAGCATACCGATTTTTTTATGTTCCGCAATTGTGAATTTGCCTAGCTCAAGCATATCACCAAGCACAGCAATATGCCTACCATTTGTGCTTATACTTTTTAGAGCCATTAGAGCAGCCTCTGATGCCACTGGAGACGCATTGTAAGTGTCATCTATGATTGTGGTGTCCTTGATACCATTTAAAATTTGCATACGTCCTGGAGGACTACGATAAGAGGACAACCGTCCTATGATATCTACGATATTCAGCTTAAGATACGCGCCTACGGCAATAGATGCAAGCGCGCTGTATACAGGCTGGATACCTAGAACACCGAGCATATCCACAGGGAAAACTCCTCCATCGTATTCAAGCTTGAAGGTAGTGCCTACCGGCAGTCCATCCTCATACTCAACCTGAATGTTTGTAGCGCGAAACATTGCGTTTTCATTTAGCCCATATGTCAGCGATATTGCTTTTGTTTTTTCGCGAAGAGCAAGGACGCGTTCATCGTCCGCGTTTAGAACGAGCAAGCCTGTGGGACGGAGAGCTTTCGCAAGTTTAGCCTTTTCATCGTATACTTCCACTGGCGATTTAAAAAATTCTACATGTACGGGTACATCTCCAAAACGTGTAAATACGACGATGTCGGGCACAATAAGATTTGTCGCCCGCGCAATATCTCCTGGCATACCTGCTCCTATCTCAAGCACAAGCCACTTTGGATAATGCACATTAGTAACAATAAGAGCGAGACCCTTCAAAATATTTTTTAACCAATGAAATGGATCGGACCAAGCATTTTCGCAGTCAAGAATGGTAAGCGGGAGTCCTATTTCACTATTAAAACTTTTTTCACTTTTTCGAGCAATAAGAGTATCGTCAACCACCGCAAAAATAGCATCCTTGGTGGATGTCTTTCCCACGCTCCCAGTTATAGCAATAATTTTAGGATTATATTTGCGAATCACAAGACGCGCTTCTGCTTCAATAATGAGTGTAACTATTTTTTTGAAAATTTGCTTAATCATGGCAGATTTTAATGAGACCCGTAGGTCAATTTGGTAATTGAGAAGCGAGATTTAAATCCCGACCCAGTTAAATGCGATTTGAGTGCATACTCAAATCGCGATTTCAAATTCTCTGTTAAACAGACAACGAATTTTTTGTTCTTATAAAAGAGAGTCATAAAACGTAATCCTGGAATTAATTTGAAATCATTTAACCGGATAGGTAATCTAATGTCGCTACGCTCATTGTCTTACCTATCCGGCGGTATTTCATAATAGTTTAGCAGAAATTTAGTGATTTGCATAAACGGACTAGAAAGTGTGTGCGAAGCATATGCTTCACCATGCGGATTTTTGAGAGTAAGAAGCACTATAAATTTTGGGTCATAAGATGGAGAATATCCAAAAAATGTATGGAGGTAATCCTTCTCAGAATATGCGCCATCTTCTACTATCTGAGCAGTTCCAGTTTTTGCGGCAATACTATAGTGTTCCATTTTCACGGTTCCACCAAGTAATGCTTTATCCACAACAACTGTAAGCATTCTCGAAATTTCTTCTGAGGTTTCCTTTTTTAATACACGCCTCTCGTTGGATGAAACAAATTCACGTGGCAGACCCAAGCTGTACTCTATGCGTGTAACCACATGAGGCGTCACAAGCACCCCGCCGTTTGCTAGAGACGCAAGCGCGCGTATTGTGGCTATAGGTGTCATTGAAATACCCTGACCAAATGAAGCCGTAGCATACTCGATATCGCGCGAGCTTTCAAGATTGCGTAAGTTGCCAACTGATTCATTTGGCAAATCAATCCCTGTTTCCTCATCAAGTCCAAACGCATTAAAATATTCTCTAAACTTATCTTTGCCAAGTCTGTCAAATATAAACATAGTGCCAGTATTGAGCGATTGATTCAAAATTTCTTGCAGGGCTACAACTCCTCGTCCTTTTCCGTCATAGTTTGAGATTCGTTTGGTGTTTACAATGCGATAGCCTTTGTCGTCATATGTTGTGCTTGCTGTCACCACCCCTGCGTCCAACCCAGCAGCAATAGTCAAAGGTTTAATAATGGATCCCATTTCATATACGCCATCTACGAGTGGGTTTGAAAAGACACTTTGATTTTTTTCTTTTGAAAAGCTGTTTGGGTCAAATGATGGCATTGTTGCCATTGCATATATCTCGCCTGTTTTTGGGTTCATAATGATACCGCCCGCACTCACTGCGTCGTATTTTTTGAGAACATCGTCCTCAAGCACGCGTTCCAAAAATCCTTGCACTGTGGGTTCTATAGTAGTTACCAAATTCCCCTCACTCTTTCTGTCAAAAAGTATTGATGCCACTGGTTTCAAGAATATGTCAGCAAAAAAACTAGGAGAATTATTTTTACCAGAACGTTCTAATGTGTCATTGTAGTAACGTTCTAAACCATACATCCCAGTTTGTGTTATTCTCCTGCTTCCATAGGAACCCACAAAGCCGAGGACCTGTGCCGCCACTCTTCCGCCTGGATAAAAACGTTTTGGATTATTATCTATCGTGACACCATTTTCACCAAGCTCGAGTATGCTCTCGACGTCTTTTTTTGACAAATTTTTTACAATCTCCTCATACTTGTCATCCTTCTTTCCAGCGCGAAAAATAAACTCTTCTTGATCAAACTTTATAATATTTAAAAGCTTGTCTGCAAGCGCTTTTGCGTTAGAAATTCTTGTAGGGTCAATGATAAGCGAGTAGCTTGGTATAATTGTAGCCGCAGAAACCCTTCTCCCGTTTTTCTCCTGAAAAAATATTGTGCCACGATCAAAAGTTGCTACCTTTGAAACTAAATATTTTGACTCGGCAAGGTTCTTGTAATATTCCCCTTTCGCTATTTGTATATGACCTAGCCTTATAATCAAAAGTAGCGCTACTAAAAGCACTCCTGTGTTTATAAACCAAATGTTGTACAGGCGACGATCTTTCATGGTTTGGTTCTTTGTATTTTTCAACTTTGAATTACGAAACATTATTTTTCCATCATTGCGAGGACGGTTCCACGTCATTGCGAGCAAAGCGAAGCAATCTAGGGGTGCAGGATTACATCGAGTACTCGCAATGACCCATCCCAAATCCAATATTCGATATTCTCCTCCCATCCCATCCCTATCGCGCAACAGCAACCCTTGTTTCTGAATCTACGGCAGTTGCAAACTTAACTGCAGGCACGTTAGTAAACTTCTCTTTCTTTTCCTGAAATCCTAGCTGTTTTGCGTACGATAGGGTAAATCCGTTAGTCATTGAAAGATATTCTGCTTCAAGCGCTCCAGTATTGTCTGACATCTCGCTCAATGTGCGGTTTATATTACTTCTGTCTACCCCAGCAAGTGTAATCGCGAGCGCAGAGTACAAGTAAAATGACACAAACACACAAAGTGATACAAGTAGCACCCAAAAAATCTTCCTTTCAATATTATTTAATGCGAGTGTTTTTGTAATCATGATGTTAATTTTTAATGACGATTCTTAATTTTGAACTTCTGGATTTAGGGTTTTCTTTCACTTCTATATCACTTGGCACGATTGGTTTTTTGGTAACGAGAGTGGCAACTCCCTCATTTGCCTTTTGTCTAAAAAATTCTTTTACTATGCGGTCCTCCAGTGAGTGGAATGAGATGATAGCCATTCTTCCACCTGGAGCCAAATGTTCAAACCCCTTTGCAATACCCTCCCTCAATGCGCCCAGCTCGTCGTTTACCGCAATGCGTAGAGCCTGAAATGTTTTTGTTGCAGGATTAATCCTGCTGAAACCAAACTTTGGCACGCACTTCTTTACTATTTCCGCGAGCTGTCCTGATGTTTCTATCTGCTTTTCTTTTCTCGCCTCAATAATTCCTTTTGCGATGCGTCTTGCGAACCTTTCCTCGCCGTAGCCGTAGATGATGTCCGCTAGGCTTTCCTCGGCCCACTCGTTTACTATTTCCCTTGCGGTTAGTCCTTCGCCCTCTGAGCGAAATGTCAT
>PCUO01000017.1:0-254 GCA_002771015.1 Candidatus Yonathbacteria bacterium CG17_big_fil_post_rev_8_21_14_2_50_43_9
CTCTATGTACGGCTCAATCGATGAAAGGGGCGTCACTGTATTTATAGCGAGGCCAAGCTCAATCAATCCAACAGGAACTGACGCGCGGATTTTTTCAAAATCAATCATGGACTCAACGTGAACAACAATACGGCTCGCTCCTGCGTTAACCCATTTTGGTACCGCAAGCTCAGGATTCTCTATCATCAAGTCCACTTCAAAATTAATATCCTCACATCTCGCCATCACCTCTTCCTCGGCAACGATTGCGTCAA
>PCUO01000017.1:313-27005 GCA_002771015.1 Candidatus Yonathbacteria bacterium CG17_big_fil_post_rev_8_21_14_2_50_43_9
TCAAGCTGCACCATTGGCACCACACCCACAAAAAGACTCATCATCTCATCGAGATGCTCATAGTCCTTCGGCATTATCGCGGGAATAATTTCTACCATATTTTATTTATCTTGCTATTTGTCTAATTTGGCGATTCTTCGCGCATGCTTTTCTGCGCCAGAAAACGGAGTTTCAAGCCATACACGCACCACCTCCTTTGCTTCTTCTGTTTCAACAAAACGTGCACCAAGAGAAAGAATGTTCGCATCATTGTGTTCACGAGAAAGCACTACTATATCAACAGCTCCACCGTAGTACACAGCGGCGCGCGCGCCCTTCACACGGTTTGCGCACATTGCTTCACCCTGACCAGAGCCACCAAGAATAATTCCTCGCGACTGAGGGTCGTGTGCAACAGCCTCCGCCACAGGTCGAATGAAATCCGGATAGTCATCGAGTGCTTCAAAAGAATGCGCACCCATGTCCTCCACATCATGCCCCAGCTCGCGCAAAAACACGACAAGTTTTTCCTTGAGTTCAAACCCTGCGTGGTCGGTGCCGATATAAATGCGCATGATGTTAAATGATAAATTTCAAATTTTTAAATAATGCATTAATGCGCTAATCCCTGCTCGAACTACTGAATATTTTAGAAAAAATTAGTAGCAATTCGTTAGCTTCCTCCAAAAGTGGCTTACATTCATCAGTTTTGTCCTTATTCGCACTCGAAATCATCCTCATCCAATATTTTGTCTCATTTGCCTCTTTTCTGCAAATGTTAATTTTATTCTTAAAATCTTTTTTTGAACTTGCTTGGTTTGCCTCCATATAATTGGCTCACACGCTCGTGGCAGACCTAACAATTTGATTTATGAGTATTTTGTTTACTTCATTTTTAGTGAGAGTACTAACAAAATGAATAACGTTTTCTCCAAACTTTGCAGTTTGTTCTTCAAGGTCATAATTCATTACATTGTTACATTATTTAGAAATTAAAAATTTGAAATTTAAAATTTTCTAAAGGTACTGCGCTACCTTCACCACATGCTTCACAAGTGTATTCGTGTATCCCATTTCATTGTCATACCACGACATCACTTTAACGAGATTCCCGTCAACAACACGCGTAAGTTCAAGGTCAGCAATCGCGCCATAGAGTGTGCCAACAATATCAGAAGAAACAATTGGCTCTTCACTCACTTTAAAAATTCCTTCCCACTTAGGATCCTTTGACGCGTCACGAAGAATTTGATTCACTTCCTCTGCGGAAGTATTTCGCTTTGCGATGAAGGTGATGTCTGCAAGAGAACCCGCAATCACCGGCACACGAATTGCGATACCATCAAATTTATTTGTAAGGCTTGGCACGGCTTCAGTCACTGCAATAGCTGCGCCTGTTGACCCAGGAATCATGTTCTGTGCAGCTGCACGTCCGCCACGGAAATCTTTTCCTCCCGGCCCGTCCACAATTTTTTGCGTGCCAGTATATGCGTGCGTCGTATTCAAAAGCGCTTTTTCAATACCAATCATTTCATTCAAAATGTGTATGAGCGGAGATGCTGCATTCGTAGTACAAGAAGCGTTTGATGAAATCTGACATGTGCTGAGCTTGTCATCATTGATACCCATAAGCACGGTTGCTCCAGTAATTCCTTCTACCGCCTCGTCTTTTACCGGCGCGGTAATAACTACGCGCTTTGCGCCAGCGTCCAAGTGCACTTTTGATTTTTCATAGCTTGTGAAAAATCCCGTAGACTCCAACACTATATCAATATTGTATTTCGCCCATGGAAGATTTGTAGGTTCTTTTTCTTGCACAAGGATCACTTTCTGCCCACCGACGATGAATCCTGGCTCATCGCCACCAACAACTTCCACATCAAAGTCCGCCTTACCGTAAGTGGTGTCATATTTCAGCAGATACGCCATGTTCTCGGGGTCACCAAGGTCGTTCACAACCACAATCTCAAGCTCTGGGCGTGTGCGCGCCAACTTATAAAACGCGCGTCCAATGCGCCCAAACCCGTTAATCGCTATTCGTACTTTTTTCATGCTGTTTTAAAAGAGTGCAACGACTATTAAAATCGCACCCAGTTAAATGCGATTTTTTCAAATCGCGATTTTAAATTTATTCAAATTTAAAATCATTTAACTGGGTATAAGTAAAATATACTCGTTTTCCTCGTTATTTTTCTAATAAACTATCCTGTTATTTTAACATACAGAACTAAAAAGGCACGTATTTAGTGCCTTTTTATACTTTACTTCAACGCCTCTTCAAACAGCGTTTTTAGTGTCCCTGGGTTTCCGTTTCCTTTTGAAGCCTTCATTCCTTGCCCGATGAAAAATTGAAGGAGCGCTGTTTTGCCTGTTTTGTAGTCGGCAACAACAGTTGGATTGTCCTCAAGAATTTCTGCAACAATTTTCTTGAGCGCTTCAATATCATTCTTCTGAATGAGGTTATGCTTTTTTGCAATCTCGTGTGGATGTCCGCCTTCGGCGTACAAAATCGCGAGCGTGTCTTTTGCTCCACGTGAAGAAAGGTCTCCTGCTTTAATCATTGTGATCAAATCAGCGAGTGTTGTTCCTGTTACCATCCCAATTGAATCAGAGCCCTTCATTAAACCTACGAGGTCTGATGTAATATAATTTTCAATAAGAGCGATTGAAGGACGGTCCACACCGATAGCATTTACAGCATCTTCAAAAAGACCACCGAGTGTTTGGTCTGCAGTAAACACTTCTGCATTCTCTGGCTTCACTCCGTACTCACGCACAAGGCGCGCGCGCTTCTCCCACGGGAGCTCTGGCATTGTCGCTCTCAAAACTTCATTAGCAAACTCTGGAATCTCTGAAATTTTTAATTTTGGTAAATCTGGGTCTGGGAAATAGCGGTAATCATGCGCACTTTCTTTTTTCCGTTGAGAAAAAGTTTTCTGCGCGCCCTCGTCCCATCCGCGTGTCTCTTGCACTATCTCCCCTGGGCCCCCGTCCAAAATTTTCGTCATTCGCTCAACCTCATACGCAATCGCGCGCTCTACTGAACGGAACGAGTTTAAATTTTTCACTTCCACTTTTGTACCGAGCGTATCTGTTTTTGATATTGAAATATTCGCCTCCACACGCATCTCTCCTTTTTCCATATTTGCGTCAGACACACCGAGTGCACGAAGGAGGAGCTGTAGCTCACGAGCAAATGCCCCCGCTTCCTCTGCTGTGTGAATAACTGGCTTGGTAACAAGCTCCATCAAGGGCACACCTGCGCGGTTGTAGTCCACGAGACTTCCTTCAGAACCCTCGTGTGATGAGCTTGCGGTGTCTTCCTCCAAATGCACACGCTCAATAGCGATGCCGTTTAGAATTCCATTTGAAACAAGCGGATACTTGTACTGGCTAATCTGATAGCCTTTTGGAATGTCCGGGTAAAAATAGTTCTTGCGATCAAACTCGGTGAAGTCCGCTAGGTCGCTCCCAAGCGCCGTGCCTACGCGAAGCACATGGTGCACAGCCTGCTTGTTGATCACAGGCAAAGTCCCCGGGTGCGCCATGCACACAGGGCAAATATTCACATTCGGCTCCGCATTGAATGGGTCGTTCGCCGAATTGCAGAACATCTTTGTCTTCGTTTTTAGCTCAGCGTGAACCTCCAAGCCGACCGTTAGTTTGTATTCGCTCATATTTTAATAATTTTATTTTAACCAAAGATTTTGCGGAATGCACGACTGTGCAATAACCGATTTAAGTGTGCGTGGATGTATTGATTTTTGTCCGTGGTACTGAATATGTGTCTGTCTCACTTTCCCGCCGTAGGAACCAATATAGTAAAAGTGGCTTCCGTGTGTATGCGAATGTTGAAACCCGTACTCTTTTAAAAAATCGACGACACCTTTAAATGTCCAGTTGTTGAGTCCGCGAGGCATACTTCATTTACGCAAATGCGAGATTAAATTGACCAGAACTTAGAACGTAGGGAGACTTGGTCAAACGAGTTGTACGTTTTTTTGTTTCGTTCCCTTGAGCGACTTGCCACATTTTTTCATATTCGGACTCAATACTTTGGTTAAGTACCTGTGGGCGCAGTTTTGATTTACGAGCAGACTCGAGATACCCTTGCACCGCTTCATTCAATAGAACAATAGCCTCAATCTGCGATGCCCCCTCAACAACGACATTAAACTCAAGCGCCACACCAAAATATGTGTCTTTCTCTTTGAATACCACATACCGCACAGACCCTTTTTGTAGAGTGTTTTTGAAAGCCTTCATGTGCTCATAATACCCGAATAGTTACAGAAAAACAACATGAGTGATGTCACCTAAGGCAAGCCACGACTTGCCTTAGGTGACATCAGTGAAACAAAGGTACCTATTCACTGCTCCAATTATTTCAGAAGGACCCGGGGGATTACAAATACTGAATCCACTCAAAATAAACAGTGTAAATAACCAGCAAGGCAATTATCCATATAATCGGTTCAATTATTTTCCAAAGGATAGCCCGGCCGCTCAAACTCTTTTTTGCAGTTCTTATAAAAGAAATAATCGTTATGATGAATAGAACAAGTGCCAGGAACGCGCCGGTTACTAAGCCCATTGGTATGAAAACTCCGCTACTAGTCCAACCCTGTTGCAAGTCGAGAAAATGTAAAGTAAATATAATAATTGGTGAGATTACATAAAGATTAAGGTAAATTAAAAAATTTGATCCAGATTTTTCTTCTTGTGTTTCGGGAATATTCCTACTTCCTAAGTACTTAAAAAGGAAAAGGAGAGCAGCAAATATTCCGAAAATTATTCCGATACTGTACTCCTTAGCATTCCTATAGTTCACCATAACCCCAAAAAATCTTTTATTTTCAAAATTTATATTAAGGTCGATTCCGTATTCAGCTTCTAGTTTCCTCAGTTCTGTCAAATCTAACGATCCTGGCAGCGCGTCAAGCTTTTTGATAAGTTCCGGGTACATAACATAAACATCGGATGGAAGCGAGATGTTGCTTACGCTCTCCATATTGTCAGTAGAAATAAATTTATCTCCAAAAGCAAAGGAAACAAATACTGCTACCATAATTGTACCAAAAAATAACACCAAAGATTTTTTTAGATATATTTTCATAAAGATATAATAACATCCCCATGGAAATTCCCGAAGGGCGGTCTTTTAAGAAAACTATGCTGCGTCTCTCAAAAGCTTTAATAGCTCATCCTGGAACTTTTTAATCCCTTCGTCATCGAGGATGGTGATGGTGAAGATTTCTGAATCGGGGCACTTTTTCTTCATCGCTATTTCAACCTCTTTCACATGCTCGTGTGTAACCATGTCCGTTTTGGTCAAAATAATAATTTCGTGCTTTGCTGCAAGGTCCTTATCAAAAGCTGAAAGTTCTTTGCGTACAGTTTCATACACTGCGAGAGGGTCTTCGTTTTCAAGTGACACCAAGTGCGCGAGCATTTTTGTACGCTTCACATGGCGAAGAAATTTATGACCGAGGCCTTTGCCTTCTGATGCGCCTTCAATGAGCCCTGGGATGTCTGCGAGAATAAAACCAAAACACTCGCCCAAGTTTGGTTCCAATGTGGTGAATGCATAGTCTGCAGTCTTTGCGCTTGCGCGCGTGAGAGTATTCAAAAGTGACGACTTCCCTGCGTTTGGCAAACCCACGAGCCCAATATCCGCGACAATCTGAAGCTCAACCTTGAAATCTGCTTCCTGCCCTTTCATCCCAGGCACGTGCTCTTTTGGTGTGCGATTGGTAGATGTTTTAAAATGCTCGTTGCCAAACCCTCCGCGACCTCCTTTCAATACCAAAATCTGCTGACCTTCCTCTAGAAGCTGATACTCAGAGCCGGTATCAAGATTAGTCACAATAGAACCAATAGGCAAATCAAAAATAAAATCATCACCGTTTCTGCCGTGCAAGCTGTCGTTGCCACCGTCGCCTGCGCGCTCTGCAAAAAAATCTTTTTGATGGCGATACTTCACAAGAATATGCACATCGCGAACAGCGCGGATATACACGTCTCCGCCTTTTCCACCGTCACCACCAGAAGGACCAGCAAATTCTTTGCCTTTCTCATGCTTAAGACGCATAACGCCGTTTCCGCCATCACCCGCCTTCATATGCATCGTCATTTCATCAATAAAAGCCATGGTAATTAGTCTAAAAGTTAAAGGTCAAAAGTCCGTAAAGTCACCCAAATAAATTCTTGATGCTTACCGACTTAGTTGAATAGAAACTAAAAATAACACAAAAAACACTTTTTCACAAGGCGCTGTCCCTGGTCTGCTTTAATCTTTTACTAAGTCCAGGACTTCGTAAATTAAGCTGCGTCCACTGCGAGCTTCGCGAGCATTAATGCGCCTTCTTTTGATCCAGCAACAGCTATAAAAAGTTTATTATGGCAAAAGAGCGCATCTGGCACTCCGGAGATTTCTGCAAGCTCGTCACCTGTCTTCCCTGCCCATGTGCTTGGCAAATTCTTTCTATTTTTAAATGAGTGCACGTCACTTCGCACTGCCTCTATTTTCCACTTGCCCATATTCCCGCGATCCGGCTTCACTACAAAAAGGGGTTCTGGTTTTGTAGTGAGCGCTTCGTACCATGGATAGTGGTCTTCTAAAATAATAATGCGTTTGTCTTCCGATTTTTCATACGCTTCTTCTGCATGTCGCTTCCCATCTTCTTCTGTTTTTGCGCGCGTGATTTCGCGCACGAGAATTTTTACCGCAAACGGAACCGCTTCAAAAAATCCTTCGTCTTCGGTGCGCGCTTCGTTCCATCCAGGGCGAAATGCCGCTATCACGTCTTGAAGAATGTACGGCGCAACTTCTCCACGAACACCAAAAGTTTCAAAACCGTTGTCTCCCGCATCAACTGGCTGAACAAGGCGCTCGTCAATCACGCGAGCAACATACGTAGAGTCAGAAATTTTTTCTCCAAATTCTTCCCACACCGAACCAAAAGAAGAATATGGGATTCCGTTTTGACGCACGCCTGCTCCGCCTTCTTGATGGTGGTCAAATAATCCACGAGATGGGTCATACTCGCCACCAACGTCTACTACATAATCTCCTGTCGCCCACACATCCTTGTCACGACTACGCTTAATTACTACTTTACCATCGTTCAAAATAGAAAGTATTGCGCACGCAAAAACCTCGTCTGTATGAAAATTACCGCTGTGTGTTATTATTTTTTTCAAGTTTTTTTCGCTCATGTCGCTCATACTGATGTGTAATAAATTTCTGAATCAGAATAAATGCTATCATAAAAAGTAACGCCATCAAAGCAAGCTGTCCCACTTTGTGTGTTGTATTGACCGCCGCATACCCAAAGAAATACCCGATTTCAAAATACAGAGCGACCCACACGATAGACGCTAGGAATTCTGCTTTAAAAAAAAGTTTGAATGGGATGTGTAATACTCCCGACATGATCACGGTCGCGCGATTTGCCCCATAAATAAATTTTGAAAAGAATATTGATTTAAATGGGTTCGCGCGGAATTCGGGCAAAAAGAATATCATTATCTTTTCTGCTCTCCTTAGTATTCCTTTTGTGAGCCTAGCATCATTAAGTTTCGCGCCGAGATTGTACCACATAACATTTCCCGAAACCACACCAACGAGCGCAACCAAGAGAACATCCTTCCCGTCAAACGCTTCCAAGGACACGAGCATCCCTGCAACTATCAAAAAAACCTCGCCCTCAAGGACCATAGCTACAAAAAGAATTGCATAACCCCAAAAACGATGGTCATTCACAAACAAAACAAAAAAATCAACGGACTGTTCAAGCATAATTAATTATCTGACGAAAGTAATTTATCAACAATAAACACTGTTGCTGAAACAACGAGAGATCCTAGAAGCGCCGGCACAAAACCAGCAACATAGAATCCTTTCACAAATGAACCGACCCACCAAAATAGTCCAGCGTTCACAACAAAAGAAAAGAGTCCGAGAGTGATGAGCGTAATCGGAAACGCGACAAGCAAAATAATTGGTCGCACTACTGCGTTTAAAATACCAAAAAAGGCCGCCACGAGCATCGCTGTGCCAAACGCATCAGATGCTATTTCTATTCCCGGCACAAACGAAGGCAATGTGAGTATCACCAAAGCTACAAGCACCCATGTTGCGATAATCTTCATCCCGTTAGAGATAGGAAATTATTAAAAATTCCCGTATCGTAATTGTATTAAACTGCTAATAATGTAGCATCATTATATCCCATTAGTGTTAAAAATGTAACTGATTTATCTCTAATGGGATTCATCATATTTTTTGTGCGACTGCGTTCGGAGCTGTGCGACCTTCTAGAACTTCAATAATGTTTGTCGCTACCATCTCCGCCATCTTTGTGCGCGTTTCTTCTGTTGCGGATGCGAGGTGTGGGTTCACGACTACATTCTCAAGCGTCAAAAGTTCTTGAGTAACTTTTGGTTCAAATTCAAACACATCAAGACCAGCGCCTCGAATGGTTTTGTTTTTGAGCGCGGACACGAGAGCAACCTCGTCCACCACTGGCCCGCGCGATGTATTTATGAGGATTGCGCTCTTTTTCATAAGCGCGAGACGCTCTGCGTTTATTAGATGATGTGTCGCTGGAAGAAGCGGAACATGAACACTCACCACATCCGCCTCCATTAGAACCTCCTCGTGCTTAGAAAAATAACCAGCGTTGCATGAAGATTTTAGCGCGTCATTTTCCTTCATATCACAGTAAATAACCTTCATGCCGAAGCCCTTGTGTAAAATATTTGCCACTTCAAAACCAATGCGTCCTGCACCGATGAGACCGAGAGTTTTCCCTTTTATATCTGTACCGAGAAATAGCATCGGCTCCCAGCCCACAAATTTCCCTTCGCGAATAAATCTATCCCCTTCCGCAATACGAGAAGCAACGGTTAATAGCAATGCAACAGTGTGTTCTGCAACTGTGTCAGTGAGCACGTCGGGAGTGTTGGTTACCACCATACCGCGTTCGTGCGCCTTTGTGGTATCAATGTTGTTATATCCAACAGCGTAATTCGCAATTATTTTTACCGATTCTGGCATTGCAGAAATCATGTCAGCATCAATAGCGTCTGTAAGGAGCGATGCGACGGCGTCATAAGGCGTTTCCGCGAGTACCTCTTTCAACTCATCACGCGTGAGCACTCCGTCCTTTTCGCTCACAGTCACTTCGTATCCTTGCTCTCTAAGCATCTCCTCCGCGCGTGACGGAATACGACGCGTCATAAATATCTTTTTTGTCATATGTATTAATATTGTACCACAGTTGGCAGAATTTAGAATATGGAACCTCGTTACTTGGAGGCAAGACCTCCAAGTAACGAAATCTCCTGCCAAATCCACAATCGCCATTGCCCGTTTGTGTAAAATATGGTATACAGAATTCACATCAAAGCCCACGATTCGAGCTATTTTATAAAATGATTGAGGTATTTTTCGACAGTATTCTTTATGTATTCCTTTTTCTCACACTATACCTTGAGATATTTTTTCTCATCACTTTTTTTGAGGAGCGCTTGAAACTCGCCGTAAAAAACACGACTGACAAACTTTCGTACTATCCTTCCGTCACTATCATTGTTCCGTGCTGGAACGAGGAAAAAACAGTTTCAAAAACAATCCATTCTATTCTTAAACTTAAATATCTAAAAGATAGACTGGAAATTTTTATTGTGGACGACGGTTCAACCGACAATACTTGGAATGTTGTTCAAGAATTCGCTAACAATCCTCAGGTAAAACTTTTCAAAAAAGAAAACGGCGGCAAACACACCGCAGTCAACCTTGGCATTGAAAATTCAAAATCTGAACTCATCGGATGTCTTGACGCTGACTCATTTGTAGAAAAAGACGCTTTGCACGAAATAGCTACCGCTTTCAACGATGACCCAAAAATGATGGCAGGGATTCCTACAATCATAATCCACGAACCAAAAACGATTCTCCAAAAAATGCAAAAAACCGAATACCACAACATCGCATTTTTTAAACGCATGCTTTCGCCTTTAGACGCAATCCACATCACGCCGGGACCGTTTTCTTTTTTCCGGAGAGAAGTTTTTGAAAAAATAGGTCTCTTTAAAAAAGCGCACAATACAGAGGACATGGAACTGGCGCTTCGCATGCAGTCAAACCATATGCGAATCAGAAACGTTCATACAGCGCGAGTGTACACAACTGCGCCAGAAAGTCTCTACAAGCTCTACCGTCAGCGACTTCGTTGGGCATATGGCGGAATGAAAAACACATTGGACTATCGCTTTATGATTTTTCGTCGCGAGTACGGAATCCTTGGTATGATCACTCTACCGCTTTCGTTGTTTGCAGTTGTTATCTTTTTGTACAATTTCAGCTTTGTTGTTTTTCACGCAATTAAAGCAATTGCAGAAAAGGCGACAGAAATCAGCACTGTTGGTTTTCTTTTTGCTATCCCAACCGCAAGTTCTTTTTTCTTTAACACAGAGTTTATGGTGATACTTTCATACATATTCCTCGGGCTGGGATTGGTAATTATGTGGAATGGAGTAAAGTTGGCTGAGGGACGCTTCCGCCCAAGTATGGGCATTCTTTACTTCATCGCGCTTTATGGTATTGTAGCACCAATCTGGTTCACGCGCGCCATCGTGGACGTTTTATTCTCACGTGCAACTTCATGGCGTTAAAATATTAGCGACATAGACGAATCACCAGATTCTGAACCAGCAGGCTTCACGCCTTGGGCAAAGACCCCTGACTAAGACTTAAAGAAGGTTATCTTTTCATTTCCGAGCCGAGAGGCTAATATAAGGTGTATTCCCGCTTTTATTATGAAAAACATCCGCGCTCAAATAGAAACTAAAAAATATGTGTTTGCATTTGTTATTACCGCAATCGTGTTTTTTAGCGCGCTTCTAATAAGCAACATTTTTTCACGAAACCGCATCGCGGAAGTTAAATCCATAGAAGACAAAATCGCTATGGACATCCTCTCCTCAGAAACACAATTTGCCCTTCTAAAAGAGTCCTCGTGCAAATCTATAGATCACAGCGGTACAGTCTTTTCTGAAGAACTCGGCATATTGTCGGCAAGGTTGTCATATATGGAGGAAAAGCAGGGCTACAGCGATGAGGAGGTTATAGATCTTAAAAAATACTATTCGCTTCTTCAAATAAAAGACTACCTCTTAGTGGAGCAAGTCAGGCAGAAATGCGGAGTAAAACCGATTACAATTATTTATTTCTATTCAAATCTTGGCGACTGCGAGGACTGCAAGCGCGAGGGATATGTCCTCACTAAACTTCGTGAGGAATTCCCAGAGCTTCGCATATACTCGTTTGACTACAACATAGACCTTTCTGCTGTAAAAACAATGAGGTCCATCCAAGGCGTGAAAAACAAGCTCCCAGCGCTCGTTATTTGGGATGAAAATTATTACGGTTTCAAAACCGCCGAAGACATAGAAAAAATAATTCCACAGCTCAAACACATTCGCTTGGAGCGTGAAAAAGAAGAATCTATAAAATCAGCAACGAGTTCAAAAAAATAACCGCCATAGAATGGCAGTTATTGATTATAGAGAATCTCTATTTCTCCGGTGCAAAAAAATCGCGAAGTTGCACGGGAACCAAAGGTAGCAAAGTCATCTAACACATACGGCTCCTTGTGTTTTGTAAGCGGTATAAGGCCGATGCATTTGGTGCACTGAAGCATCGTCTCGCAATCCACAAGACGCTAACTGTCGAGAGTAGGATCCGCCTCGCAGTTATCACACTGGAGGATTCCACGTCTTACGACATCCACGATTTCCTGCCTGATTCGCGCCACTTTTGTGTCGGACGCAAGGGTCTTGCAGTAATGCACATCAGAATGATCCGCTGATGCATTTCTGTATGCGATTTCTTTATGAAGTTTAATTGCTAAACCATTTTTTTCATCGCAAATTAGGCCAACTACATCCATCAGTGAAAGTGGCAATTCGCTTTTTTCTCGTTCTTCTTTGTCCCTGAATGGGAAATTCCGATCTGGATACTAGCGCCGCGTAGCAAAAATAGCGCCTAAATTCTTGTTTACAAATCCTACATACTAAACTGTTCTTAGAACAGCAAAATTTCCCTATAGCCGTATCTGATACTATAGTATCAGATACGGCTATAGGGAAATATAAAAAATAAAAAGGTGCCGACAATATGTCGGCACCTTTTTATTTTTTATATTTCCCATTCTACCACTACGCGCCCTTCTCAATAAGTTCCATAAAAGCGAGAATCTCGCCTGTGTATGTTGGAACAACTGAGTTATTGTAATGATGAAGAATCTCTGTGATCGTAGCATTTTTATAATACTGCTCGGTGTTAGGGTTCTTGCCACCAAGGTTCATACCAACAGTCTCAATCGCGGAATCATAGTTCTTGAACTTAATCTTGCATGAGCCCCAACCAAACGGATTGTTGTAACAATCAAACTTTCCACCTGTAGACTCCTTAATAGCAATTGCCGGGAGCAAACGCCAGTCAAGATTGTTTTCCTCCGCTACTTTCACAAACTTCGCGCCGTAACCCTCTAGTGGCATTCCGCGCTTTGCAAAATAGGCGTCAACCTTCTTTGCGTGGTCATCATTTACTGGCGCATAGAACGACTGGGTAATATTTTTTAGCGAAAAATTAGTATTGAATGTCGCTAACGGCGAGCCACTTGTTGCCAAAAATGGCATAAGCACCAAACCGCGCATAAATTGTATTGTTTGTTTTTTCATAAAGTGACGGTATGTGCTCCGTCAACACCATATCTGCGACAGCCTCGGCTGTGTCTACTGAGATTTAGTCGCAATAAATATACGATTATAATGCTTGCTTGCCTGCTAAAACTGTTACCAATTTTCGCTACAAACCATTCATCTATCGGAGACATATAGTATATGCCTCCTTGAGCTTCGTAGTTTTCGCTGAAAATTGGTAAGTTTTATCTAGGCACTAAATCTCAGTAGACCCTCACAAAAAAGCACCTAAATAAAGGTGCATTTGAGCCTGACTGAAGATAAATCAAGTGTATCATATCCAGTCCAAAAAGTCAAGGATTTTTCTTATGTTTTGAGCTGGCCTTGGATGAAAAATTGCTAAAAAAGCCTTATTTTTCAATGGTTTTTATACAATACGCTTTACGACATGTCAAATCTGTTTTTTCATCATTTTTCTGCTTGCTTTTATAAAACGCTATTATTTGCACACCTTATGCTAGTTTCCGCAGCACTTTTTGTATTTCTTGCCAGAACCGCATGGGCAGGGGTCATTCCTGCCAACTTTGTCGGAATGAATTGGCTCTGCTGTTTTCTCTGTCTCTTCCCCGCCACCGATTTCAATGGCGTGCTTCACTACTTCGCGAGCTTTTTCCTCTTCCTTTATGAATGCTCCGGCGCCGATAGCTGGCACAAGACGTAGAATTTCGTTTTGCACAGACTCTTTCATATCGCGGAAAAGGTGAAGTCCTTCTTTTTTGTATTCCACCAGCGGATCGCGCTGTCCGTACGCGCGTAGGTTCACAGATGACTTTAAATATTCCATCGCATCCAAGTGTTCCATCCACATCATATCCACGACCTGCAAAATGAGACGCTTTACCGAATTGTAAAATTCCTCTTCTCCAACTCCCGCAACCTTGTCTGCAATAATTTTCTCAAACGCTTGATCACCTGCGACAATCTCTGTGAGATATGTTTTTGCGGTGTCCGTGCCACCCATTAAAATTTCTCGACGCATACCATACACATACGCTCGTTGTTTAGTCATCACGTCGTCATACGAGAGCACATGCTTGCGAGAGTCAAAATGAAACCCTTCAATTTTTTCTTGCGCTGTTTCAAGCGAACGAGAAATCATTTTGTTTTGAATTGCCTCGTCTTCTGGGATACCGAGCTTTCCCATCATGTTTTTCACAACGTCTGAGGCGAAGACGCGCATTAAACTGTCCTCCATTGATACAAAAAATTGCGTTTCGCCTGGGTCGCCTTGGCGTCCTGCGCGACCTCTAAGCTGGTTGTCTATACGGCGCGCCTCGTGTCTTTCTGTACCAAGAACAAAAAGTCCTCCTATGGATTTTATTTCCTCGTAAAGCTCGGGTGTGCTTGGGTTTCCGCCGAGTTTAATGTCAACTCCGCGCCCTGCCATGTTTGTCGCGATAACAACGCTCCCCTTTTTACCTGCTTGCGCGATAATTTCGCCCTCGCGCTCATGATTTTTTGCGTTCAAAACTTCGTGTGGCACACCCTCATTTTTCAAATACTCAGAAAGAAGCTCGTTTTTTTCAATAGAAACGGTGCCAATAAGAACCGGCTGACCTTTTTCATTGAGTTCCTTTACTTTGCGGGCGATTGCCTTGAACTTGCCGTTTTCGGTCTGGAAAATAAGGTCCGTGCGGTCTATTCGGGAAACTTTGCGGTTTGTAGGTATTGGAGTTACTTCGAGCCCATACACTTTGTAAAACTCCTCGCTTGATGTTTCGGCAGTTCCGGTCATCCCGGCAAGCTTGCCATACAGACGGAAGTAATTTTGGAATGTGATAGACGCAAAGGTGCGAGACTCCTGCTGTATTTTCACGCCTTCTTTTGCCTCCACTGCCTGATGAAGCCCCTCAGACCAGCGACGCCCTGGTTGCATGCGTCCTGTAAACTCGTCCACGATAATCACCTCGCCTTCTCGCACCACGTATTCTTTGTCGCGAATAAAAAGGGCCTGAGCGCGAACTGCGGTTTCCAAATGATGCACGTATTTCACCCCGCGTTCAGTATAAATATTATCAATACCCAAAATTTCTTCTGCTCTGTTGATTCCTTCGTCTGTAAGCTGAATCGCCTTCATTTTTTCATCCACAGTATAGTGCTCTGGAGATTTCAATTTTCCCGCAATACCAGCAAAAACGGTGTACAAATTTTCCGCATCGCCAGACGGCGCGGAAATAATGAGTGGTGTGCGCGCCTCGTCTATTAAAATAGAGTCAATCTCGTCCACGATTGCAAAATGATAATCGCGTTGAGCAAGATCGGCGGTGCTGTACGCAACATTGTCGCGCAAATAATCAAAACCGTACTCATTGTTTGTGCCGTATGTGATGTCCGCGCGATATGCTTCTTGTTTTCCACATGGACGCATAAACTCGTGAATAACTTTGAATGAACCGACTTCATCGCGTTCAACATCTTTGTCCTTGTGATTAGGGTCGTAGAGATACGATGCGCTGTGATTGAGCACGCCGACAGAGAGACCTAGGAATGAATAAATTTGTCCCATCCATGTTGCGTCGCGACGCGAGAGGTAGTCGTTCACTGTGACAACATGCACACCTTTTCCTGGGAGCGCGTTTAGGTATGCAGGAAGCGTCGCAACAAGAGTTTTTCCTTCGCCTGTCATCATCTCGGCAATTTTACCCTGATGAAGAGCAATTCCTCCCAAAAGTTGCACATCATAGTGTCGCTGACCAAGAGTTCTGTGAGACGCCTCACGCACCACAGCAAACGCTTCTGGTAGAATATCGTCTAGTGAGACACCGGACGCCAAGCGCGAGCGAAATTCCTCCGTTTTTGCGCGGAGATCATGGTCAGAGAGCGCATGGAGCGCCTGCTCAAATTCGTTGATTTTCTTCACAAGTGGAGCGTATTTCCCAGCTGGCCCACTTCCTGTAAATATGGTCTTTAGAAATGACATTTAGATACTTTAGCATAAAAATGAGTTCTTCTAAAGTGTGTGGCATTGGGCGCAAAAAGTCATTTAGCTATAAAATCAAAAATCCCCCCAACTAAAATAATCGGGGGGATTTTTGGGAAACGCAATTTACTTACGCTTTGCAGTCTTCTTTTTTGCTGCCTTTTTTGCTGTCTTCTTCTTTGCTACTTTCTTAGCTTTTTTCTTTGCTGCCATTTTTTTATGTAATGTTTTGAGAAACACGAATGCGTCTCATAACAATGTATGCAAATTATTATCTTCAACAATGTTCGACCTGATGCGAAAATATTTTTCGCATCACGTACAATTGTTGGATCATCGTCGTGTGAAATTTCTTTCACACACTGTACAGTGATCTACTAATATTATCTCGCATACAAAATTCATTCGCAATACATTTTGAAATTAAACTGTGGATAACTTTTTTTCTTTTTCTCGCGATAAAATTTTCAATTTTAAAAATATAATTTCTAAAATATTTTTTACATCATCACAACTTCCTCTTCAAGTGTCACTCCTGTTTTTTCTTTGACGTCATTTTTTATTTCACACGCGAGCGATAATATTTCTTCTGCGCTCGCGTTTCCATAGTTCACAATGATGAGCGCTTGCTTCTCGTGCACTCCAGAGTCTCCTCGACGCGCGCCACGCCATTCCCCCACATGGTCTATAAGCCATGCTGAGGAAAGCTTGTACGTATTATCGCCTTGCGGGTATGCCTTAATTTCTGGAAACTCGTTTTTGAGCGACTCGTATTTTTGCGCGCTTACTACTGGATTCTTAAAAAAAGAACCTGCAGTGCCTATTGGTGGCACAGGCATTTTTTTTACGCGTATTGCAACAATTGCGTCACGGATTTCCGCAAGTGAAGGCTCACTAATTCTATTATCTTCAAAATATTTCTTTACGTCCTCGTAGTCTGTGTGAGGTGCGCCGTGTTGCGCAAGCTCAAATGTAGCGCTCACAATAATTAAATTTTTGTTTTTCTTAAAAATACTTCCGCGATAACCAAACTCGCATTTATCGCGAGAAAAAGTTTTAATTTCGCTTTTTTCAATATCAAACGCTTCCACAGAAAAGATTGTCTCTCTCGCTTCAACTCCGTAAGCGCCTATATTTTGAACTACAGCTCCTCCAACCGTGCCTGGTACAAGAGAAAGATTTTCAATCCCCCACAAGTTGCGTGCTACAGTATCACGCACAACGTCATCCCACATCTCCCCCGCACTCGCGGTAACACGATTATCTTTGTATACAATTCCCTTGATCTCAATTTTGATTACAAGTCCGGAAAATCCATCGCCCGAAACGAGAGTATTTGAACCGCCTCCTAGAATAAATATTGGGAGCGATTTTTCGCGAGCAAAAATTATGGCGTCATTCAAATCATCAACATCTTTTACACGCGCAAAAAAACGCGCATTGCCTCCTACACGCATCGTTGTAAACGGAGCGAGTTTTATATTTTCCTCAATATGAATACTCATTTAATATGAAAAAACTCCTGTACTCTTTTGGCTAGCGAGTGCGAACTCCAACAAATGTCTAATATGTGAGTGCTTCGCTAGCCAAAGGAAAACAGGAGTTACTTGCATATTGTACGAAATCTTGGACAAAAACACCAACAAACAAAAAGCCCCGCTTTCGCGGGAGTTTTTGTAGACTTTCGTTGGATGAATCACAAAAAGAGTTTCCTCCTTTGCGCTCACATAAATCATGTATAGCAGAAAACGAATTAAAAGTCAAATTTAGACACCTGATGTCAATTTTACTTGTTTCGTCACCTCGCGCACAATGTTTTTAACAACGCTTGAAACATTCTTAGTTTTAAAATCCTCAGCTATTTCCAGTGGTATTTTTTGGATTGAATCTACTGCAGACAAAGCAACTGCCCAGCTCATAATGTCTTGCTCTGGATAAACCTCTTGCCACCACGATATCCATGAACGAACGTCTGTTTCTTTTGCAATGCAAGCAAGGTCAAAATAGTCTTTGTACTCCTCTCTGCCACATATAGCGACAAGTTTCATTACAGTTATATCTTTGATGCCCGCAAGGCGAAAGGAGTCTGCTGGTTGTGGCATTTCCAAAAGCGCGTCAAACCGAGATATGAATGATACATTCACACCGTCAATCACGCACCATAAAGTATCCTTCGTTTCAAAAAGAATTTCCACGGTGGTTTCTGAAAAAATTTCAGCTAGCTTATTTTTTAAAGCTAGTGTATCAATTGGGTTCGCGATGAAGTAATCTAGGTCTACACTTTTGCGATGACCAAGCTGAAGCGCAAGCGCTGTTCCTCCTGCAAGGTAATACTCTGGATCAAGATTTTCAAATACAACACGCGAAACAGAACGCATTGCCTCAGTAATTGTTTCTTGATGAATGTTCATGACAAGAGAAAATTCTTGAAATAATAATATTTACGCTCTGGAATACTTGTTGGCTTCATTGCTTCAAACACCTGCTTTACCCTGGTGACGCCGTATTCTCGCATAGCATTCGCCAAAAGACTGAGCCCACCGTACGAGAGAATCCTCTGTATTACAAAATCCGTCGGAAGCGAGTCGATACTCGCATCGTTGATATCCCACAAGACTTTTTTGAGATCTTGCTCATTCATAAGTAACAACATTATAACATAATTTTGCGCTTATTTCCACACACTCTTTTAGTAGCCTCTCGCGCTGAGGCTACATTCTCTAGATTATATTCCTAGAGAACCGCATCTTTTATTGGATACTCTTTTAGGATTTTTTCTGCTTCTTTGCGTTTGCCATTTATCAGCAAAATTTGCAAATAATATTTCTCCGCAGTCTCAAACTCTGGCGCAAGCTCAAACGCTCGTTTAAATATTTCCTCGGATTTCACTGTATCCTTCTTGCTGTAATACGCGCTTGCGAGCTCAAAAAGAATTGTCTGTTTAGTGGGTGAAAGTTCAAGAGCTTTCTTTAGGTACTCTATTCCTTTATCAATCTCTCCTGTCTTTGCAAGATATGACCCTGCAAAAAGCTGGTATCGCGCGTCAGTTGGAAGCTCCTCTGCTTGCTTCTCAAGCTCGCTTTTCGCCAAATCAATAAATTGTTTTTGCATTTCAGAAATCCCTTTCGAAGAATCAAAAGCTCCTGTTGAAAAAGACGCAAGCTGTTCACGAGCCTCTGCGGTTCCAAATGAATTATATGCAATAGTTTTTTTAATTAATTCTAAATTATGCACGGCGCCTTTATCAGAACGCTCGGACAATGCGCGAATGAGCGTCGTGTTCTGCATATAGCCGTTATAGTTAACTGTGTAAACGAGAACTAGCGCGAGAATAAATGCCCAGACAGAAACAAAGATCGTCAAATCCTCTTCCCCAACCTTAAATTTACTTTCCACTTTCAACGCTCCACTTTCTACCTGCGTGTGGCCCATACTATCAACATACGCGAGGATTGTTCCAAAATAAATAAGTGAAGTAAGATTATCAAACACAAAAAGATTTTGGAAAAAGTACCCACCAAGGAGTCCAGTTAGCACACTTTTTTCTACAACCGACAGTTCGTCCGCGCGACGCCAGATACAATACACGGCGCAAGCAAAAAGCGATACATACCCCAGAAGCCCAAGGATACCGCCTGCAATCAGCCAGTCAAAGAAAACATTATGCGCGCGATCAAACCACTGCTCCTGTCCCCACATATTTGGGTCATAGTATTTATTGAAAACATAATTATAGTTCTCCATCCCCCACCCGAGTATTGGACGTTCCTTGAACCCTTCGTACGCCATCCCCCACACCATCACGCGCGCATTTTTAGAAAAATTACTAATTGATATTTCTGAAAATCGCGCTAGGAGCGGCGTCTCTTTTACAAATGCGCTGTCTCGCGCTGCGATAAATCCTCCGACAATTATCGCAATTGTGATCAGGGCTCCAATCGCCCACTTACGTAGTGTTTTTCTCTGAGACTCTAGCACAGCTATAAGTAGTGTTGCGATGCCAACACCAACGATAAGACCCAAAACTGCCCCACGAGTTCCTGTGTAATACAGAACGACTGCCTGCAAAATGGCAATCGCGCTATAAATAGCGATACGCGCTCTCTCGCCTGTCGTAGTAATGCTCTCACGTATCATTAAAAATACAGCAATAAATATATTGAAGTATGCGTAAATACCAAGATATGAAGAATTGCCAAGAGAAGCGCTCACGCGGAAACCAACTGTGGAGCCGGGCAATTGCAGTAATGCGTAAATTGCCATAATTACACCAACACCAAGATGAAAGTTTAAATACGGACGCCATAGGTCACGCACCTTAAGCACGGTGGATGCCACTATAAAATATGCAAAGAGATGGAAATAAGTGACCACACCCTCCATACGCTCAAAGTTGGACCAAAAACTTTTCGTTGGATTCTCACCAAAAATTGCAGCAAAAGTGATAATTGCGAGAAATGCGCCGAGTGCTCCCAGAAGCCAGCTTCTGTTTGGACGATATGCGGGGTCTATAAACGCGAGGACAATCCACGCAGAAAACATTATTTCAACAACAATACGAAACGCGAAGTTTTTCCCTACGATAAACGGAAAAAAAGTAGTCTGCGAAAGAATGACAAACGGAATAAACGGCACCAAAATAAACCCCGTCAAAACCACCGCATTCGCCAATATCTTGTGTAAATTCATCTCGTTATATAGTCTAAAGTTAATTATTAATTATTTCAATAATTTTTCTAATAATCTCTTTTGTTTCTTTTCCTTTACATTTCCAACCTTATATAAAATAAGATTCTTATCGGCAGTAAAAATTCTGTTCGGCCTTATATTACTATCAACCAAAAGATTGCCCTTTGCAAAATCAGTTCTCAGTAATGAAATCGAGTACTTATCTTTTACTGTTTTACTGGTTATTTGACAAAAAATAACATCATCGCCCTTGAGTCTGTTGACAACAAAAGCTGGTCTCTTTTTTATGCTAGACAAATCAGAAAAAGGGAATGGTATAACTACAATATCCCCTTTTATAAATTCATCCATGTTTTTTCTTCCGCTAGTTTAAACCAGTCCTTAGACAAACTGGACTCGCTTGTAGCGGTCGAAAAAGCTAAATTTGTTTTTTTGGTATTTTTAGCTGTATTTTTAGAATTTAACTTTTCTAAATTTTTTGTGATTTTTTCATAAATACCTAAAGGTAAAAGCATCATCGGCTTGCCACCAATAATTATTCTGGAGCTTGATTTTAGAGCTAAATGATTCATTTCTACATTATAGTGTAGTCTTATGGATAAGTAAACAAGGACCTAGTTGTTTTACATTTGCCACGTCAAAACCGCCGCATTTGCTAAAATCTTATGTAAATTCGTAGTGTCAAAAAATGAATCAACACCACCGCAAGCGGTGAGGAATTCCTCCGAATAAACCACAATTAACATCATAAAGTTATACCAACAGCTCATTGATAAACGAACGAACCACCTCATCACATTCGATATGCGAAGAAACAGCGCAGGTTGGAATTACACCGACAACACTATAATCATTCCCACCTTCGAACAAGGCATCTCCAACATAAATACATTCATCGCTCCTCCACCCCATTTGTTCAATAAATTTTTTTACATTTTCGCCCTTATTGAAAGTTGTAAAATCAACACAGGTCGTGCCACCAATACGCGCCTGCACTCCGAGTTTTTTTAAATGAGCAATTTCTGACGGAAAATGATTAAATAAACTCTTGCGAATCTCCTTATCTGGATCTGATGCCTCCTTTTCTTCAAGTGGCGCATTGTGTCCAATCAATGAGTAAGAAATCTGACAAATTCGGTCTTCAACAAGATCCTTGTGGTTCTTGATTTCAATATCCGCATGCTCAATCATTTTGTGAACAAGCTTTAAGACATCGTTCTTTTGAGTTGCGCTCAATTCGTTGCGCCACAGAACTTCACCAGATGCTATTTCTGCGTGGTTCCCATTTTGAGCCATCACAAATACTTCCTTCATTATTTTCCCCAGCTGTTTGACCATCTGGTCTTTTGTTGCACCAGACACAACAACTACATCTCTTCCATTTAATAGCAACTCTCGCAATCCTGTAACCATGGTATCGCTTATCATGCTCCGAGAACGCGTGAGGGTACCATCCATATCAAAAAAGAAATGCTTTTTCATAATCTAAAAATTATTAACTTTTCACTAATTCTTTCATTTTGACAAGGCTTGTGCATCGCCGCCACTCTCGTGTCTCTTCAACAGCCACGAACTCGACTGCACTTTCCCCCCACCGACATTAAAGACCATCTCTACGCCAAGCTCCTTGCATATCTCTGCCTCTGGAATATCCGCCTCCGCTTTTCTGTCGCCACCATTTGCAAACACTTGTGGATGAATCTTTTCAATTGCCTCCGAAACATCATTTCGGTCACTTTCTAGGATAAAAACATCATCAACGCAACTAAACCCGCGAATGATTCCTGCGCGCTCTTCTTGATTCATAAAATTTTTTCCTTTCTTGCGAATTAACCATTTATCACAATTTAGTACAACGACCAATTTGTCGCCGAGTTTCTTTGCTTCCTCAAACATTTGAAGGTGTCCAATATGAACAGGGTCAAAGCCTCCGCTCACCATCACAACCCGCTTTGATGTCTCGCGACCGTAGTCGTCTTCATAGCGAATAATGTCATCCTCGCGCGGATTACCATAAACAAACTCTAGATAAGCACCCGGCAGTAGTCGATGTTTTTGCATCGGTTCTACCTTATAAAAACCAAAGTGCCATTCTGCGCGCTGGCTGTGCGACTGAAGGCTAGTGCGTCCACGGACATGGATAAACTTGAGCCATGTATGTTTAGTGCTGAAAAGTTTCCACATAGCCCCCCATGGCCGTACTATTTTCATAAAAAATATTATACCACAAAGGCTATTAATGAACTACTCTACAAAACCGAAATAATGTAATATGCTTATACATATGAAAAAGGCGATTATTACAGGCATCACTGGGCAAGACGGTTCATACCTCGCTGAACTTCTTCTCGAAAAAGGATACGAGGTTCACGGTATCATTCGACGTGCCAGCACGTTCAACACATCACGCATTGACCATCTATATCAAGACCCGCATATAAAGGGCGTAAAGTTGTTTCTGCACTATGGAGACCTTTCCGATGGAAGCAATATCAGCAGACTTATCACGCATATAAAACCGGACGAGATTTATCATCTCGGCGCGCAAAGCCACGTTCGCGTAAGTTTTGATATTCCTGAGTATACAGGCGATGTAACTGGGCTCGGAACAGTTCGCATACTTGAAGCGATACGAGATTCAGGAATCAAAACAAAATTTTACCAGGCATCGTCAAGTGAAATGTTCGGCAAGGCGCTTGAGATTCCTTTAAAAGAAACCACTCCGTTCTATCCCCGCTCGCCGTATGGTTGCGCCAAAGTCTACGCGTACTGGATTACCAAAAACTACAGAGAGTCCTACGGTATGTTCGCCTCAAACGGCATCCTTTTCAATCACGAGTCCCCCCGCCGTGGCGAAACCTTTGTGACAAAAAAAATTACTAAGGGGCTTGCTCGCATCAAACTCGGCAAAGAAGAAAAACTTTACCTTGGTAACCTGGACGCAAAACGCGATTGGGGTTATGCAAAAGATTATGTATATGGAATGTGGCTTATGCTCCAGCACACAGAACCAGATGATTTTATTCTCGCCACAAATGAAACACATAGCGTTCGTGAATTTATAGAGGAAGCGTGCAAACATCTCGGTTTTGAGCTGGAGTGGAAAGGTGCGGGAGTGGACGAAAAAGGTGTTGATAAAAAAACTGGGAAAACAATTATAGAAATAGACCCCAAGTATTACAGACCAGCTGAGGTTGATATTCTTTTAGGAGACTATTCAAAAGCGAAAAATAAACTCGGGTGGGAGCCAGAAACAAAATTTAAAGACTTAGTAAAGCTTATGGTTGAAGAAGACCTAAAAAATGAACATGGACTCTAAAATTTATGTTGCAGGGCACCGCGGACTCGTCGGGTCTGCTATTGTGCGAGCTTTGCAAAAAGAAGGCTTCACTAACCTTCTACTCAGAACACACAAGGTGCTTGACCTCACGAACCAACAAGCGGTTGCTGATTTTTTCGCGCAAGAAAGACCAGAGTATATTTTCCTTTCTGCGGCAAAAGTAGGTGGTATTATGGCAAACAAAACTTCTCCAGCAGATTTTATTTATAGTAACCTCGCTATACAAACAAATATCATCCACAGCGCATATGTAAATAAGGCTAAAAAACTATTGTTTCTCGGAAGCTCATGTATTTATCCAAAGCTTTGCCCACAGCCGATCAAAGAAGAATATCTTTTATCGGCGGAGCTCGAACCATCTAATAAAGCGTACGCAATCGCAAAAATCGCGGGAATCATTATGTGTCAATCATACAACGAGCAGTACGGAACTAATTTCATCTCTCTAATGCCAACCAACCTCTACGGCCCAAACGATAACTTTGATCTTGAAAATTCTCACGTATTGCCTGCAATGATACGAAAATTCCACGAGGCAAAGGTTTCTCAAGCTCCAAGCGTCACACTGTGGGGCACAGGAAGCGCAATGCGCGAATTCTTGCACGTGGATGATCTAGCGATCGCAAGTCTATTTTTAATGCAAAATTATAACGATTCTTCTATTGTAAACGTTGGCACCGGCGAAGATGTTACTATAAAAGAACTTGCGGAAAAGATTAAGAAAATCGTTGGGTACGAGGGCGAGATTAATTGGGACACTAGAAAGCCAGACGGCACCCCGAGAAAACTTCTAGACGTTAGCAAAATAAATTCTCTTGGGTGGAAACATTCAGTACCTCTCGACGAAGGTATTATTTCGGCTTATAAGTGGTTTAAAGTGAATTATAAAAAGTGACAAGAAAAAACCGCAGTACGTACTGCGGTTTTTTCTTGTCACTTTTTATTTATATACATCATGCGTCCCCACATCAAGATAATAAGTTGTGCCTTTTTCTATTTTAATTATTATTCTGTACGAAAAGTTTGCAGAGAAAGCGTGGTACGGCTTAAACTTTCCATGCAATTTGTGTAACTTGAGGGCTTCAGTGCTGTTTCCTTTTTCAAATAGTTCAACAGCCTGGAATACATCATCCTGCACAGCTTCATCGCAATTTTTAAGTGACCGCAAAAAACGCGCCGTATATAAAAACTGCATATTAGAATTTTTTAATCAGCTTCTTCAGATCCCCTTTATACACACGACCTGCTTTTATATCCGCCTCTGCCTCACCAATGCGAGAAAGCGCGCGCTCCTCTCGAAGCCTCATAAGTGCAAAACGAACAAGGTGCGCCTTTGACTCACTGGTTCCTGCATTCAACTCTTCGGAGATAAACGACTCAAGCTCTTTTGTAATTGGTACGGTAATGGTTGTCATATACTATATATTAGTACTATAAAATAGTACTTGTCAAGCAATGTCGATTATTTGTTATCAAATCCTAATCCACCCCTCTGGCACAATGTTTGGGTGTGGATCTGGTTGTGTGTTTACCCATTTTTTAGGAGCAATAACCATTTTGCCAACATTCTGATTTAGATAAGCCCCCCACCAAGAAAAAGAAGAATTGGCGATAATATTGTGAGCGCATGATGACATCAGCATGAGCTCCTCATAGTCCTCGAGATTTGGGTTTGAAACAAAAACAAAATCTGGACGTTCACCGAATTCTTTTTTTACCCAATCAATGTCGTCCGAAAAAAAATAAAATATCGGCGTATCTACTTTTGTTCTTATTAAACTAATGGCTTGATCATAATAATCTCTTGAGCATACTCCATGTATACTGTTGGTCGTTGCATCACTCACATAGTCCCCTCGCCTAATATGTACTGAAACACTTCTATTTTTATCAATTTTGTTTTTCTCCAACAGAAACACTTCGGACTGAAATTCTTTTCTTAACGTAAACTCTTTGAGTATTTTACTTTTTACATTAATAAAATTTTTCTCTGACTGGAAATATCCTTCGAGATAGTTGTTCTTTTTTTTGAATAAACTCGCATCATAATCTACATAATGCTTCTTCAAAACTCTCTGACTAAATGCTCTCAATAATTTTGAAAAAATACCAAACGGATTTCTCGCTTTTTCAACCTCATTGGTAGTCGCGATACTCGCCGAAAGATTAAATGGGAACATTCTGTATTGTCTAGGTGTATTTGCGTTCACATAGCGAGGATCATCATATCCTATAATATCAAGTTTTAACTCTTCACATTGCGCTGAAGCAACTGCAAGCCCCGTAGCATATTGTAACATCTGATTTCCGAGTCCGCCTTTGAGTTTAACGATTATCATAAAAATATATTTTTCTCCTCTGGAATAAACAGTAGATTATCATAATCATAATTTTCTTTAATTATGTGCGGAGAAATAAAACCATCCAGACTCATTTCATAAGGCTTATATTTTTTACTCAAAAGCAAATCTATCGATTTTTTACAATTATCTGACCACTCATCACCACCAGCAACCTCAAGCGCAACTATTGGTCTAACCTCATCTAAAAGAGATTTCATCCCCTGGAGAATGACATATTCGTACCCCTCAGCATCAAGTTTAACAAAATCTGGTCTTATTTTTCTCTCTTTGCAGTAGTCATCAAGCACTATTGTTTCTATCACAATTGTTTTGAATTTTTTCTTTAGTGTTGATCCGTCATTATGAGCTGTGTTATATGCACCATAGCCTGGACCATAATCTTTAAAAGAAATTTTTTCTTTTTGGCTTGAAACTGCATTGTTATTTAATGTAACATTAGAAAGTTTATTTGTATTTTGTTTCAATATTTCGTATGTCCAACGGGTAGGTTCAAAGCTATGAACAGCTCCGTTTTCCCCAACAAGTTCTGAAGATAGCATTGAGTAAAACCCGACGTGTGCTCCTACATCAAGGACAGTATCCCCTTTCTTAAGAAACCTAAGCAAAAAATTGGTTAGGTTTGCCTCACAA
>PCUO01000010.1 GCA_002771015.1 Candidatus Yonathbacteria bacterium CG17_big_fil_post_rev_8_21_14_2_50_43_9
GTTTTAGTTAATTGTGGATAAAATATTTCAATGATTATTTTTTAAAATATATTTGGGCGGGAGTTTTGTAATCAAGCGACTGGTGTCTTCTTTTCTCGTTGTAGAATTTAAAGTACTCGCCTAATCCTTGATCTGCCTCTCTGATATTCGCGTATTCGTTCAGATAGACATTTTCGTATTTAACCGTCCGCCATAATCGCTCTGTAAAAATATTATCCATACATCTGCCTCTGCCATCCATGCTGATTCTGATTTTGTTCTCTTCCAAAACATTGATGTAATCCAGACTCGTGTATTGCGCGCCCTGATCGGAATTATGGATGCCGGCAATATTTATCTTGAGAGCTTCCTTTAGCGCTTGAATGCAGAAAATATTTTCAAGCGTTGGAGACAGCTTCCAGGCTATGACATATCGGGAGCGCCAGTCGAGAATAGCAACAAGATAGGCGAAATATTTCTGCAGCTTGACGTAAGTGATGTCCGTTCCCCAAACCTGATTCGGCCGAATTATCGGCAGTCCTTTTAACAAATACGGAAACTTCTTATGCTGATTGTCAGGATCGCTTAAATTCAGCTTTTTACGGGGATAAATGGCGTTTAACCCCATTTCTTTCATTAAGCTGATAATCCTTTTCTTGCCGATATCAATGCCGTATTCTTCTTTTAGCTCCGGCTTGATCCGCCTGTGTCCGTAGAACGGGTAGCGGGTGAAAATTTCATCTATGGCGTTCATGATTTGGACATCTTCAGGATCAACAGCCGGCTGATAGTAAATGCTTGACCGCGATATTTCCAGCAGCTCGGATTGGCGCAGCAGAGAGATGCAAGGATGTTCTTTATTCACCAAAGTTAATTTCTCGGGGTAGCTCAAGTTTGTATTTTTTTTTCAACCACGAGATTTCAACATCCCGCTGGCCAATGGTTTTGTAAAGCTCGTCGATGATTCTTTCCTGCGAATAATTTTCTTTCTTCCTTTTGTCAGCAAACAAAACTGCCAATTCTTCTTCCGCTAATTTTTTCCACTTGCCGATTTGATTGGGATGGACTTGGCAATCACTGGACAGCTTGGAAATCTTTTCGCCCCGCAGGGCGGCTAAAGCGATGGACGCTTTCTGTTTGGGTGATAGATGTTTCATATGTTTTCATTCTACCATATCCACCTAATA
>PCUO01000036.1 GCA_002771015.1 Candidatus Yonathbacteria bacterium CG17_big_fil_post_rev_8_21_14_2_50_43_9
GAGTTCAAGAAATAATTGCAACATCTCTAGTAATATAGAGATATGGCAAAATCATTAAAAAAATCCGAACGGCGCGGAACATTCAGCCGAATTGTGTACAGAGATAGGGTTATCATTGAAAATCGATACTGTGTGGACAGAAAATCGGTCAAAGAGATAGCTTTAGAGCTAAAAAGGCACTCAACCTCCATTACGAGAGAGATAGATGGAAAACCGCGTATCGGCAGAGGGAAGTATTCCGCGGACATCGCGCAAGCGAATGCGGAGAAACGTGCCGGCAAACAAGGAAGAAAAAAGAAGTTCATTTACGCTTCGTTAAAGACGTACACGATTGCAAGGTTAAAGCTCGGCTGGTCGCCGGAACAGATAGAGATGAGACTACCGATAGAATATCCGAAAGATTTGCGAATGCGAATCTCCTACGAAGCGATCTACCAATACGTATACGATCAGGTGCATCGCGGAGGTAATGGGAAGGTCAAGAAAGGGTGTGAGGATTTGCGTCCTTACCTCACCAGACGACATACCAGAAGACAGACGAAAGGCTTGAGGAAAGCACAGAAGGCGGAAAGGATGGAATCTTTACCTTCCATAGAAGAGAGGTCAAAAGAAGCCGATGATAGAGAGGTTGTCGGTCATTGGGAAGATGACACGATGGTTTCAAGGCAAAGCAAGTCTCGTATTAAAAGCGTCAATGAAAGAGTGTCGGGTATCGTATTTTTCGGAAAAACAAACGACGGAACAACGAAGGTTTGCGACAGTGTAGTAATAGAGCGTCTTTCGGAAGTACCGGAGAAATACCGGAAGACTCTCACTCGCGACAGAGGGAGCGAGAATCTCGGATACGAATCAGTTGAACGCGAGCTGAATATTTCCTGTTACTTCGCACATCCTTACTGTTCTCAAGAAAGAGGTTCAAATGAAAATACCAACGGATTGTTCCGTCGGTATTTCCCTAAGGGGACTGACTTTGGCAAAATCACCGACCAACAAGTTTCCGAGGTTGAGTATTTGATAAATTCTCGACCGAGGAAAAGACTTGGCGGTTTGACCCCTTACGAGGTATTCTATCAGATAACAGGTGTTGCGTTAGATTCTTGAATTCAGCATTTGACAATCTTTTACA
>PCUO01000003.1:0-1404 GCA_002771015.1 Candidatus Yonathbacteria bacterium CG17_big_fil_post_rev_8_21_14_2_50_43_9
GCCAATCTTTTTCTTTCGTATTCACGAAAGAGAAGCGATAGTTATAATACAAAAGCGATATGAAAAAATTCTTTCTCTACATTCGAAAATCTACAGACGAGGACGATCGTCAAGTGCTTTCTCTTGAAGCGCAAGAATTTGAATTGAATGAACTTGCACGGCGCGAGAATTTGATTGTCGTCGAGACATTTCGCGAATCCCAAACGGCAAAATGTCCAGGCCGTCCAATTTTCAATCAAATGCTCGACCGTATGGAGCGTGGCGAAGCGGAAGGAATTTTAGCGTGGCACCCTGACCGTCTAGCGAGAAATAGTGTAGACGGTGGGCGTATAATCTTCTTCATTGATTCCGAGCATATCACCGCGCTAAAATTTCCCACTTTTTGGTTTGAAGCCACGCCACAAGGCAAGTTCATGCTCTCTATCGCTTTTGGTCAGTCGAAGTATTTTGTAGATAATCTTTCAGAAAATACAAAGCGCGGGTTGCGTCAAAAGTTGAGACGAGGTGAATGGCCTGGCTGGGCTCCGCTTGGGTATGCGAATGACATCATTACGCATACGATTGTAAAAGACAAAGAGCGGTTTCGCCTCGTCAAAAAACTTTTTGAATTGTACGCAACCAGCACTTACTCGATGAAAGATTTACAAAATACTGCTACTTCAATCGGCTTGTTTGGTAAAAGTGGAAAAGTCGTATCGGTTTCGCTCGTTCAACACACTTTATCAAATCCGTTTTATTATGGTGTGTTCAGATATAACAGCGAAATGTACCAAGGTAAGCACGAGCCGATGATTTCAAAGAAACTTTTTGATAAATGCGCGGAAATAATGGCGGACAAATCGCGACCAAAAAAACCAAGCAAGGCAAAAGCGACATTTCGTGGGTTACTTAATTGTGCCGAGTGTGGGTGCGCCATTACTTCAGAAATACAAAAAGGACATCAGTATTATCGCTGTACAAAAAAGCGTGGAGCATGCTCGCAGGGATATGTGCGAGAAGAAATATTAGCGGAGCAAATTACTGATGTCCTTCAAAAAGTTTCTTTGCCGTCGTTTTGGGCGGATAGTATGCTCGCGAAGATAGAAGCGGAGCGCGAGCAAGATACCCAAAACGGCGTTGCCTTTGCTCAAAATATGAAACAAGAGATTGATGATTTAGATGTGCGGTTGGATAAGTTGCTCGATACGCATTTGGACGGACTTATTCCGAAGGTGGAGTATGTCGAGAAAAAGCAAAAAATCCTCAACCGCAAAATTGATGTTTCAGAAAAAATGAAGGATTTTGAGAAGAAAGGCAATCATCGGCTCGAACCGATGCGACTTTTCATTTTAGACAGCAAACAAGCGGGAATTATCGCTTCCGGAGAAAATTTTGAGGACAAGAAAAATTTTCTCAAAAAGATTG
>PCUO01000003.1:1416-5756 GCA_002771015.1 Candidatus Yonathbacteria bacterium CG17_big_fil_post_rev_8_21_14_2_50_43_9
GCCTCGCCCAAAGGGCTCTGCATTTCTTTCCGAAAAAATCGTGGGAAATCCTTTTGAATTCTTGGGTTTCTGCCACACCCACCACCACCCCTCGCGCTTCGCGCGAGCCCTATTTTGGGCTTCATACTGATTGGCTCCCTCTATGCGATGAAATCCGAACGCATTTTGAACGAAATCCAGATGCGGACTAACGCCCGCTCGGCGTGAGTGGTAATTCGGTACCAATGCGTACGCTCGGATAATGTGGAAACTCTGACAATTCCGCCTAACGCCTCGGGGTACCTCGGCGTCCGCCCTTCGCCCCCATCGCTTTTCCATTCTTTCTTTGTTTGGCGGGGGGATTTTTTTGAAAAGGTATGGCGATGGGGCTACGGGTTGGGTATAATCCCATTTTGGGATTATACCATAAAAGGATATATGATTGAAATACATATGAACAGATCCGTTTACTCAAAGGACTACAAGGAAATCATAGAACGCCTGAAAACGGCGCGCATTGAAGCTGGTCTTGCCCAACAAGAAGTTGCCGATAAGCTTGGCAAGCCACAATCCTATATCTCAAAAATCGAATCTGGTGAAAGACGGCTTGATGTTGTCGAGATTAAAAAGTTTGCGAATATCTATAAAAAAGAAATTTCTTTTTTCATCAAATAATATGACACTTCAAGAACTCAAGAAAAAACTAAGTGGAATAAAAACTTTAGGATTCGTTAAGACTCACCGCAAGGGCGATACAGGTATTGGAAAAACACTTGAGGATTTGCTAGGGATAAAAGAAAACAATATCCCGCTTCCAGATATTGGTGAAATAGCTGAACTTAAGGCATACCGGAAAAGTGCGGTCTCTATGCTGACACTCTTTACACTAGAGCCACAACCAAAAGGTGGCGATCGAGACAGAACACTTCTTGATGGTTTTGGATACTCAAAAAGAGATAATGGACGCTCCAAAGAATTACACAGTACGCTTTCATGCAAGCGATACAATAATCAAGGACTGAAACTTAAAGTGGAGAAAGACAAGGTTCGTGTTGTTGGTAAAAGCAAGCGACTAAACATCTATTGGGACATGGAGGACTTAAAACGAAAGTTTGAAGCAAAACTTCCAGCTCTCGTATATGCGTTAGCAGATTGCAAAGAAATAAAGGGTGTCGAACATTTTCATTTCAACGAAGCATATTTTTTAGAGGGCTTTGATTTTGAGCACTTCAAAAATATGGTGAAAAAAGATTACATTGTTGTAGATTTCAGAATGTACTATCGTCCGGATGGCTCTGTTCGAAATCATGGCACTGGCTTCAGGGTAAAGATAAAACAACTTTACAACTGCTTTGATACGAAAGTTGGGCTTATTTAATTTTTTCTTAAGACAACAATACTCTCCTTGTTCATCGTTTCCTCCAATGCCCCAACAATGTTTGTCGGAGAATTTTTGATTGGCATTCTTTTCCCTGGGATATTTCGGACAATAATGTCTTCGCAAGTAAATCCAATTTTTTCTGCTAATTCGGCAATAATAAAGTCAGTGGGAATTCTCACTTGCTTAACTAACCTATTTCCGATAACGAGGCAGAAATATTTTCCTGGTTTAAGTATTCTATGTGCTTGTTTCAGGCATTCATTTAAACCGATATTAAAACTCAATACGTCTTTTGCCCTTGCCTCGTCTTGCCTCGCAATTTTCTCTAGTGATTCTCTGAGATAGTCTGATGAAAGTGTATGATTTAAATGTTTAGTGGCTCTGCCCCCAAGAAGTTCATTGTCTAGCCCAGAGGCGTCGTTTGGATTTTCAAACATATCAACCCACTGAGCCGAGAGGCGAGAAAATTGTCCATAAGCAACAGTTGTTCGGCTATCGCCGTACGGCGGAGAAGTAATAATGCAATCAATAGAATTTGCTTTAATACCGTTATCTTTTGACGAATCGCCATAAATTATTTTCGTCCATGTATCCTTTTTTGCGTCTTTGTAAAAATCAGTCATTCCCGCGATATTTTTCTCTGCGTGTTTGCGAAATATACCAATAACATCAGGATTGTGCTTTTCCAATTTGTCGCCTTTAACCCGTACCAATTTAAATTCTCCAGTTTTTGTGTTTGAGGAGTAACGAACTGTCTCACTAAATGCGACCATCAAAAAATTCTGAATCGTTTCGTCTTTTATCTCTCTTATTGCCTTTTTAAGTTTAGAAAGTTTTATGATTGCATTTTCCTTAAACCAAAAATCAATATTCTTAAAATCGGGTCTTTGTATCTCGCTATCCTTTATTTTTTCGACCTTTTTGAGTATTGAAAAATATTCCTTTGTTAGTTTCTGTGGATTGATTGGGGTTGTTTTTGCGTGTGCAAGGAAAATAGCCAGCGGATTAAGATCAATGCCGTAGGCATTTCTTCCTATCAATCTGCTTTCAACTAATGCCGAGCCAGAGCCACAAAAAATATCGCAAATAGTATCACCTTCTTTGCTATATGTTTCTAACAATCTTCGCCCAACTTGAGGAATAAACATTGCAGGATAAGTATGAATTCCATGCGTGTGTGCTTTAGTTTTTTCTCCCCTATAATCCCACGAGTAATCTATTTTTCGCACATACTTTTCATTTCTCGATTGCCCTTGATCCAGTTGTGATTCAAGATTGCGAATAATCTTAACGACAACACCTCTCACTTCTACCTCATCTCGATAAATTGGAAATAAGGTCGGGTTTGCGGGTTGCAATCTAAATCTTCCATTTTCACGATACAGTTTTTTGAGCGTTGCTTCGTTATCGTCAATCACAGCGACAACGGTCTGTCCGTTTTCTGCTACTTCCTGTTTTCGTATAACCACAATATCGCCATCGAAAATTCCCTCATCAATCATACTACTACCTTGAACGCGCAGAGCGTAGTGCTTGCCTTGTCTCCCAATCTCGTCTCTTGTGATCGTTATCATCTCGTCTGGTATTTCTATTGCCTCAATCGGCTGACCCGCCGCGATAGCTCCTAAAATAGGAATCTCTATTGTCTGCTTGGCTTCAACTGTCGAAACGGCGCGCGGTTGATTGTGCTCTTTATTCAAAAACCCTGCGTTTTGCAATTTGCCTATGTAATAATGAGCAGTTGAAACAGACGCAAACTTAAACTTCTTCTTGATTTCTTCAAGAGAGGGGGCGTAGCTATTTTTTGCTCTGTAAGTTTTTACGAAATCAAGGACTTGTGTTTGCTTTTTTGTTATCATAATGCTATTATAGAAAATAAATAGAAAGTATACAAGTAGTAGTTATCCACAGAAAAGATATGGCAATCACAAAATTTAAAATACAAAAAATAAAAGCACTTGGTTTGGCAGAGTGTGATTCGTTACCCAAAATAATGATTATTGCTGGTCCAAATGGGGCTGGTAAATCTACTCTCCTGTATGAAATTTCTCAGCGTAGACAAGGGATAGAAATAGAAGAAGCAACAAAAATACTTTATCAACCACCCCATAGAGCAATCCGTAAAACATCAGTTAAACGTAGTTGGTTGAGCGGTGGTATGAAATCTATGTTTGATCTCCTTATGCAAACGAGCGTTGGTGGTTATGAAGGCTTATCATTTCAAAATCCATCTAGAACACCTGATAATGTCGATGAAGCAGGATCAACAATCAAACACACTCTCGGAGAAATCGAAAATAAGAGACAATCTGTACTCGCAGAATTATTCGACAAAGCAAAGAGTAAAAATGCAACGATAGAGACCGACAAAACACCGGATATCTATGAATCAATAAGGGAGTTAACAAAATATTTATTACCCCATCTAGTTTTTCAACGCGTTGATTTTAAAAATGAAAATGATATCAAGTGTATTTGGGTACGAACTGACAAGGCTGGGGAACAGGAAATTGATATTGACGATCTTAGTTCGGGTGAGAAAGCAATAATAATACTATTTCTTCCACTTATTGAAAACCAAATACACGTTAATTTAAAATTGCTTGAAAATTCTACTGCGAATGTAAAAGATGTTGAACAAAAAGAAAGTCTAGTTTTTATAGTAGATGAGCCGGAATTACATTTACACCCTGACTTGCAAGCAAAAATTTTAACATACATTAGAACTTTATCAGTAAAAAATAACATACAATTCATAATTTCGACCCATTCTCCAACAATATTAGATCAGGCTTATGATGACGAACTATACCTTCTAACACAGCGAATTGATTCAGAGAGCACACAAAACCAACTTAAAAAAGTAGCATCTAGTATTGAAAAATTAGAGGCACTTAAGCAACTTACTGGCAATGCTTATTTTGTAACAACAGGTAGGTCAATTGTTTGTATCGAAGGAGAACAATCTAGCGATATAAGG
>PCUO01000016.1:0-24657 GCA_002771015.1 Candidatus Yonathbacteria bacterium CG17_big_fil_post_rev_8_21_14_2_50_43_9
AGTAGGACTCAAAGAAGCATTTAAAGAATTCTCCCCTATTGAAGATTACTCAGGGAAAAAGTTTGCATTGGAATTCGTAGGTATTGAACTTTCAGCGCCAAAGTACGACGAGTATTTTGCAAAAGAAAACAATCTCTCATACGAAGCGCCTCTCAAAGCGCGCGTAAAGCTCATAAACAAAACGTTTAAGAGTGAGAAAGAGCAGGAAATCTTTATGGCGGATTTTCCTATGATGACCTCGCACGGTACTTTTATCGTGAACGGGGTTGAACGCGTGGTTGTGCCACAAATCTCGCGCTCCTTTGGCGTGTCATTCACAGTGGATGAGCTCAAGGGCAAGCGTTACTTCGGCGCAAAGATTATTCCTGGACGTGGCGCGTGGGTAGAGGTGGAGTCCGATCCAGACGGAGCGGTATACGTGCGTATTGATAAAAAGCGCAAGTTCCCTGTGACTGTGCTTCTTCGCGCTCTTGGTTTGGAAAACAACGACGCAATCCTCAAAACATTCGCAAGTAAGGACGAAGCGGTGAAGAAGGTGATTGAAGCAACTCTAGCAAAGGATACTGCTCAGACTCCAGACGAATCATTTATTGAAATTCACAAGAAGCTTCGTGACGGCGACCTTGCAACAGCAGAAAACGCTCGTGGTTTCGTGAACTCTATTTTCGCAAAGGAAAAATACGACCTCTCAGAAGTTGGACGTTTCAAGTTCAACAAGCGTTTCGCAAAAGGACTTGATAAAGATGATATTGCAAAACGTACTATTGACGCAAGTGATGTTGCCGTAATCGTTTCTCACATTGTAAAGCTAAATGCCGACCCTCGTTCTCTTCCAGACGATATTGACCACCTAGGAAGCCGTCGCATTCGCTCTGTGGGTGAAATGCTCCAGCAGAAAATCCGCGTTGGTATGACACAGATGAAGCGAAACATTCAGGACAGAATGTCTACTATTGATACAGATGCCACAATGCCTGTGCAATTTATCTCTCCTCGCCCGCTTCAGGCGCGACTAAAAGAATTCTTTTCGACAAACCAGCTTTCTCAGTTTATGAGTCAGTACAACGTTCTTTCTGAGATTGAACTCCTCCGTACTTTCTCTGCGCTTGGGCCCGGTGGCCTCACACGCGAACGTGCAGGCATTGAAGTTCGCGATGTGCACACATCGCACTACGGACGCCTTTGTCCTATTCACACCCCAGAAGGTCCGAACATCGGTCTTATTCTTCGTCTTTCTTGCTACGCGCGTATCAATGATTTCGGAATGATTGAAACGCCTTATGTAAAGGTAAGGAACGGCAAGACAACAAAAGAAATCGTGTACATGGATGCGTTAGAGGAAGAGCAATACAACATTGCGCATGCGTCTTTAAAAATGGATGGCGACAGTATTGTTGAAGAAAAAGTTGAGGTACGTCGCGCTGGTCATCCAGAGCTTGTGGATCGCAAGGATGTGCACTACATGGACATCGCAGCAAACCAAGCATACTCGGTTGCTACATCTATGATTCCATTTTTGGAACACGACAACGCAAACCGCGCGCTCATGGGTTCAAACATGCAGAAACAGGCAATCCCAGTCGTTGTGCCTGAGGCTCCTCTAGTTGCAACAGGTATGGAGGGAATGGCCGCTCGCGACACTGGTCGTCTAGTTATTGCGGATGTGGACGGCACTGTCACTCACTCAGATTCAAGGAAGATAGTTTTGAAGGGTGGAGATGGAAAGGAGCATTCATACAAGCTTGTAACATTCTCACGAACAAACGGATTTACAGCGTTCCACCAGCGTCCTATAATAAACGTTGGTGACAAGGTGAAAAAAGGAGCTGTGCTTGCGGACACTTCGTCTTCAGACAATGGTCAGATCGCTATCGGGCAGAACGCGCTCGTTGCGTTTATGTCATGGGCAGGTTCAAACTACGAAGACGCTATCATTCTTTCGGAACGTCTCGTGAAGGACAGCAAGTTTACTTCTATTCACATGGATGAGTTTGTTGTAAATGTGCGCGACACAAAGCTCGGGCCAGAGGTTACAACTCACGATATTCCAAACGTTGGAGAGCTAAAGCTTAAAGACTTGGACGAGGACGGAATCATTCGCATCGGAGCAGAGGTGCATCCGGGAGATATTTTGGTTGGAAAGATTACTCCAAAGGGTGAGACTGAACTCACCCCAGAAGAGCGGCTCCTCCGCAGTATTTTCGGCGATAAGGCTCGCGATGTGAAAGACACCTCGCTTCGCATGGATCACGGCAAGCGTGGTCGTGTTATTGGCGTGAAAATATTCTCGCGCGAAAAGGGTGACGCTCTAGATAGCGGTATCATCAAGAAAATTCACATTGAAGTTGCGCAGGTGCGTAACATTTCTGTGGGTGACAAACTCGCGGGACGTCACGGGAACAAGGGTGTTATATCGGTAATCCTTCCCGAAGAAGATATGCCTTACATGGCAGACGGTACACCTATTGATGTGGTGCTTACCCCACTCGGCGTGCCTTCACGTATGAATCTGGGACAAATTCTTGAGCTTCACTTAGGCCTTGCCGCGCACACTCTTGGCTATCAGGCGATAGTGCCTCCGTTTATGGGAGCGACAGTTGATGAGATTAAAGGCGAGCTCGTAAAGGCAGGATACCGCGAGGATGGAAAGATGCCACTCTTTGACGGACGCACGGGAGACTCGTTTGATCAGGATATTGCGGTTGGTTATATGTACATCTTGAAGTTGAACCACATGGTGGAAGACAAAATTCACATGCGTTCAATCGGGCCGTACTCTCTTATTACGCAACAGCCACTTGGCGGAAAGGCGCAAGGCGGAGGCCAGCGTTTTGGAGAAATGGAAGTGTGGGCACTGGAAGGTTACGGCGCATCGCATGTACTTCGTGAAATGCTCACTATTAAATCAGACGATATTTCAGGTCGTTCGGAAGCATTTGACGCTATTGTGAAAGGCAACGACATCACAAGCACAAATATCCCAGAGTCGTTCAATGTGCTTCTAAATTATCTACGCGGGCTCTCACTCGACATTTCGCTCAATAAGAAAAAATAAATAAGATAACGAGCGAGGCGACATCAGATTATTTACCCAGTTAAATAATTTAAAATTTATACAAATTTTAAATTGCGATTTGAAAAATCGCATTTAACCGGGTGGTGATTTTGATAGTCGTTTCACTCTTTAAAAATCAACCATGAAAACACTACGCGAATTACAGAATTTCGACGAAATCGTTCTCAAGCTTGCATCTCCTGAGCGTATTAAGGAGTGGTCATACGGCGAGGTTACCAAACCGGAGACTATCAACTACCGCACACAAAGAAGCGAGCGCGGAGGTCTCTTTGACGAGCGAATCTTCGGGCCTGAAAAGGATTACGAATGTTACTGCGGAAAGTACAAGCGCATTCGTTACAAGAATATTATTTGTGAGAAATGTGGAGTTGAGGTTACTCGCTCTATAGTTCGTCGCGAGCGAATGGGGCATATTGAGCTTGCTTCACCTGTTGCGCACATTTGGTTCCTTCGTTCCATCCCTTCACGCATGGGTCTTCTTCTAAATCTTCCTATCGTGGATCTTGAGAAAGTTATTTACTTTGCAGGGTACATCATCACTTCTGTAAACATCACAGAGAGAGACAATTTCTTGAAGGAGCTTGATCAGGAATACAAAAACAAATCAAAGACACTTATCGACGAAAAAGGAAAGGAAAAGCTTAAGGAGCTTCTTTTGACAGCAAAAAAAGAAATTGAGTCACTTGTTGAGGGTAAGGTGCTTGATGAGATGACATATCACAAGTTTGCGCTCAAGTACAGCACAGCATTTGAAGCAGGTATTGGCGCAGAGGCGATTTACAACATCTTCAAAAAGATTGACCTCGTTAAATTCCGCGAGAAGCTTCAGTGTGAGCTAGAAAAGGCAGGCGCAGTTGAACGCGCGAAACTTCACAAGCGTCTAGGAATTGTGAAATCACTTATCAACTCAGGCGTCCGTCCAGAGTGGATGTTCATTAAAGTTATTCCTATTATTCCACCAGCGCTTCGTCCAATGGTTGCCCTTGAGGGTGGACGCCATGCTACTTCGGACCTGAACGACTTGTATCGTCGCGTTATCAACCGCAACAATCGCTTGAAGAAACTCATTGCTATTGGCGCGCCTGATGTTATTCTACGCAACGAAAAGCGTATTCTTCAGGAAGCTGTGGATTCGCTTATTGATAACTCAATTCGCCGTGTCCAATCTGTGGCAATGAATGCTGCTCAAAAGCGAACTTTGAAGTCACTCGCTGATACTCTCAAAGGCAAGCAAGGACTCTTTCGTCAGAACCTCCTCGGAAAGCGTGTGGATTATTCTGGTCGTTCGGTTATTGTTGTTGGGCCAAAACTTCATCTAGATCAGTGCGGTTTGCCAAAGCACATGGCTCTTGAACTTTTCCGTCCGTTTATCGTTTCAAAAATTATTGAGCGTGAGCTAGCGTACAATATTCGCGGAGCAAACAAGCTCATAGACGACAGCGTTGCTGAGGTGTGGGCAATTTTGGAAGAAGTGATCAAAGGCAAGTATGTTCTTTTGAACCGTGCTCCAACTCTTCACCGTCTTGGTATTCAGGCTTTCCACCCTGTACTAATCGAAGGCAACGCTATCCAGGTTCATCCACTAGTTTGCGCCGCATTCAACGCGGACTTCGACGGAGACCAAATGGCGGTGCACGTGCCACTTTCGCACGCTGCGCAAAAGGAAGCTGGCGAGCTTATGGCCGCAAACAAGAACCTTCTCGGGCCAGGGAACGGCGATCCAATTGTAAAACCAAAACTTGATATTCCTCTTGGTTGTTATTCAATGACAAAGATTATTGAAGGAGCAAAGGGTGAAGGAAAGATTTTTCCTACGCCAAACAGCGCTATTACAGCACACGACTTTGATGCGGTGAGCTATCGCGCAAAGATAAAGGTGATGGGCACCGACTCTCAAAAATACGCCATTTTCCGCGGTCAGGTTTTTGAGACTACGGTTGGTCGTCTACTTTTTAACAGCGTGCTTCCTTCAGACTTCGCATATGTGAACAAGGAGATCACACAAAAGGAGCTTGAGTCTATTATTGATGAACTCATCAATACTTACGGCATCGACGCGACCCCTCCGATTTTGGACAAAATCAAGGACTTTGGTTTCAAGTATGTAACCAAAGCTGGTATTACGTGGGGGATTGATGAGATCAAGATTCCTGCCGAGAAAAAAGGCATTATTGCAAAAGCAAAAATTAAGGCAGACGAAATTCGTTCAGAATTTAATGCTGGGCTTCTTTCCGAGGATGAGCGTTATCGTCGCACCATTGAGTGTTGGCAGGGAGCTCGTGGCGAGATTGAGAAATTTATGCCAGCAACTCTAGACAAAAATGGTTCTGTGGAGGACATGTTGAAGTCAGGAGCGCGCGGTTCTATTGCTCAGATTCTCCAGATGGGAGGTATGATGGGGCTCATTATCAACACAGCAGGACGCACTATTGACTTCCCGATTATTCCATCAAGCAAGGAAGGTTTGTCACCAGTGGAATACTTCATTACGACTCACGGTTCACGTAAAGGTCTCGCCGACACAGCGCTTCAGACTGCAAAGGCAGGATACCTTACTCGTCGTATTGTTGATGTAGCGCAGGACGCCATCATCACCGAAGAAGACTGTGGAGACAAAGAAGGCAAGACTATCCGCAAGGAAAACCTTGTTGGATTTGACATCCTTCTTTCACGCAATCTAAAAGGTCGTGTGCTTGCGAAGGATATTGCGCTCGCAGACGGTACGGTGATTTACAAAAAGGGTCATCTTATGTCAAAAGCAGATGTAAAGGATTCGGAGGCTCGTGGCATTACCGAAGCAATTGTACGCTCTCCTCTTTCGTGTAAGACTTCGCACGGCATTTGTCGCATGTGTTATGGTTTGGACATCGGTAGAAATGAACTTGTAGAGATTGGCGAGGCGGTGGGTATTATAGCTGCTCAAGCTATAGGCGAACCAGGTACACAGCTTACTATGCGTACTTTCCACTCTGGAGGTATTGCATCGGCAGGTGGTGACATTACTATGGGTCTTCCACGTGTTGAAGAAATATTTGAAAAGCGTGAGCCAAAGAGTCTCGCAATTATCTCTCACACAAACGGCGTGATTACTGAAGTAATTCGTGACGAAAAGGAGTTAATTATCAAGGTACTCCCTGCTGAGGGGGAAGGAAAGAAGAAGGGTGAAGCAATAGAGTACGAAACATCAGCAAAGCGTACTCCGTTTGTAAAGGTGGGCAGTGCTGTGTCAAAAGGACAACTTTTGTCAGACGGTTCAGCCGACATAGCAGAGGTGTTCCAATACGCAGGAAAGGATGTAGCAGAAAACTACATTATTACTGAAGTCCTCAAGATTTATGAACTTCAGGGCGCGTCAATCTCACGCAAGCACATTGAGGTGATTATTCGCCAAATGTTCTCGCGAAGAAAGATTAAAGATTCTGGAGATACAATCTTCAATCTTGGTGATGTGGTTGAACAGGGAGAACTCGCTCATGAAAACGAGCGAATAGAGAAGATGGGTGGAGAAAAGGCAAAGGGAGAAATAGTGGTACTTGGTATTTCCGTTGTCGCCCTTACTACAAAGAGCTGGATGTCAGCTGCGTCATTTGAGAATACAACTCGCGTTCTTATTGATACTGCAATCCAGGGCGGTGTGGACACTCTTCGTGGACTGAAAGAGAATGTTATCATTGGTCACCTTATCCCAGCAGGAACAGGGTTTGGTAAAAATGGTGGCGTGAATGAGCTTCCCGGAGAAGTAGCAGAGGAATTATCCGCGTAGCGGATAATTCCTACGTTTGACAATTGACACCGCTACGCGGACATTTGACGGAATCCACTCGTAGCACCTTGTCAATTGTTAAATGTCAATTGTTAAATGTAATCCAATGTCCTCAGTCATCGAAGATATAAAATCACGATTAAACATCGTGGATGTCGCAGGTGGATACCTCAAGCTTGAAAAAGCTGGGGGGAATTTTAAGGCGTGCTGTCCTTTTCACAATGAACGCACACCATCATTTTTCATTTCGCCTTCACGACAAACATATCATTGTTTCGGATGCAACAAAGGAGGAGATGTTATTTCATTTGTTGAGGAAATTGAAGGACTTGATTTTCAAGGCGCGTTGAAACTTCTTGCAGACAGAGCCGGTGTGACGCTCACTCGCGAAAGAACCGGCGCAAAAGACGAGCGAGACGCGATATTTTCCACGCTTGAACTCGCTACAAGGTTTTACGAGGCCGTGTTGCCAAAGTTTCCAGATGCTGTGTCGTATCTGACTGGTCGCGGGATAACACAGGAAACTGTAAAAAGTTTTCGTGTAGGTTTTGCTCCAGACGAATGGCGTTCTCTAGGTGATTTCCTTGCAAAGAAGGGAGTTTCAGAAAATGTGATGGAAAAGGCTGGGCTTATTGTTAGGTCTCCAAAAGGTTTCTACGACAGATTTCGTGGGCGCGTTATGTTCCCAATCACAGACAGTTCGGGACGTGTTATAGCGTTTTCTGGGCGAATCCTTAAAGAAGAAGCAGGGAAGACTATTGGCGCGTCGGCCTCCGCTAAGTATGTAAATAGTCCTGATGTAGAGGTTTTTCACAAGTCGCGCGCGTTGTTTGGTTTTTCACAGTCGCGGGACGCTATTCGTAGCGAAGATAGTTGTGTTCTTGTGGAGGGGCAAATGGATCTCATACTTTCGCATCAAGCAGGAGTAAAAAATGCCGTTGCTTCATCTGGAACTGCTCTCACTTCCGAGCATCTAGAGATGATCAAACGCTTCACAAAAAATATTGTACTTGCGTTTGATGCTGACGATGCTGGCATTTCTGCAGTACATCGCGCGGTTGAGCTCGCTCTCTCGCAAGATATGTCAGTACGCATAGCACGTTTGCCGAAAGGTATGGATCCTGCGGACGTTGCTTGCAAAGATCCTTTACAGTGGGTTGACGCGGTAAAAAACTCAAAGCAGGTGATTGATTTGTACATAGAACTTTTGCCATCGCTTCACAAGGAGAAGTCGGAACTCCGCGCAAAAGTTACAGAAGTCATTGTGCCGTTTGTAGCACTACTAAAGAGTCAAATTGATCAGGGGCACTATGTGGGTGAAATAGCAAAAATTCTTGGGATAAAGGAGGAGCATGTGTGGGATGAAGTTAAAAGAAGAGGAGCTATGGCAAACGCGAATCAGCTGATTCATGGCTCGGCCATAAATTTAAACGCTGAAAAACTAGAATATAAAAATCCTCCGCTTTCCAGACTATTACGCATTTCTCGTACTATAGAAGGCGTGTTACGATGGCAAGAGGGATTGAAAGAAAACGCCATCAATAATATTGGAGATTATCGAGCTCGCTTTGCGAAACTCCTAGAGGGCTTACCGCCTATTGATGTGGTTTTGGGAGATGCAATTGTTTTTGAGGCAGAGGCGCGACTTCACGGGAGCGAACGTATAGAAGAGGAATTGAATGTTCTTCTAAGAACAATGAATGAAGAGATTCTTCAAGAAAAGTTTACGGCAAAGATGGCAGAGTTAAAAGAAGCAGAAAATAAAGGAGACGTCCCGCTTGCGGAAAAACTTCTTACCGAATGTCAGTCAATTTCAAAAGAATTACACACGCTAACAAAAAATATTTTATAAATCATGCCGAAAAAAACAACTACAAAAAAACCAAAAACAACACCAAAGAAATCTATTAAGAAGGCTGTTAAAAAAGCGCCGGCAAAAAAAATCGCGGTGAAGAAGGTTGCTAAAAAAGCAGTAAGTTCACGTCCAAGACGCGTGTCCAGACACAGCTCTGGTGACCTGTCTGCTGATTCGAAAGTTATTCCTAAGAAGGTAACAAAGAAAACAGTTTCAAAAAAGAAATCCACCGAAGGATGGGAGCAAAAGGCGCAGATACTTATTCTCAAGGGTCGCGGCCGCGGATTTATTACATATAATGAAATTTTAAAGGATTTTCCTCAGGTTGAACAGGATGTTATTTTTCTAGATGCCCTTTATGAAAAACTTAACGATGCAGGTGTGGATATCCTGGAAAGTGGCGGGCTTCTAGAAACTGAGCCTGAAGAAGTTTTAACGCACAAAAAATACACCTACAAAAGTGGGGATTCATCATACGACTCCATTCAGATGTATTTGAAGGAGATTGGGCAGTACCCGCTTCTTTTAGCTGCAGAAGAGCGAGATCTTGCTCAGCGTATTCAGATGGGGGATGAGGAAGGCAAAAATCTTCTCGCCCGCGCAAACTTACGACTTGTGGTTTCCATTGCAAAAAAATATGTTGGACGAAGCGCGGACCTCACGCTACTTGACCTAATCCAGGAAGGGAACATCGGTCTTTTTAAAGCAGTTGAAAAATTTGATTGGGAAAAAGGCTACAAATTTTCTACATACGCAACATGGTGGATTCGCCAAGCTATTACTCGCGCCTTAGCGGATCAGTCGCGCACTATTCGTATCCCAGTGCATATGGTGGAAACTATTTCAAAATATAAGCAAGTGGTGCGTCGATTGTCTCAAGACCTCGGACGTGAGCCACTTCCAGACGAGGTAGCAACAGAGATGGGTCTTGATGTTGAGAAAATTTACAACATTAAGAAAATTGACCAGGATACTGTTTCTCTTGAGAAACCTATTGGTGACGATGATGATAAATCAACCCTTGGTGAATTTATTGCTGATGAAAAGATACTTTCACCTGCGCAGGATTCTGCCCAAAGGATTCTCTCAGACCAGGTAAAAGAAATATTGAATGACCTTTCTGAAAAAGAGAGAAAGATTCTTGAGCTTAGGCACGGGCTTGTGGATGGTGTGGTGTACACACTAGAGGAGGTGGGTCGCGAGTTTCAGGTAACACGCGAACGTATTAGGCAGATTGAGGCAAAAGCGATTGAAAAAATCCGCGCACATGATAAGGTGGATAAATTGCGGAATTACTAGTTTGGTTGAATACGGCTCTTACTACTGTGCAATTTTTTGGGTACGGATTTTTTGAAGCTTAAAAAATTCTGAAATGCTCGCCTCGTCAGGCTCGCAACCCCCAAAAAAGTTGCACAGTAGCGAGCCTAACAAAATAGCAATATCATTACGAGGAAGAAAAAAAGGCGGACATAAATGTCCGCCTTTTTTTGTGAGTTGTCAATTGTTTTTCAGACTACTTCAGCAACTCGTCAATCTGCGCCTTTACAACCTCGTATGGTTGAGCGCCATTTATACCACTCGCCGCTTTTTTGTTTACGAGGATTATTGAATATGGTGTTCCGCTTACGCCAGCTTTGGCGCCACTAGCAATGTGCGCGTCTACAACAGTTTTCATTTCGTCGCTCTCAAGACATTTGTTGAATTCTGTCACATTCAATCCGATTGACTTCGCGATTTTTGGAAGTTCTGCCTGATCAAGTTTGTTGTTGGATGGAGTTATTTCAAAAACCTGATTTATATATTCCCAAAACTTTGTATTGCCACCTAGCTTATTTGCGCACTCGGTAGCCTCGGCTTCATTCTGAGCCTTCACCGGATGAAGCGACTCTATAGGGAATTGTCTGTATACCCATGCCACTTCTCCATCTTTTCCGTATTCGCGCATAATGCGGTTCATTGTTACGTGGAATGTTTTACAGTATGGGCACTCAGGGTCGGAGTATTCCACGATTATCACTTTTGCATTTGGGTTGCCGATGATATGGTCATCTTTAGTCACGGGATCCACAGTCCCAGATGGTTGCGCTGCCACAGCTTCCTGTTTTCCATCGCCAAAATAAATTGCTCCAGCGATGGCTAGCCCTGCAATAACGATTGCAAAAGGAATTGCGTAATTTTGTGTTGTTATTGGGGCTGTTGTGTTTGTTTCTTCCATATTTAATTTATGTAATTTCTAGTAATTTATTCAAGTATACCACAATTCCTTAATTTGCAACTTTGGTATTTCAATAGTTGTGTGGTTAAATGAATAGATATGAATCCCGTTAGAGACTCGTCATTATGTTTTTTTTGGTACTAATTGGGTATGTCGAATTCATCACTATTAGAAGTTTAATATAATAAGGCATGGGGATTTACCCCCGTCTCTAACGGGATGAACATAACTAGCTCGGAATTTGTAAAAGGTATTATCGGCACAGACCCGATTCTCAAGGAGAAACACTCTCAAATAGCATTTGTGGGGCGTTCAAATGTTGGAAAGTCTAGTGTCATCAATTCTCTAGTGATGAAAAAAGATTTAGTAAAATCTAGTTCTATGCCAGGTAAAACGAGAGAAATCAATTTTTTTCTTATAAATAAAAAACTCTACTTTGTGGACCTTCCTGGGTATGGATTTGCTCGAATGGGCGCAAAAGGCGCAGAAAAAATCCGCAAACTTATTTTATGGTATCTTGGTAGCAGGGAAGCTGTCGTAGGTTTTGTGGTTTTAATTGTGGACTCTGTGGTAATGCCAATGCCGTATGATAAAGAGATGGCAGACATCCTTCGCGCAGAAAATATACCATTTGTGGCTGTTGCAAACAAAATTGACAGATTGAATCAAACCGAGCGTTCTCATAATATAAAGGCAATAGAGGCCGGACTTGGTGCGACAGTTCTGCAATATTCCGCGCGCACTCATTATGGTAGGGAGGAATTACTAGATACAATCGCTAGGGCTATTAAATAAGAAAATTAAAACATAATGATAAATCGTAAATTGATTCTTGTTGCAGTAATTCTCTCTGTAGTTTTTGGCGCTGTTCTTTTGCTTTCATCACGCGTTCCACAAAAAGGCGCTCAGAATGAAAGAATTCACATCGTAACTAGCATTTATCCGCTTTCACATATCGCTACTGCTGTAGGTGGGAATCTCGTCACAGTCCATAATCTCGTTCCATCTGGAGTAGAGTCTCACGATTTCGAGCTTTCTGCGCGCGACCTCGTTATTATAGGTGATTCAGATATTATAATTTATAACGGCGGAGGGTCTGAGTCGTGGGTCAATAAATGGGAAAAAGGGAACTCGCCACGCCCAAAACAAAGAATTAATATGACTGAATCGCTTATTAGCAATGAAATTATTCTTATAAATCGCAACGGAGTTATTGACCCGCACTTTTGGCTTGATCCAATGATAATGAAAAAAGAAATCGAGATTGTTATGGACATGCTTATAAAGATTGATCCTTCACATAAGGATTTATTTAATGATAATGCAAATCATTATATAGGCATGCTCTCATTATTGGACGAGCGTTTTCGCTATGGGTTAGCTTCCTGCGCCTTGCGTGAAGTGGTTGTATTGCACGAAGCTTATAATTATCTTGCTCGTCAGTATAATTTCACAGCTACATCAATTTTAGGTATTTCCCCAGACGAGGAGCCGTCTATGATAGAACTAGCTCGTATTATAAATCTTGTGCGCGAAAAAGGCATTCAATACATATTTGCGGAAACAGTCGCCAGTCCAAAATTTTCAGAATTAGTTGCGCGAGAGGTTGGCGCAACTGTTCTTGTACTCAATCCTATTGAAAGTCTGACCCCTGATGAGGTACAATCAAGAGAAGATTACTTTTCAATTATGAAAATGAATTTGAACAATCTACAAAGAGCAATGTCATGCCACTAGAAGAATCATATATTGAACTCAACAATGTGAGTTTTTCATACAACATTACTACGGTTATAGAAAACCTTACTTTTTCAATACGCAAGGGAGATTATGTTGGCATCATTGGCCCAAATGGGGGAGGTAAAACAACGCTTATAAAAGTAATCCTGGGACTCCTGCATCCTACAGAGGGCGCGGTAATGCTTTTTGGTAAGGATCACCACGATTTTAAAGAGAAGTATCGCATTGGTTATGTGCCACAACGAGTTACTCATACAGAAAGAAATTTTCCAGCAACGGTATTTGAGGTGGTGCGTACGGGTCGTATTGCGCGTCTTGGTTTTTTTGAAAGATTCAAAAAAGAGGATATAGAAGCGGTAGAACGAGCAATGGAAATTTCTGGCATTGCTGAGCATCGTGACACCCTCATCGGCAATCTTTCTGGTGGAGAGCGTCAGCGAGTGTACATAGCGCGCGCGCTTGCAAGTGAGCCAGAGGTGCTTATCCTTGATGAGCCAACAGTTGGCGTTGATATCGGCGCTCAAAAAACCTTCTATGAGTTTCTTTCATCGCTCAATCGTGATAGACATCTGACGATACTTTTAATATCGCACGATGTGGATGTGGTATCACAGGAGACAAAAACAGTACTCTGTCTCAATCACAATCTTGTTTGTCACGGACTTCCAAAGGATATCCTAAACGAGCATGTGCTCGAGCGTTTGTACGGTAAGCACTCAAAGCGCGTGTCACACGAACCTAACGATCAGACCACCAAAAATTAATCTATATGTCCCAAGTCATTAAAATTTCAGCTATGTCTTTGAGAAAAATCTTTAGCATATACACATATGCCTCATATTTTTCTCTTCGCCTCGCTAGAAATTTTCAGGACTTAAACATAAATCTTAATTTTTGGTGGTCTAAAAGAATAATATGCTAGATATATTTCAATACGATTTTATGATACGAGCTTTTGAGGCAGGAATAGCAATTGGCATAGTTGCTCCTCTTATTGGTATGTTTCTTGTGGTTAGGAGGTACTCTCTTATGGCGGACACTCTTGCGCACGTGTCTTTTGCTGGAGTAGCAATTGGGCTTCTTCTTAAAATAAATCCAATTTTTTCCGCAATTGGGCTTTCTGTAATCGCGGGATTTGGCATTGAGTATTTACGAAACTCTCGTCGTATATCTGGGGAGTCTGTGCTTGCGATTTTTCTATCTGGTTCACTCGCTATAGCGGTCATTATTCTCTCTCTTGCAAAAGGATTCAATGCGAATTTGTTCAGCTATTTGTTTGGGAGCATTTCAACTGTTACAGCAACAGACCTTGTTGTGATTATCACACTCGCAACAATTGTTTTTATTGACGTGGTGTTTCTCTACAAGGAGCTCTTTTTCACCTCGTTTGACACAGAGCTTGCCGAAGCAAGCGGATTGCCAGTAAAAATGATTAATCTTACAATGGTAACACTCGCGGCTGTAGCGGTCGCCATTTCTATTCGAATAGTAGGCGTACTTCTAATCGGCGCGCTTATGGTTATTCCAGTTATCTCCGCTATGCAGTATGGTCGCGGTTTTCGCTTCACACTTATTTTGTCAGTTATATTTTCTATAGTTTCTGTGATACTTGGGTTGTTCGCTTCATACTATTACAACCTTGCCTCAGGAGGCGCGATAGTTGTCGTGGCGCTAATTATTTTCTTGCTAAGTCTTGTTTTTGTAGGGGAAGGAACGTAACGGATTTCAAAAAAGCAACATCCAGCAATAGCACGCTATAGCGTGCTATTGCTGGATGTTGCTTTGGCTCATTCCATATCCAATATTCTAAATTCCAAATTCTGTCACTTAGTACACCTTATCAATATGCTCCTTTACATACGCGAGGTCGTGTCCGTAGACTTTTTTGCCGGGGTTAAAAATGTTTTTCGGGTCAAATATATTTTTGGTTTTCTCAAATAGACTGTAGATTTTTTCTCCATACATCTGCATCAGGTACGCGGTGCGAACAAGCCCGTCGTTGTGTTCCGCCGACATTGAGCCACCAAATTCAAACACAAGGTCAAATACTTTTTGCGAAAGCTCCATTACAATATCGCGGTCACGCGTATTTCGCAGATTCATCAGAGGTATAATATGCAGGTTGCCATCGCCAATATGCCCCGCTATTGTGTACGTGAGTTTGTATTCTTTCATCACCTCGGCAAGTCTAGGCAGGAACATTGGAAGCTTTTCTGGCGCTACTATTATGTCGTCTATGAAAGGCGCGGTTTTGTCTGTACCGCCGTGTTTCCTGAGCAAGTTGAAACTCTCGTGGCGGATTGTCCAAAATTTTTCAGCGTCCTTTTTTGTTTTCATTATTTCAATCTGCGCGCGGAATTGTTTAAGGTCGTCATACGCCGTTTGCGCCTTCTTCATTGCCTCCTCCTCTGTGACGCCAGTAAACTCCGCAAGGAGCACAAGCTTTGGGAAACCTCCACGCAGTACCATAAGTGCTTCAGGAATAAATGACAGTCCGAGCTTCACTATTCCTGTCTTCAACGATCTCACGATATCAGGGAAAAATCTAATCGCAAACTGAAAAGTGTGGTCATCGTAGGATTCAAATGTTTCAGGCTTGTGTGTTAGAACTTTTGCCACGACTTCTGAAAGTTTGCTAAAGTCTCGCAAAAAAATAACCACGAGCTTGCGGTGCTCATTTGGCTTAATGAGCGCGAATTCAATTTCCGTAAAAAGGCCTAGAGTACCCTCAGAGCCGGTAAAGAGCTTTGTAAGGTCAAAAGTTTTCCTGTCCCAAATATTCCATAGCGCGTAGCCCGTGGAATTTTTTGCAACCTTTGGTTTTGCGCGTTTTATAATGTCATAATTCTTTTCAAGAAGATCAAACATACGGCGGTAAATTTCCCCTTCAAAACCTTTCATTTCTTTCTTTTTTTCAAGATCGTCTGCCGTGAGCGGGCCGAATTCATATTCGTTGCCGTCAGAGAGAACGACATTGAGTCGTTTCACCCAGTTTTCCGTGCTTCCGTATGTGAGAGTCATTTCGCCAGACGCGTTTGTGCCGACCATTCCGCCCACTGCGCAAAGATTTCGCGAGGCAGGAAAGGATGGCATAATGACGCCCCGCTTTCGTGTTTCCTCATCCATCTCGCGATAAAAAACTCCTGGCTCTACGACTACGCGCTCTGCGCTAACGCTCCTGATATGATTTAGGTTTGCCACGTCTACAATAATAGAGTCGTTAAGAGCCCCTCCTGCCATACCTGTGCCAGCGGCCCTAGCGGTGAGTGAAAGATTTGGGTTGGCGTCTTTCTTTTCAGAAATAAATGTTACAAGTTTTTTAATGTCCTCTGCGGATTTCGGTTTTACCGCGAGCGCAGGGCGAAGTTCAAACAAGCTGGCGTCGTTCTCGTAAGGAACAAGACTTTTTTCGTCAGTTAAAATTTCTCCTTCAAACCCAGCATTGCGAATATTACTCGCAGTTTTAATATTTGTTTCCATAACATGTATTGTACCCCTACACATACTTTTTGTATATGACGAGAAAACGTATTCAATCTAAAAACTATCATCAAGATATTGTATGACATAGTATTTTGTAAAAGTAGGTGTGGGGAGGGTGTATCATTGAATCTTAGACCTTAGAAAGCAATCCCCTCTGCATAATAAGTTAACGGTCGTTAACTTATTATGCAGAGGGGATTATACAGAGGCGTAAGCTGAAACAAGAATATGAGCATTAATAAAAAAGGCCCCACCAGTGATGGTGAAGCCTTTGAGATCCTGCGACTTTTATGTTGCGAGAGACATGTCGTTCATTTCCGCGCCCGTCATATGCGGAATGATATCCCACGATGCGCGCCCTTCTTTTTTGGAAGCTTTTGCAAACGGGTCAATAATCGGCAAATTCCAGAATTGGAATTCCTTGACGATTTTTTTTATATCATCTGGTGGGATTTCTTGAGCGAATGTTTTGGCGCGCAAAACTTCTACATCATATTCATACATGAGATGCTGATCCACATTTGTAAACCGAGAATCAGTGAGAGAAACGACTTCATCCGCAATCATCATCGCTGTGTCAACCATTTCGTTAGATAGACATGAAATTTTTGAAACGGCGTACATTCCGCGCCAAAGGTTTAGCGGATCAATTGTTTTTGTTTTGTTGAAATAGAGGTGCTCAGTGTCGGGGTAGAGCACCCCCACTCCGTGCACAAAGTTTCCGTCTGCGCGCTGTACCACAATTATGGCAGAGGTTGCCTCCTTGAGACCCCTGCCAATAGAGGCAAAACGTTTGCCCATGGATTTGCTTAGAACAATTTTAATCATTTACATATCCTTTTTAAAAGAACTTACGCCTTTCCTGATATAGGAATGGCTTAAACAAGAAAACGCCAAATGGCACTTTCATCCACCTCACACAAACCATAGGGTTGTGTGAGCAAGTGACAATTATAGTATATTTATATACAAAATGCAAGTTATGGATACAATCCTTACTTTGTGCCAATTGTGATAATCACGTCAAACAGGGCTGTTTCTGGAGAGGTTGTGGATACTGCGTCTGGGTAGGTTTCTCTGACGGTGTTTATCAACGCTTCGCCAATAGCAGATTTACTTTCCTTAACAGCGACGGTTGTGGTTGCGTATAAGGTTTTTTCGTTGCCAGTTTTTGCTTTTGGATAGCCTACAGATTCTAGCGACTGCGCCATAGCGCCAGCGAGACCGCTTTTTGCTGTGCTATTTAGGATGTTGAGCGTAAATGCTTTCTTGTCCAAAACTTGTGTCGTGGTTGTGGCTAATGGAGCAGACGGAATAGATGTTTCCACTGGGACGTTTGCTGATTCTTTTCTTACTTCTGTACTGATGCCGAGTTTCCTTGAAACGAGAGTATAGTTCTCAATATTAAGCGAGCTAGACCCTTTTCCTGTGTCGCCAGAAAATGCGGTGTCTATGCTTCTCGCTATGAACCTAGTAGAAAGTATAAAAATAATGCCAACGATAATCGCAAACAAAAAAACAATTCCAGGATAAATTAGATCCTTTGGTTTTACACCAGAAACGGAATCACGGATTTTTTTTATGAATGGAGACATATTTCTTTATTCTATTGTTTGTGCGGCAACGGTGGCGCTGTACGATATGTTTGAAGTGCTTCGCCAGTCCGCGCTTCCCGAGGAAATATTCAGAGAATTGATTTTTGTGAAGTAGGGGAGCTTCTCAAAATCCTTGAGGTAATTTATAAATATTGAAACATTTGCCGAGGAAATTGTATTTTGGTAGGAGATGGTCGCAAGTGGGAATGCTGTGCCGAGCGACGCTGGTGTCGGCGAAGAGAAATTGAGAGACTGAGTGATGCCATTTTTAAGAGCAAGGCTTTTTAGAATGGCAACGAACTCGAGAATGTTGTTGGAAGGGATAATTGTTTGCTTGAGGATTTTGTCATTCGGTCCAATGATATCCGTTTCGCGTTTGAGGTTAGAAAGGAGCGATGTGCGTTCGCTCAGAGTTGCGACTAGGTGGCGATTGGTTGCTGTTTCCGTCGCCATCTTTGTAATTTTTCTGGAAATAAATAAAATGACGCCAAAAGAAACAATCACAACAGCCAGAGCGGTGAGGATATGTTTTCCAAAATGTGTGAAAAGATTTTTTGTGGTGAACATAATATTAATGCGCCTGACTACTGCTAAAGTATAACGCACTCGGGTCTTTCAAGCGAAACGATATGCTGAAAGGCACACTCTCCTCTTTATCAAGGTTGGTCAAAGGAAGTTCAACTTCGGAAAGCATTGCGGACTCCTGCAGTGTTTTCTTGTAATTATTTAAGGTCTCGCGGTTCCTTGCGTTGCCAACAATTGAGAACCTGTCTGTGAAATTTGGCGCTGAAAATGTTGAAATTGTAATACCGTCAGGTGTTCGCAAAACAAGCTCGGTGATCACAACGCTCCATATTGGCATTTGCGATAGGAAATTTAAGCCTGTTTCCGTAATGGTGTTTATTTCGCCAATCAACTTTTCCTTTTCAACAAGTTCTGGCGGGATAACTGAGGATGAAAGGGTCGTCACCTGCTGTGTGCCTTTTTGTAACATAGAGAGCATAGAAATGTATGTTACTAGGTACGCAGACACAAAAAAGATGGAAATGCTTATGACGAGGTTTCTCATCAGCACAATAAATGTAGTAGCGCGCTGGTATGAGTACGCTTCTTCGGTGCCCACAGGAAGGAGGGATATCAAATTGTCCATTCCCTCTGGGATTCTACCGCGAATAGCCGTACCAAGAGCCACAAGCCATTTTGATTTTGGCTCGGTGATTTCTTTGCGATTTGCGTACTCGTCACGCACGGTCGCTTTTACGAGTTCCTGCTCTTTTATATCGCCCTTTGTTTCGGACGCGATAGCTTCTTTAACTTTATTAACTTCCTTATGAAGCTCTGCCTCTGGAACGAAGCGCGCAGGGAATGTGCGCGAAAAACGCAAAATGCCGTCTCTTAGGGCAAAAATGGTCGCGCCATCAGGAGTCTTTTTTGAAAAAATTGTTGTTTCTCCCGGGACAAGTTTTACCGCGCGAGCTATTCCCGCGAGATGGCTTTCAAGAGCGAGAGTTTTGATGCCAGCTTTTTCAAGCGCCTGCACATATCCATCCGCGACATCGCGTGGAATTGTTGAAAGTAGGATTTCGTTGGTCGTTGTAGTGCCTGGGGCGCGCTCCCAGTCCAGATACGCGTCCTCGGTTTTGATTGGGAGTTGAAAGGTGATAGCGAGACGCATTGCCTCGGAGAGGCGTTCCTCGGTGACTGATTTTGGAAATGAAAAGATTCGGGAGTAGATTTTGTCGTCAGGTATGGCAACTATCGCATAGTCGGTGCCGAGCTTTGCTTTGTCCCAAATTTCCCTTAGCGAGCTTGCAAGAAGGTCAATGTCAATCACCACACCATCGGCGATAATGTTTGCAGCATTGCTTCTTCTATGAGAATGAGTTCGTCGTCGGGTTCATGAGCTTCCGCTGGTGTCGTGGTCTCGGTTTGCGGTTTGTCCAACGTTACAAGATGAATGCTCGCGCGACCTTTTTTACTTCCGTTTGGACGAAATAAAGCAATACGAACAACAGAGTCGCTGATTTCAATTCCCGCTACGCGCTTTTCTTTTGTAAGAAGGTTTAGTAAATTCATTTTGGGTAGAATTGTAGAATGCTGAATACAGAATGTTGAATTGGAACGATAGAACCCCACGCATTCTTCTATATTCAAAATTCTACATTCAATATTCTGCCCGTTCCCGTGGTGTCGCAACTCTCCCCACAGTGATGCTTCTTGGCGTGATGGCGCTTGTGGTTGCTGTGAGTATTACCACGCTTTCTTTTACCGAGCTTTTTATTTCACAGGGTAGCGCCCAGTCTTCCCGCGCGCATTTTTATGCAGAAGCAGGCGCTCGCGACGCGCTCATGAAAATAGCTCGCAACAAAACATATTTGTGCGCTACTACCGATTGTTACTCAGTTAATTTCAGCTCAAATGGATGCACCCTCTCAAAAGATTGCGCAAAGGTACAAGTGACAGGTAACGACACTTCAAAAACAATCACATCAAAAGGCATAATGAACGCAAACACGCGAACACTCCAGGTTGCCCTTACTTTAGACACCGACGGCCTCATCACAGGCACCACTTGGAGTGAAGTCACGAACTAGCTATTCGTAGCGGAGGGCGTCTATGGGGCTCTTGTTGGCTGCGGTGCGGGCAGGGTAGAGTCCAAAAATGAGCCCAATAGCGCCAGAAACAACAATACCGAGGATTGCGGCGGATACGGGGAAGGTAAACGTCCATGCAATGTTTGTGAAGTTTGTGATTGTGGTAGCTATAGCCCACGAAAGAAACGCTCCGAGAAGAATCCCAACGAGACCTCCCATTCCCGTGAGCATTACCGCCTCAAGAAGAAATTGTGTGAGAATATTTTTATATGTTGCGCCTAACGCTTTTCGGAGTCCGATTTCCTTTGTGCGTTCAGTAACAGAGACGAGCATGATATTCATAATGCCGATACCTCCGACAATAAGCGATATTGCCGCAACAGCAGCGAGGAATATTGTAAGGACAGACGTGATGGATGAAAGACGCCCAGCCAGATCAACTTGTGTAACTACAAAAAAATCGTCTTTTGCGGTGCCTGTAAGATCGTGTGATTCGCGTAGTGTGAGTTTGATTTCTTCTGCCGCATCATTAATGAGCGCTTCGCTTGCCGCCTCGGTTATGAAGCGATTAAAATGCTTGATACCAAGCACGTAGTCTTGAGCCGTTGTGTATGGGATGATAGCTGCTTCATCAAAGTTAAAAAAGTCTTGCCCGCGCTCTGAAAGCACTCCAACGACACGGAAGTTATGACCTTTCATTTTAATTATTTTCCCAAGAGCGTCGTCAGCGCCGAAAAGTTCATTTTTTACTTTGTTGCCAATCACCACATATTTTGCGCGCGCGCGGACATCCTCTTCCGTGAAAAAGGCGCCAGTTTTCATCGGCATATCAAAAATCTTTTCCATCAGTGAAGAGACTCCGTAAATAGTGAGATTGAAAGTGTCGTTTGCGTATCTGGCATCAGCGACACCAAAAACAAGAGGCATAACATACTTTATGCTCGGCGTGTTTTCTTTTCGCTCTAGGGCTTCAAGGTCGCGTTTTTTCAACGAGTCGCTAAAAATTTGCCCTGCATCCGATACTCCAGCAGGCTCACGACCTCCACCTACAATGATCGTGCGTGTGCCCATCCCTTTAACTTGATCAAGAATTAAATCCTGCGCGCCTTGCCCGAGAGACATTACGAGGATGATTGCTGTAACTCCTATAACGATGCCAAGGATAGTAAGCAAAGACCGCGCGCGGTTTTGCTCTAGTCCTCTGTATGCGGTTTTTATACTGTGTTTAAATTTCATTTTATTAGAATTCCATCATTGGTATGGCGTCGCTCCGCGACTTCGTTGTCACTTTCAACGAGCCCGTCTTTTATACGAATGATACGTCGCGCGTGCTCTGCCGTGTATGTTTCGTGCGTGATGAGAATAATCGTGTGCCCGAGCTTCTCATTAAGTTCCTGAAGAGTTTGAATGATGGCTCCACCGGACTTTGAGTCAAGGTTGCCAGTAGGCTCATCGGCAAAAATAACCTCTGGGTTGCATACAAGGGCGCGCGCAATCGCCACGCGTTGTTTTTCTCCACCTGAAAGGCGAGTGACATCAAAATCTGTGCGGTGAGAAAGCCCCACAATTTCAATCGCGTCATTTACTCGTTTTCCCCATTCTGATTCTGGAATATCCGAGTAAAATAGTGGAAGCCTTACATTTTCAAACACACTAGCGTGCGCTAAAAGATTGAATGACTGGAAAATGAATCCGAGCTTTTTGTTGCGGATGCTTGCAGTGGCATCTCCCGCGTATGTGCTGGCCTCCTTTCCCTCAAATAGAAAGGAGCCGTCTGTGTAGTTGTCTAGAAAGCCAAGCACGTGGAGCAGAGTGGACTTTCCGGAGCCAGATGGACCCATGATGGCAACAAACTCTCCACGATTAATAGAAAAGGAAACACCGTGAAGAACTGGTGTTTCAACCTCATCGTTTACGTATACTTTTGTGAGGTTTTTTATTTCAATGATGGGCATAAATAAATGGGCAGAATATTGAATGTTGAATGGGTGCAGGCCCGCGCTCATTAATCCTTTGGAGCCATGATAATAGTTGTTCCCTCTGCAACTCCTGTAGTAAGCTCTATTGAACCATCTGAACCTTTAAGACCAGTTGTTACGGGAACATCAGAAGTGGTTCCATCCGCAAGCGCTGTTCGTACAAACTTCTCGCCATTTTTTGTAATAATTGACCTTTCAGGGGTAAATAATACTCCAGAGCGAGATGATGTGCTTACATCAATATTTGCTGTCATTCCAGATTTTATACGCGGATCTTTTTTTGTAAACTGGAAGGTTGTTTTATATGTAGGGACATTGTCTATGATTGTTTCTGCGGGATCTATAGCGACCACGACTCCACTGAATGGAACATCAGAACCGTATGCGTCAAGCGTGATGCGAGCATTATCGCCAATTTTTATTTTTGCAATATCTGCTTCTGGCACATAAGTCTCTATTTCAAATGACGAATCTGAAAGAACAGAAAATACTGTCTTGCCAATAGTAGACCCTTCGCCGACTTTTATATCAACTTTTGTAACAACTCCGGCGATAGGGGAGGCTATGCGATACTTTGCGAGTTCTCCTCGCGCAGATAGTACTCGCGCTTCCTGCGCTGCGATCACTTCGCTCGCGGTGCCAGCCTCAAGCAGAGCAAGCTCGTCTTTTGCCTTTGCCAATGTTAGCGTAAGTGTGGTGATTGATTGTCTTTTTGTATTTACGTTTGAAAGCGCGGTCGTTATATTTGTACGCGCAGTATTTATATTTGAGCGGTATGTATCAAGCGCGGTGTTTGTAACAGTGCAATCAAGAGAGAGGGCGCGACCGATTGATTCAAAAAGTCCTAGTATTATTGTCAAATGATTGCCTGCGTTGTTCAATGCGTTTGATAATTCAGTTTTTGATGGTGATATAGGGAATGATGAATTTTCTAATCGCCAATCGTCAAAATCGATCTCGGCTGTTTGGCGAAGAACCTCACTGTTTCCAGCAAGTTGGCTATCGCACACAGAAAATGTGTATTTGTATGAAGTGTTTTTGTAGCCAGAAAAAATTCCTGTTGTTTTTGTATGAAGCGCGTCGTCTGCTTTTGTGAAGGTATCGTTTAGAATATCAGTAATACCGCTGTATGCGTTGTCCAAATCCTGAGTATATTTTGCAAGCTCAGCTCTTTTGACGGTTAGCTCCTCTGGTCGCGCGCCACGATTGAGCTCTGCTAGACGAGCTTCGGATTCCATTAGGCTTCCTCGCGCGCTGGATGACTCCACTTCACCAAGAAGTCCACTTGCTAAAACACGGTCACCGACTTTAGCGTATATACCTGCCACGCGTCCGCTTTTTTCAAAACCGAGATCAACAGCGGATGTGGATTTTACACGCCCTGTCACGCTTACTTCTTGGATCACATCTCCGCGTTTTATTGTGGTCGTGTTTGGGGGCACTGCGTTCTTTTTGTTTGTCGTAACAAAAAATATTATTGTTCCGACTGCGACAAGAATACTTCCCCAGATGATTTGTTTTTTAGAGAGTTGCATACACATATTCTATCATACCTTTGCTGACACAGTAAGGCGATAATACGACATCTTTGCAAATTCGGTTGTGACAAAATAGAGCGCTACAATGCCGAGCACAAAGCCAAGAGATGATGCGGTAGGAGCTATAAAATGGAACAATGATTGCCCGATACTGGTGAATGGAATGAGCAATGTAGCTGCCCCAGCGAGAACTGTAAGAACAACCAGCACAAATGAAGGAGCCTTTGTTTGGAAGAAGAAACCTCGTGAACGAATGGAGAAAAGGAACAAAAGCTCGGTTAGGATACTTAAAATAAACCAATGTGTTTGTAACATTTCTGGTCCGAGTTTATAGAATGAGGCAAAAATAATGAAGTCAAATACTGTTGAAACAATGCCGAGAACGGTTCCCATCGCGACCAGTTTGCGAACGTTGTATTGTTTTGGTTCTCGGACTTCGGCATCGTCTACTGTGTCCGTCGCTATGGCGATAGCAGGGAAGTCTGAAAGAAGATTTACGAGAAGAATTTGAGTTGCAAGCATTGGGAGAAATGGAATAAAAAGGGAAGAAATTGCGACGGCATAAAAATTGCCAAAATTAGAAGAAAGAGAACTTCTAATATATTTGACTGTGTTTGCAAAAATAGCGCGACCTTCGCGAATACCGCCCACAACGACCGAAAGACTGTTGTCCAGAAGGATTATGTCCGACACTTCGCGCGCAATGTCGGATGCGCTCGCGACAACGATAGCAACGTTTGCTATTTTTAGAGCAGGAGCGTCGTTGATGCCCTCTCCAAGGAAACCAACCTGATAGTTTTTTTGAAGTAGTTCAATCAG
>PCUO01000016.1:24738-37085 GCA_002771015.1 Candidatus Yonathbacteria bacterium CG17_big_fil_post_rev_8_21_14_2_50_43_9
CAGTAAGGATTTTTATTTTTAATCCTAGCTTCCGCGAGTCTTTTATCGCCTGAACAGCAGTGTCCTTTATGGGATCTATAAAAGAAACACAGCCAATAAACGTAAAACCAGTTTCCAATTTACTACGAGCAGTGATTTTTTTTGAAGCTATTGCAAGAGTGCGACGTCCAGATCGTCCTTCTTCTGCCATCCATGCGAGAGTTTTTTCCCGCTCGTCCTTGGGCAGCTTTGAGCTTGCGATTATTGATTCTGGGGCGCCACGAATTATCATTATTGTCTCACTACCTTTCTTTATTGTTACGCTGTTTCTTTTGTGTACAGGATCAAATGGCGTATCGGCTAGGCGCGAGTGTGACACTACATCCGTTTGTTCTTTTAGTGAAAGAGATTCCCATAATGCTGTGTCAAAAGGGTCTGGCGCGCCTCCGCTAGCTTTTGCTCCAAGGTAGTTTCCACCAAGAGCCCCAGCAAGGAGCGTCGCACGAGCGTCTTCTCCGCACATCTCGTGGACCGTCAGTTTATTTTCTGTAAGTGTGCCAGTTTTGTCCGTGCAAAGCATTTGTATTCCGCCAAGGTCCTCAATTGCGGAAAGGCGCTTCACAACTACACGCTTTTTTGCAAGATGTCGCGCTCCTCGCGAAAGCGAAAATGTCATAACCAGAGGAAGCGCCTCTGGCACAACAGAGACAGCAAGAGCAATAGAGAAAATGGCAAGTTCGACAATATTCACAGAGTACCCCTTTATGACTATATTCATTGCAAAAATGAACAACAGCGTGCCTATAATGAGGTATAAAATAAAACGGCTAAATTTGCCAAGCTCTTTTTCAAAACTGCTCACATGGTTTGTTCCTCCGACGAGCTCTGCTATGCCGCCGATTTGTGTTCTGTTCCCAATTGCAAAAACTATTCCAGTCGCGCTTCCAGACACTACAGTTGTGCCAGAAAAGCAAATGTTTTTTGCTTCGTAAAGCTCCGCAGTGTTTCCAGTAAGAGGCGCGCTTTCTTTTTCTACTGAAACCGATTCTCCAGTGAGAGGCTCCTCGTTTACCACAAGTCCTTTTTCTTCAATAATGCGAATATCTGCTGGAACGCCATCGCCAGCCGCAAGAATTATGATGTCACCAAGGACTAGTTCGCTTGCATTGATAGTGGACACCATTCCCTCACGCCTAACCTTTACGCGTGTGGAGACATAACGTTTCAATAGCTCAACCGTTTGTTCCGATCTATACTCCTGATAAAAACCAAGACCGGCATTTATATGGAGGAATATCAGTATCATTATTCCCTCGGTAAATTGTCCAAGAATAAATGAAAGAGCAGTAGCAAACAACAGCAGATAGATAAATGACGACTTGAACTGACGAAGAAAAATTTTAAGAGGACTAACTTTACTGTTCGCAAGCAGGTTCAAACCAGTCGCCTTGCGACGAGTCTCTATTTCGGACATCGGAAGTCCTTGAGATGGGTCAACAGAAAAAAGTTTTGTAACCTCATTAATATTAGTGTTCGTGTATTTAGAAAAATCCATTGCTGTATTTAATACATTATAACTTTTTTACTTATAGCGGAAAAGACGAAGAGAATTTGCTATTGGAATAAAGTCTGTTAGAAAGTTGTATGCCGCGGCGCCAGATGGCCCAATAGTATGAGTAAAAACGAGATAAAGACCTATTGCGTTTACAACTCCCCAAATTACAAAATTCCCCTGCACAATAGAGGATACATTTTTGGAGATCCCGCGAAGGTCAAGTATTTTTTCAAAATTGTCCTGCATAAGAACAATGTCGGCAGACTCTATTGCCACATCTGAACCAATACCACCCATCGCGATGCCAACATCCGCTCGCGCAAGCACTGCCGCGTCGTTTACGCCGTCTCCAACCATAGCCACCAATCGGTCGTGTTTGCCGAGATAGTCTTTTAGCACGTATACTTTGTGTTCTGGCAAAAGCTTTGAATAGTATTTGTCTATGCCAAGGTAATCCGCAATTTTCTTTGCGACGCCATCATTGTCGCCTGTGAGCATCACCACCTCCTTTACACCTGTTTGTTTGAGCGTTTTCATCGCGCTCGCGACACCTACGCGCATTTCGTCGGCGAGAGCGAATATTCCAATTACTTTGTCATCAATGGCAACGATGGTTACGTTGCTTCCTTTTGCCACCCACTCTGATACAACCTTTGCTACTTCACCGGAAAACTTAATCCCTCTCTCGTTCAAAAATTCAGGTCTGCCTATAATTATTTCTTCATTTTTGTCACTTGTGCTGGTTATGCCTCGCCCCTCCACTTCTTTGAAGCTCTCAGGTGGCGCGCAAGAACAACCAGCATTTTTTGCATACTCCACTATTGCTTTTGAGACTGGATGGTTTGAGCGAGCGCATATCGTTCCAGACAGCTCTATTACCTGCTTTATAGTTGCTCCTTCAAATGCGCTCGCGGTTTCAACCGCAAGTTTTCCGAGTGTCAGCGTGCCTGTTTTGTCTACAACAAGCGTGTTAATTTTACCAGCTAGCTCCAAGAAGTCCGCGCTCTTTATAATAATCCCGCGACGCGCCGCGGTACCTATTGCCACAATGTACGCAAGTGGAACAGCAATGGCTATGTCGTCCGCGCACACCACAAGCACAACAGCAAGCACAAGTCGTGTGTCTTTTGTCACTATGTAAAGAATAATAGCGACTAAAAGCATAATACCTATGTACCAACTGGAAAAACTTTCTGCGGACGTTCGCATTCTTGTTTTTGTGTCGTGCGAGGCCTCAATGAGGTTTATCATTCGCTCAAATGTGGTCTCTGCTCCAATTCTTTCTGCCCTCACGACAATATTTCCAGACACAACAACAGTCGCGGAAAGAACGATGGACCCAATTCCACGAAGCACAGGAACTGATTCACCCGTCAGCGACGCTTGGTTTACAGAAGCTGTTCCTTCGCTCACTATTCCGTCCACAGGTATTTGATCACCAAGATTTATAACCACTAGGTCTCCTTTGCGAACGTCAGTTAGAGGGATTTCCAGTGTCTTGCCACCGCGCATTATTCTCGCCTTTGATGGTTTTAGTTTAATGAGACTCTCAAGCGAGGTTCTAACGCGTCTTTTTGTGTACAAATCAAGCACGCGCGCGAGAGCGAGCATTATGTTTATAAAAAGCATTGAGCTCCACTCCGCGCTTATGAACGAGAAAAAAAGCGCGATAGTTGCTAGGAGGTCTACGTTTAATTTCTTTTCTCTAAGTGAACGATACGCGCTTCTGGCTACTGGCACAATTCCAACAAATCCAACAATGCCGAGAATCTGACCTTCAAACTCCGCAGGCAACACATCGCCAATATAAAGCGCGAATGTTGCAAGGAAAAGAACTACGAGAGATATTTCAAAACGAAGCGCCCTTTTAAAATTGAAGTGCCCGTTATTGTTCATCCCGTTAGAGGTAGGAGATAAAATCTCCGTGTCTGATTAGCTCTTAATTTGCTATTCATGTTTATTTATATATTACCATATTGCCAAAAACATAACGCTTTAGTCTCTAACTGGATTCATATTATTGATCTAGAAGAACAGGTGATACACAAATGAAACAAACGGGTCTACCTCGGGTCCGTGCACCATTGCTGCGCCGAGCGCTCCTGTAATTGTAATCCCAACTATGCCGATAATAGCCAGCACGAGTGACACAGGTGTGTCAGTAATCCATTTTGCGATTTTGATTAGGCGCTTCCATGGGTTTGCGAGACTTGGGTATTTCACAAGGAATTTTTTGGAGGAATCATATTCAATCCACAAAACAAGATACGAAATGGCAAGTATCAAAAATATTCCTATTGTTCCTTCGGCAGACGCCGAGTGCACGGGAACAATCATATCTTTTATCGGGTTGTCATCTTTGAACATACGCTCTATCGCTTCACCACTTACAAGAGCAAGCTCCGCCGTTACAAGTCCGGCAATAATGAGAATCGCTTTTACGTGGAACCAGTAATGCTTCGCAGTAACTTTCTTGAACCTAATAAGCTCGCATACGGCATAGAGAGTAAGCAATGCAATAGGGAAGTGGACAAGCAGTGGGTGTACGTTCATGTTGGATAGAATGTTGAATTTGGGATATTGAAGATGGAATGGATACAATAATTCTGCCAATTCAGTATATCAAATTCCACCCAAAACCTAAATTAGATTGTGTCAGATTTTACCCCAAAACTCTCTAGCTTAACGCGCAATTTTTCTATTTCTTGTTTTAGTTCTGTCATGCGAATTTCGCGGTCAACAGTGAGTCTCTGGAATCTTTCAAGCTCGCCAATTTTTTCCTGAAGCACTTTCGTGCGCTCGTTAATGTTAGTCTCAAGGTCTTCGGCGTGATCTGTAACTTTTCTTTCAAGTTCCTTCCTGTCTGTAATGTCCTCTACCATTACAAGTAGGTGTTCTACATCGCCAGCAGGATTTTTCAAAGGCACGCCGTAGTAATGTCTGTAGGTTTTTTTGTGCGCGCCTAATGATGATTCCACTTCAACTTCTGTTTCAAAAGACACACCGCCTAAACCACTCAGCAGAAGTTTGTCCAGACCATTTTTTTGGTATGCAACAGCGTCAAAAACATTTTTACCTATTGCCTCGTTTGTGTCTGCGATGTCATGAATTCTCATCATCGCTGGATTGTAACTTTCAATAAATCCGTTTGTGTTTACTGTGTAGATGCCGATAGGAGACTGTTCAATGATGCCATTTAGATATTCCGCCTGTTCAATAATTCTAATATCCTGTTCTCTAAATGCGAGTTTTATGAGTACGAGCACGATGCCGAGCATGGTGAGAATTATGACCCAAATTGAGTATTTGATTTCATTTATAAACGTCTGAATATCACTTGTGTCAAAATATATTTCAAAATATCCAATCATGTTTCCATCGTGGTCATCCATTATTGACCAGACCTCAAGCAGGCTTTCTTTTCCAAGCTCGTCCTTTGTAGTTTCTCCTGCAGGCATAATCATTTTCTTGTTCGTTCTTACTTGCGCGAGCTGTCCATCGCTTTCTGGCTTCTGGTATCCTGACTGTACATGCTTCAGGTCTGTCCACGCGAGGATTCCATCATTTGAATAGATTTTTATCGTAGCTGCGCTTGGAATGAAATGCATTGCTTCCTTCGCAAATTCAGCCAAGCGAGCATTTGACTCAGCGTTTTGCCAGTTATCCACATCGCCTTTTTTGAGATAGTGAATCACAAGCTCGTGCACTACTTCTGCAACCGAGCTTGTGCGAGCCTCCCAAAAAAACTTCTCTATTCTATTTGTAAAATAGAATGTAACACCAATTCCAAGCATCACAATAATTGATCCTATTGTAATAATTGTTTTCTTTGCAACAGGTTTTTTCTGTTGTATTTTTTGCAGGTGATGTACTGCTTTATGCGATTTTGCCGTGTTTTCCATAGTTTGATCTTAAGTGTGTTACCTATAGAACCTATCACTATCTCATAGCATACAATGGTTCAAATACATGCTTGCCAGCTAAAACAGGAAAATTTTGGCTGCAAATCGTCTATTTCTCCTCTCCTTATCTCGATATGGTTCGTCGAAATATATGATTTTCGCTCAAAATTTTTCTGTTTTAGTTAGGCATGAGATAGTGGATAGGCTCTTAGCATTATACACTCCGGCGCTTGAGCCCGCAACGAATCCTGTTGTCCAGCAAATCTGTAAACTGAACCCTCCAGAGGGTCTGTCAAAGTCCAAAATATCGCCTGCTAAATACAGGTTTTCAATTTTTTGAGAACGCATTGTTTTGAAGTCCACTTCTTCTAGCGCCACACCTCCAGACGAGACTATTGCTTTTTCCACACCTAGTAGACCTGTGGGCGTGATGGTTAGTGCTTTAAGTTTTTTAACAAATGCCAACCGAGCTACGCGTGGAACTTTATTGACTGGCATAGTGGGGTTTATACCAGAGAGCTCAACGAGAACTGGAGCAAGAAGCGGAGACACAAAGCCCGCAAGCGCATTCGCCCATTTTTTGTTTTGCACTTTTGTGAAGTGCGCGCGGAGTTTTTCGTCTAGCATCGCCTGATCAAGAGAGGGAAACAAATCAAGCTCAAGAGTCATGGAGCCTTCTCTGAGCGCTTCACCAATGATTTGACTTAGTCCTAGTACAAGCGGGCCAGAAAGCCCAAAGTGTGTGAAAAGGATTTTCCCCGTTTTTGCCTCGCCTCGCGACTTGGTATCTAGGAGAGTAATCTTTACGTTCGGAAGCGATAATCCTTGAAGTCTATGAACCCACTCATCCTTTATTTTAACAGGGACAAGAGCAACGCTCGGCGCGCTGATAGTGTGCCCAAGTTTTTTAAGCCATTTGAATCCATCACCAGATGAGCCTGTTTCAGGACGGGCGGTACCTCCTGTCGTAAATATGAATGCTTTTGCTGTAATGATTGCGTCGTCCGTCTCTACATTTATTATTTTATCTTTTAATGATTTTATTTTTATAACAGGGGAGTCGGTGATAATTTTCACATTGGCGTTTTCAAGCTCATCAATCAAAACATCCAGCACGCTTTGAGCGAGGTTGCTTTTTGGGAAGACCCTGCATAGCGTTTCTTCTTTTGTTGGCATTTCACGCGATTCAAAAAAATCAATTGTGTCTTTTGCGTTCCATTTTGAAAAAGGTGAGAGAAGAAACTTTCCTTTTTTGCTGTACTTTTGCGCAAGGTCGCGATTGTCAAAAGTCGCGTTTGTTACATTGCATCTGCCCCCACCAGTAATGAGGAGTTTTTTGCCGAGAGTTTTGTTTTTCTCAATTAGCACGACAGAAGCACCCGCTTTTCTTGCTTGAATTGCAGACATCATTCCTGCTGGCCCTCCGCCAATTACTGCGACATCATAGGCAAGTTTTTGTTTTGCACCGCTGTTTTGAGTTTGCATTGTTGCATTTTACTTTAATTCTCGTATAATGGCGAGGACGTATTAGAATTTTAACTCAGAGCGAGGGATGCCTCTCGTGCGGGGACTTGCGAGCGTGACGACGTGAGCACGAGGACGAATCAGCTGATTCGCTCTTGGAGCTTTTCTAGCAAGAAAATATCCGTACCCCGCACGAGACGGCTCCCGAGCATTTTTCATGCCAATTCCAAAAATCGGAAATATTAAATATAAAGTAAAGAAGTCAAATGCTGGCCTTGGTATTTTTGCAGAGGAACCTATCAAGAGAGGCACATGGATTATTGAGTACGTTGGCAAAGTAATAAATGGCAGAAAAGAAGTTGAGGCGTACCCAGACAACAAGTATTTGTTTGAAACAAGCGCAGTGAGAATGATTGATGGAAGCGCGCGCTCAAACACCGCGCGATATATAAATCACTCTTGCAAGCCAAATTGCGAAGTTGATATCATAGGAGGACGAGTCTTTGTGAAGGCTATAAAACGCATTGAGGCGGGGGATGAGCTCAACTACGACTACGGTAAGGAGTATTTTGATGAATATATCAAAGATATGCCCTGCAGATGCGCGTATTGTAAAAGCAAATAGAATACAGGTAGAATATTGAATTTAGAATATTTGATATGGAATGACGTGAGAATAGGGTCAGTTGCCGTAGGCAACTGACCCTATTCAACATTCAACATTCAACATTCAACATTCCATATTCTACCCAAACTATTCTTTCGCTCTCCCAATCCCATCCTTCACATACGAGCTCATTTTTTCTACATTTTTCTTTAGTTTAATCCGCAATATACTCGTCATCAGCTGTAGTAGGTGTTTTTTGCGCGTCCTCTAGTTTTTGAATGTCGGTCTTAATCATATCGAACACATTTGCAGTATCCCTTTCAGCAACCTGAACGCGAAGATTTGTTCGCTCTCGTCGTGATTTGTGGTAGAAGTATCCCCACATAAGCGCTCCAATCAAGACAACTATTATGATGATAATTGTATTCGTGTATTTCCCGGTAACCTGAATCTCTGGAGCCGTTACTACAAGAGAAAGCGCTCCGCGAGAGTCCTTGCTCTGAATTGTCGCAACGTAGCGACCGTTGCGAAGCGTTTCGCCATATGCGAACACCCAATTTCCGCTTATATCCACAGGCACAGTGCTCTCTGCTACAATCGCATTTCCTTTTTTAATAGTGAAAAGTATTTCAGTAGACGGCAACGCTGTTCCGTTGAAGGACAATCCGGCAGATGTGTTTGAATAAATCTTTTCTGTAGCAAATGTGAAAATTGGCGATGCAAGCGGAATTGTCTCGTAGTCAAATGTGTTTTCTATACTGTTTCCAGCATTGTCAACAGCCTTAATTGTAAGAACGTGCTTCCCCGGAACCTGTGGCGCTAGTTTGTATGAACCTTTGAAATCTTTTGTAGGAATCGAAACCCAATTTCCATTGTCTACTCTCACGCGGTATGCACGTAAACCAGAGAGCGCGTCGCTCGCCTTGAATGAAAATGTCGGAGTAGGGTTGTCTGTGGCCTCGCTTTCGTTTGTCGTGATCTCAAAAGGAAGAGGTGCTTTCGTGTCTACTGCTATGCGATAATGCGTTACAGGCCCCCATCCAATATCATTTTTGAAACGCGCGTGGAGATACCAAACTCCGTCTGAAAGCGCAGAAAACATTTTGCTGTCAAAAAGTCCTTCGCTTACACTTGGAGAGTACGCTGGTTGTTTATTGATAGTCGCTACAACTCCAGAGATGTCTAACGGAATAGTCCATGAAACGGTGAATATATTTGAGTGGTTGTACCATTCAGTAGGATTTGAGTATAGAGGAACCGTTAGAGCTGGTTTTGTTGGCAACCCAACTGGTTCTACTGACTCTCTTTTTATTTGAGTAGGAGGCGTAATTACAGGAGGAACAGTTTCTCCTGTAATTGTAAACGCGGCTTCGGCTGATTTTGACAGCACATTTGTTCCGCTTGCGTCTGAAGCTGTAACGGCGCTATCTGCAAAGGAAAGCCTTGCAGTCCCGCTATTTTTTGCCAAAAATGTAATACTAATAACTTTGATAGATGCACCAGAGATGCCGTACGGAGTACCACCCACAAATGTTATCACTCCATCAGTATTAGAAAACGAAGGCTCTTCAAGCCAGAAATTAAATGCTGAATCTGTTTTGTCCACAGACTTCACTTCAAGCATGTCCTTTGGAAAGCGAATAGTTGCCTGGCCTGCGTTCACACCTACGCCATCGCTGTCTATTTTTAAATCAGCGACTATCTCCTTGTTCAAGCCAAATTCACCTGTGCCAGGTGTGAAGAAGAGAGTAGCTGCTTCTGCTATGTTTGTAAAAAAGAGCGCTGTTCCCAATATGATGGTAAATGATGTAGTGCGTAACATTTTATTTTTTTCTTATTGTTTTAATGAATATGCTAAAATCCGATATATCAACCTTCCCGTCGTCGTTCAGGTCTATTCCCGCTCTCACTAATGAATTTTTTGAACTCCAACGAGCGAGAAATATACTCCAATCCGTTATATCAATTTTTCCATCGCCAGAGAAGTCTGCCTTTACAACAGTAAGTTTGGATACGATAAATGCTCTTTCAGTTGAATAATCGCTCTCTCTTCCGCCGTCAAGGTTTATTTGTTTTGCGCGAACTCTGTGTTGCCCAAAATCAAGCGCTCCCGTAGGCATGTCAAACGAGTACACTCCTCCACGCCCCGCGAGCGCCTCCTTGACTAGTATATCATCAAAATAGACACGAATGGTATGGCTAGGAGAAGCGTACCCAAAAATCTTCAAATTTCCCCCGCGCGAAACCTGCCCATTTAAAATATCAACAGTTGGTGGAGCGATTATATCTTTAAATATTTCATCGCCCCTGCTTACATCCACAACAAAAAATTTAGTTTGGGAAGCCCTGCCGTCAGGATCTTTTATTAGTACGCCAAAACTGTGCGATCCAGTTTGAAGGTCTGTGAATCTTATATTAAAAAAACCGTTTGCGTCCGTTACGCCTTGCTCCTTTGTTACGATTTCATTGCCGAGTTCTTTTCGAACTATTGAGATTTTTCCATCGGGGAATGCCCTGCCAGAGAATGTTATGCTTGCGAGTCTTCGCACTATGGCTATCGGCGCAGGCTCTGTGCCAGGTAGCGCTACGAATATTGCCTCTATTGTGTGGTCGGCAGTGACGTTTGTAAAAGTGTATGAAGTAGAGGTGGATGAAAGCGGGGAACTATCAATAATCAATGAGGCAACATCATAGCTAGAGTTTGGGGTGATGGTGTATGTTTGCGAACCGCCCTCTGCTACAACAGTAGAACCGCTTGGCGACACTATGCCGTTTGGATTTTGGTTTGCGATTATGGTGAACGAGCCGTGGGGAGCAGGAATGAGCGCGAATGTCACTGCTATTGTGTGGTCTACAGTGACGTTGGTAAAGGTGTATGAGGTTGATGTTGCAACGCCCACACTATCTACAACAAGAGTTGCCACTGTAAATCCGCTATCTGGAGCAATCGTAAATGTTTGCGATGCGCTGTCTGCAACAACTATCGCGCCAAGTGGCGTGATAGAACCGTTTGAACCCGCGCTTGAGGTGATGGTGTGTGTGACAGGCGGTGTCGGAAGTAGCGCGAACGTAGCGTATATTGTGTGCGATGCTTGAACATTTGTAAATGTGTATGAAGTGGATGTCGCTATAGAACTGCCGTCAATGAGCAATGTTTCAACATCGTAGCCTGAGTTTGGAGTTATTGAATACGTTTGTGAACCGCCTTGCGGAACGTTTGTCACTCCAGACGGGGTTGTGGCGCCGTTTCCGCCAACGGTTGCAATTATATCAAAAGTAACTACTGGAGCATTAATGGTTATAGTTCCATAAGAATACGAGCTGACTTGCGGAGCAATGCCGTCAGTTGTTAAACCATATACATAATAAGTTCCTGGGGTCACACCAGTCGTGTTCCAAGAGCAAGTTGCGTTTGTTCCTTCTCCCGCGCTCGCGCACGCTCCCGTGATAGCCGTGCCGTCCAGACCTGAATTGTTTGTGTCGTAATAAAATGAAGCTGTAACCGTTTGTTCCGCGTCTGCTAGCGAGTAGGTGATGTTGTACAAATCGCCTACATTTACTATGTCGCCAGAGCCGTCAGGTTGCGAGATTGAAAGTGTGGGCGCTGTGTCTGGAAGAGTGTAATCTATTTCAAGGGTGACATAGTCAACGTCAACGTCTGCGTTGTAGGCAGTCGCGAGGACACCAATTGCGATACCGAAGTCCGGATCTTTTACCCACGCAGTTGTTAGGGTGTTGCCCCAAGTGTCAGCGGAGCTTCCTTTTGTAATTATTGTTCCTGTGTTTGTCGTGAGCGCAACTGCAGTGGAACATTGGTTCGTGCCGACTTTTGCGCGCGATACATCAAGCAACTGACACAAATCTATTGAACCCGAACCTTGTCCAGATCTATAAAAAGCATTGACGCGAGCGGTAACGCCGTTGATGGTAGAGCCATCGGGTATTGCACTAAAATCAAAACCAGTCGCCTTCAGGACATATGTTCGATCGCCAGTATCATATGATGCTGGCGTTACATTTGCGGTAGCAGAATCGTCTGAGTAAATATTTGTGGGAGTGGCCCATCCGTTGTTGCTCCACGGCGATTCAGAAACAGATGTTCCAAGAGTTGGATATACCTGCGCGGTTGTAAGAGCGAATGCTGTACTTATGGAAAACAAAAATACCACCGCGATAGAAAACATGGCAACAATTTTCCATGTCGGTTTTTTGAGAAATGTAAACATTTGTTCATTTCATTGTACCGCATATGAATGATAAATTACAAACAAAACAGCGCGTCTACAAAGTTGGCGCACTGTTTCCTAATACCTATCAACTAACACCTAATCTACACTCCCGCTTTCGTGGAGCCTTTCCCTTGCAAATACTCCCGCACTTTTTCAATAACTTCCTGAATAGGGTGCTGTGACTTCACAAAGTAGTCGTTTGCGCCGAGCTCAAGAGCGCGCTTAATCTCAGAGTCCTCACCGAGATTTGAAAGAATAACAACGGGAATGTGTTGCCATTCAGGGCTCTGACGAATTTCCTTCAATACATCAAACCCGTTTTTCTTTGGTAGCAAAAGGTCAAGCAAAATAAGACTTGGCGTCTTCTTTTTTAGCTCCTCAAAAACCTGTTCACCATCGGTGGCAACAGATACGCTGTGTCCTTCTGAGATTAAGTTATCCTTTAGAGCTCTTACCAAAAAATCCTCATCTTCAACAACTAATACGTGGTTCATACTATTATATTAAGGTTATTTTATACATTATACACGAGTGTGCAAGGCGTGCAAGCGGGGCTCACATACATTTGACCTGTTACAGTTTACAATTGACCAGAAACTCCAATGCATTTT
>PCUO01000016.1:37190-44919 GCA_002771015.1 Candidatus Yonathbacteria bacterium CG17_big_fil_post_rev_8_21_14_2_50_43_9
ACCGATGCCAGAGTCCGTTACGGCAAAGAGGAATTCAGAATCTTTCCTCTTTACATTCACAACAACCTCGCGCCCAGACTCTGAATAGTTTATCGCATTTCCAACTAGGTTCTCAAGAATATTTCGCAAAAGGAGAGGGTCAGTATTTATCGCATAGTCCGCATCCTCAGGTACTCGGATAGCTATCTGTTTGCTCTCTGCTACTCCGCGCAGTGTTTCAAAAACTGTGTAAAGCAGATTTTTTGTTGAAACATTTTCATTTTTTACTATTGAGTCACCGCCCTCCAAACGAAGCACGCCTAGCATGTCATGCACGAGTCCAGTCATTCGCTCGTTAATTTTATACAGTTCGTCTATGTATTCTGTTTGCCCGGGAGTAAGCGTACCATGGATACCCTTCTTCAACGTTTCAATAAGCCACTTTGTCCCAGAGAGGGGCGTGCGAAGCTGATGCGATGCGAGAGAAAGCAAATCTCCGCGCGCTTTTTCAAGTTCCTTTTCTTTTGTGATGTCGCGAAAGATGCCAACAGCGCCTGTAACAACACCTCCGATGATAACAGGCGTCCATGTAACAGAAATAGGGAAGTACCCGTCACCTCTTTTTTTGTAGCGCATTGTGCTCATAGTAACTGGCTCACCACTTAGCGCAATATTTAAAATTCGCTCTTCGTCTGGTATGTCAATGTTATTTTCATCAACGGCCTCTATCACATCAACAGCAAGTTTTCCCATAACCGTTTCAGATTTTAGATTAAGCATTTTTTCTGCCACGGGATTCAGCGCGATAAGTTTCCCATCTTTGTCTATTGCAATCATTCCTTCACCGAGACTTGCAAGTAGCGCCTCCGCCTTCGCCTTTGCTTCCTCTATGTCTTTTGTGCGATCGCCAACCTTTTCTTCAAGCCCTTTTGTATACTCGCGAACTTGGCTTTCAAGCTCCTTGCGTTCGGTAATATCCTCTGCCATCAAGAGCAGAGAATCAATTTCACCGTCAGAATCCTTAAGAGGCACACCATAATAGAAGTGATATGTTTTTTTGGCAGTATCAGATGGAGCTGGAATCTCAACCTCCTTTTTAAAGGCGTTTCCTAGAAGCCCTTCGCGTATTAAAATATCAAGCCCTGAGCTACGGATGTATTCCAACTCAAAAATATTTTTTCCTATGATTTCACTCGCGTCGTGAATTCCGGATTCGCGAGCCATTGCCGGATTAAAAGTTTCAACAGTTCCGTTATTAGCCACGGTGTAGATGCCAATAGGGGATTCTTCTATTACTCCCGATAGTTCCTCTGAGTAAGCGACAATTTTAGCGTCTTGTTTGCGAAATACATAGCGTAGTAAAAGAAAAATAAGAACAAGCGACACAAACGACCCTATCCAAATGACAGTTTGTATGGTTCGCGCGAACCCCGCCACTTCGCCAATGTTGACGTATGCTTCTGCTACGCCAATGATGTTGTTTTTGTCCCCGCGTATTGGCACATACATTCCTACTAACGTTGAAACACCAAGTTCCGACACAGTCTTTTCGCTTGCGCTTGATCTAACAATTTTACCAATGGCGAGTGTTTCGGCAACCTCATCCGCCTCTGGGCTTGTGCCAAGAGGCTCTCCTTGAAGCGTTGACCATATTAACACACCATCCGTCGTATGAAGTTGAACCGCAACCACTGAGTTGAAAGAGTGTAAAATTTCATCAGTGAAATCTTGGAATTTCTTCATTGATTCTTGAGTTTCCCACGTTGCAAAAGCAGGCACAGGTGAGTGGTCGAGATGGCGATTTGCCTGTTGAGCAACAAGGCTTGAAATAACGTCAGTCTTTTGCTCAATAATAAATTGCTCCACATTTTTCGCAAAAACGTAAGAGATACCAACAGTTGCGACTATTAGGATACTTACAACAATACCCAAGGTTACTCCGCTTGAAATTGTGCTTGGGAATATGTGGCGCGCGCCTTTTACAATATCTGCCCCTGAGAGATACGCGTATGCTATAAGCAGAATGAGGACGACCGTCAGTATGGCGCTAGCTGTATTGCGAAGCCTGTCTATCTCCACGAATACCTCGCTCTTGTCTGTTTTTACAATATGCGCGCCGAAGTACTTTGCATCGCATATAGAGGAGCTAAAAACTTCTACTCCGCGGTAGTCTTTGTATGTTCCGCTATACGGCATTCCGTGTTGCAAACACTCATTTACTGGGGGTGTGTTTATTTCTTGTTTCAAAACAGCGTCAGGAATAAATCTGGACGGTGTAACTAGAATCTTGTCCTTGTTTACAATAAAACTTTCTGTTGACAGACCAGTGTCTTCAGCAACAACAATGTTTAACTCCTTATTTTCTGTGTGAGCAAGAAGCACTCCGACAAGACGAGAGTTGTCTGTAGAGGCGATGGGTGCCGTGAGATGGACCATTATTCCCCCATCAAATTCGTCTGCCTCGGAAATGAGTTCGTGGAAAAATGTTGCCTGCCCAAACGGAAGAAGCTTTGCCTCCTTGAACGCAACTTTTTCTTCGCTCTCATCGCTACCGATGCGTAACGTGTCGCTTGATGCTACTATCACTCCGTCAACATTTAAAATATCAATTATGCCGACTGATGAGAGGAGAGGGATCTTGTATTTTGTAAGGTAATCAGAGAGCTCAAGAGCCACAGAGCATGTTACTCCCGTCTTCGCTTTTTCGCACGCCCCATCATTTATCTTTTGAGATAGTTCGCGAATTTTTCCGTCGGTGCTCCACGCGGCCGTGCTGGTTCGGATTTTTTCCACAAACAGTTTTAGCTCGCTGTGTTTTTTCTCAACAAGCGCCACGTGTTTTTCAATAGCTTGTTTGTGCAGAAGGTTCGCTGTGGTGTAGTAACCCGCAGTGAATAGCAGAATGAGCGGAACGAGAGATGTCCACAGGAAAAAAATTAAAAATCTTTTTTCTGTTACTGGCGGTTTAAGGACAAAGTTTTTTCTCATTTGTTCCATTGAATTAATTATAATTATACACTTATTATTTATAAATACTCTATGTGGACAACTTGCGCTACTTTATCGCGCAGAAAAAGTATACAATTATAAGCACATGAATAATAAAATAGAGATAATACCTGTCGGAGGGCAAGTCAAAGGAAAAAATAACGAAATGAAACGTTTGCCATTATTTGCGGTTCTTGCGCTCTTTGTTCTAGCGATGGTTTTTGTCGCGACATACCTGGTTGTTCGCGAGTACAATCATGAGACAAGTACCGCGCTTGAACGCAGAGAGGCGATAGCCAATTTGGGAGCATTGCTCATTCATGAAAAGTTTGACGGGATAATTGATGTTGGTATTTCTCTTGCTTCGCGCGCAAGAGTTTATAACAATATAGAGAAAAGAGACTGGGACGAAGCAATTGAAAACCTAAAAGAGATTTTGCAAACATTCCCATATCTTGATAATGTGTTGCTTTTTGACAAGGAAGGGGTGTTGAAAGCGAGCGTGGTACCATCGCCTGAAATGATTGGCAAAAGTTTCGCACATCGTGATTATTACCAAGGGGTAAGCAAGGATTGGGAGCCGTATGTGTCAGAGGCGTTCAAGCGAGCTGTTGAGCCGAAAGACAATGTAGTCTCTGTGGCGGTTCCAATATTGTCATCCGACCAAAGGATAATTGGAATTCTTGTTCTTGCTGTAAAACTTGACGCGATTACCGATTGGCTCAAGGAGGTCGATGTTGGCTCAGGCGGAATCATATTTGTCGTGGATAAGAAAGGACAATTAGTTGCGCACCCACAATTGCGAGCCGTGGACAACTTGGCTGATTATTTTTCAGTTTCTTCTGTTCAGTATAGCCATAATAATGATTTTGGCACCGAAATTCATAATAAAGATTTTGCTGTGAGTGAAGAGCATATCGCCTCATGGGCTCATGTAAGGGATTATGGGTTTGTGATTGAAATTGCACAGCCGACACGAATTGCCTTTGCAGAACGAAAAAATAAGCTTATTGAGTACCTCCTCTTTTGGACGCTAATTATTATTTCTGCTACTGTTTTTTTGTATCGTGTATTGAAAGATAGAGTCATGCTGAGAGCGCAACGTGATCACGAGGCGACTCTTTTGGAAAGTATTGGTGACGGAGTTGTCGCAATAGATAGAGGCTGGAGCATTACGCTGTGGAATAAATCCGCAAGCGCAATCACGGGGTGGTCGAAAGAGGAAGCGATGGGTAAACCATTGCGTACCGTGCTGAAGTTTCTTCGTGAGCGAGACCGTGTAGAAAATATTGTATTCATCGAAGATGCTATGGTTCGAGGAAAGGTTACCACAATGTCAGACAGCACAATCTTGGTCCGAAAGGACGGCAGTGAGACTCAAGTCGGGGATAGCGCGGCACCTATTTTTTGCGGAGGAGGAGAAACACCAGATGGAGCAATTATTGTATTCCGTGACATGTCACTTGCTCTTGAAAAAAGTCACCTTCGTTCAGATATTGCCTACGCCACGCACCAGTTTAGGACTCCTGTTACGGAGGCGCTCTGGAACCTTGAGATGGCAATTGATGAGCAAGACACAGATAAAAGAAAAGAAGACATTCGCATCGCATACCAGGCAATCCTCAGCATCAAGAAACTTTCTGAGCATCTTGTGTTTGTTTCTGAGATTGACCAAGGTGATATTGCTGTCAAACTGTCGGCAGTCAAGTTTGTTAATGCTTTGACTGATGTGCAGAAAAAGATTGAAAAAGAAGCAAAGCTACGTGATATCACTTTGTCTATTGCCACTGTTTCGCCACTCTTGGCAATCAATACGGATAAAAAATTATTAAGCAGAGCCCTCTTTGAGATTATTGAAAATGCGGTAATTTACAGTCCGCGTGGCTCAAAAGTTGAAGTTATGACAACAATAAAGGAGAAAGAAATTCTCATAGAGGTTGTAGATACTGGTGTAGGTATTACAGAAGAGGAACAGCCGATTATTTTCACAAAGTTTTTTAGGGGAAGTAATAGAGGAAAGATGAATGCAGGTGGTGGACTCGGGCTCTATCTTGCAAAAGCGTACATCTCATTACTTGGAGGGAAGATATGGTTTACATCAGAGAAAGGGAAGGGAACAACGTTTTCCGTAACGATTCCGATTGCGTAACTTTACTTGGAGGCAAGACCTCCAAGTGGCTTGGAAACCCGACGTCCAAGTGAATGATAAAAACAAAACCCCAGTCGGCCTAGGCCGACTGGGGTTTTGTTGAATGCGTTATTATACGCGCTCTACGTTTACTGCTGACATTCCCTTTGGAGAATCCTCAGTTTCAAAAGTAACTTCATCACCTTCGCGGATATCATCAAATGTTGCGCCTACGAGTGAGTTAGCGTGGAAAAAGAGATCCTTCTCCATACCTTCTGCAGTGATAAAACCAAAACCTTTGTCAGTAACCTTCTTAATTGTTCCTTTCATAATTCTAAATTATTTAACCTTACTAATATACAAAAATATACAGATGATTGACTACGGAAACACGACCTCTTCCTACAACCTCTTCCTACTACTTTTGTGAATCCAATGTAGCATATCCAGCTAAAAAAGTCAAGTACACCATTATATTTCTATTTGATTTGGTTTAAGAGCGCCGAAATGGACAAGACCCTCAAGAACTCCTCCTGCATAGTTGCCATTTAGTGCCTCGTTTCCTTCTGCAATGTAGAGATTCTGTTCATTACCGTTCTTATTATTTAGTATACGAACGTTATCCTTCATTTCATTGGATGCATTCGCAACAAGCACCGATTTATATCCAAATGTCAATGGAAGTATATCGTTGCCGCTGTCACCACAGTAAATCACCTCATCTTTATTGATGGTTAATCGTTCTCGAAGAAATTCAACGGCAGTCACTTTTGTTGCGATTTTAGGAAGAATATCAATGAGCCCGACTTTTTTTAATGGGTCTATACTATAGATTACATCCGCATTGATATTTGTTTCAGCAAGAATCTTTCGCATTTCGTCAGTAACCTGCTCTCCCATAGAAATATCATCTACATAATAACTGAGCTTATATGCATTTTGACGCCACTCTTCTTGAAGTCTTGCTTCTTGATGTGTTGTCATTTTTGCAATAGCGTTCCAGTTCCAATTTGGTGTGTTCTTATCTATATATGAAAACCATGTTTTATCCTCAACCATTCCGTCCCCATCCTTTTTATAAAGGATGGTACCGACATCGCCGAAAAAGTAATCGGGTAGTGGTAACGGAAATTCTTTCCGTGCTTCTTCAAAAAGTTCCCAGTTTCTACCAGAAACATAGGCGAGTGTAAAATTGCGTGTTTTGGCTACTCGAGAAAAAATTTCTAACCCATTATCATCCAGTTCATAACCATTTGGAATCAATGTTCGGTCTAGGTCGCAAGCGATAAGTTTAATCATACGAATATTGAGTCGTTATTTATAATGGCATTGTGCGCAATGATATATGATGATGCTGAAAAACCAAGTTCTTTCGTTCCTTTGGCCTCGTGTGTTTTTCCATGAAAATATTCTGGGAAAATATACCCATCCCGAGAAAGTATTTCAGCAAATGATTGCAATCGCGCAAGCCCATCGTCGTCCTTGAGTGATGCAATAAAAAATCCATGCACAAGGGGCCATAAGCCACCGTTGTGATACTCATACGCCTCATTCTTGAATGTAAATGCAAAATTGTTTACAAGATGTTCCCAATTGTGATCTCCTTTGGTAATAACGGGATAGAATGCAGGGAGAATTGAAAATTCCTTGTCCATACATTGTGAAAGAATGGTATGTCCGATTGCTTGTTTATGTTCATCATCAATAATATCAGATAAAAGCAGGAGCGCATTGGCAAGCGTGTCTACCTGATCGACTGCCGTATTAGTGGTGAAATAGGCAAGGGGAAGTGGTGGCCGGTAGGTGTCTACAATCCGCGCAAAAAGTTTTGGATTATATATTGAAAGGTTATCAAGATTCTCTTTTAACGGGAAGTAATTGACCACAATAATATCTCTAAGGGTATCTGCTTTTTTGTGCAGATCATCACGTCCGAGCGTCCGTGCTCCGTCTCGCAGTGCTCGATAGTAGAGGATTTCATCAAACAACACATATCCTTGATTTACATACTCATCGGCCCAGTCGCCACCCTCAGGAATATAGAGAAGTCCACGACCATTAAGCTCTAGGCACTCTAGGTAAAACAGCGCGCGTTCGACGGCCTCCCTATGTGTATTGAAAAAATCCTGGTCATTTTTTCGCAGTGTGTATTGACAGACACCAATCACGTACCAGATGGTTGCATCGATTCGACCAACACTTGAACCATAACTAACTTTGTCGCCCTCTGCGGTTACATTACTGGGAATTCGCCCCGTTCTGTCTTGGTGGTCTCTTAAGGTATTGCACGTTGCTCTGTGTGTAGCGATGAGTTCTTCGTCATTTGTAGTAAGTGATGCAAGCCCAGCAATCATGCCATCACGTGACCATACACGTTTGTAATTCGCAATATCTTCAATTGATGCAAAAAAACCTTTCTCGTGCGCGAGATGCTTAAGTAACTCAATGCTTCGTGCATATGCTTCTTCGGTTTTGGTTTCGTTCATTATGAAAATACAAACTTATATTTTCATGATACCACATGAGGAATATATACCAAGTTTATATCATGAAAATTCCTGTTTATTTAAGCGGTAATATTAAGTTGTTAAACAGTTACAAATGGTACCCAAAGTAAATAGGGAACTTGTGCAT
>PCUO01000016.1:45003-45423 GCA_002771015.1 Candidatus Yonathbacteria bacterium CG17_big_fil_post_rev_8_21_14_2_50_43_9
ACTATCCATGAAAGCTGTTTCTCCCACACCATAAAAAAGACTTTTCCGATGGAAATCGCGATGACAATATAGAGAACTGACCACACGGGGCCAAAAACCCATGAGGGTGGTGACCACGTTGGTTTAATAATTTGTGAGTACTAATTGTGTGTTTCCATAATTTTTAGTTTATCACATTATACTTCAACTACCCCAAAAAGTTTTCCTATTTCAAATGTAATTACCATTGCGAGTGTTCCCTCAAAAACGACCCGTATTGTTTTGCCCGTGTTTTGTTTGAACCACCTGCGTATGCGTATGCAGAAAGGGAACCCGTAACGACAAGTGCTACGAAAACTACAATAAATGTCACAAGAATGCGAACATTTTCTGAAGGAAGAATGATCGCCACAAGAGGAATCATCGCGCCTACAGAAAATG
>PCUO01000016.1:45430-49434 GCA_002771015.1 Candidatus Yonathbacteria bacterium CG17_big_fil_post_rev_8_21_14_2_50_43_9
CAATATAAAGCTCTGCATCTACGTGAGCAAGGAACGCATCGTGTTTTGTAAGCTCGTGGGCTACCGTTATTGCTACTTCCCGTGTTAACCCTTTTTTCTCATAGAGGGAAATGAGCTCTGCGAACTCTGATTCTGGATCGTGCTTAAGTTCATGACGCTCCTTTGCAAGAAGTGCTTGTTCACTATCTCTTTGGGCACTTACTGATATATACTCACCAACTGCCACCGAGAGCGCATCTGCGAGAATACCTGCGATTCCCGCGGTAACAAATAAATCCTAACGTGTTGGATGCACAAGCAAATCCTACCAAAAGTTCTGCTATGGAAACAATACCATAATTTGCACCGAGGACAGACGCACGAAGCCAATTAAGCTTACTTCCAAATAAACTTGTATGTGACTCGTTCAAGTGGTGAATGTATTGTCCTTTTTCCATTCGTCAATTATATTATTAGAACTTAATTTTGCGGTGAATAGTATTTAAGAAGTGCATTAATACCTGCGAGATTCCTATCCCATTCAACAGTCTCGTGGGTGCTTAGCTCCACGGTAATAGCGGGAATATTTATTGAAGCAAGCCACCCCTCAACATCCCCAGCAACTTCGTACGAATCAAACTTTTTGATAGCTGTGTATCCAGATGCGCGAGAGTATGCGTTCATAATATCAAGAGTCTTTGGGAGTATGCCGTTTTCACATTCTGAAGCGTATACCGCGTTTGCTTGGCTATGCCAAAAGATTACCGAGGCGGGGGAGTATGTTTGTACAAAGTCGCGAATAGCCCGAGCCTCTGGCTCGGAGAATGCGCTCGTGCCAGCGCTCACAATTTTATTTTTCCAAGTGCCTTTTGGTTTCCATTTGCACTCAAAGTTTCTGTTGAGGTCTACATTGTGAGCGTTGAAACGGCCAGTTCCATTTGGGAGTGCTACTGTTGGCACATCAGACAGAGCAAAGCGACCTTCTTTTCCTATTACATCATACACACCGTCGGGGTTTGCGGAGGGGATTACGGTGATAGTTATGTTTGAGGGAATGAAGCTCGGGTTTGTTTTCAAGTAATCCATAAACTTGTACGCGAGTAGTACGCTGTTCCATTCGTACCCGCCGTGGATACCGCCCACAAACATTAAATGAGTTGGCCCGTTTCCGTACACATACGCATCTAGGTTGCGCCCCTCAACGGATTTTCCAATGACTTTATGTATGACTTGTGCCACAATCGGTATTGTCAACTCTGTCTTTTTCGCAGGCGCAACTTCACGCACTGAGAAAAGAACAAACACTAGAATACCGATCGCAACAAGAGTTCCTGTTGCTATGAGGGCTCGCATGGAAACAAGTGGCTTCATTTATTTAGCGTAGTAGTTTAGAACCGCTTTAACGCCTGCAAGATTTTTTGTCCACTCGGTATCCTGATGTGTGGTGAGGAGGACGCTGATAGCAGGAATGTTTTTCTTTGCGAGCCAGTTAGGCATATCGCCAGTTATCTTGTAGAAATCAAAACTTTCGTATGCGGGATAACCAGATGCTTTAGCATAGGTGCTTGTAAGTGTCTTTGTTTCAGGGAGAACTCCATTGTGACAGCTTGATGAGAATACTCCACCTGCAGAACTGTACCAAACAACAACACCTGCAAGGTTGTGAGTTTCTACATAGTTCTTAAATGCGGTACTCTCTACTTCTGAGAATGCTTTTTTCCCGCCACTCACCGTTTCTGTCATCCATACGCCTTTTGCTTGCCAGTCACAATCAAAGTTTCTGTTGAGGTCTACATTGTTTGCGTTGAAGCGTCCGGAAATCACAACATTATCTGATGTTGAAACATCCGCTTTTGTAAAACGGCCATCCTTGCCAGTAACTTTTTTCAAACCGTCTGGGTTGAGCACGGGGATAACAGTAACCTTCACATTCTCGGGAATAGTTTTTGGATTTGAGGTGAGGTAGTCCATAAGCTCGTATGCTACGAGAGCCGTGTTCCATTCGTACCCTCCGTGAATACCGCCCACGAACAAAACTTCCTTGGCGCCTGTGCCAAAGTGATATGCTGTGATGTCGCGCTTTTGAACTGATGTTCCCAAAACTGTTTTTGTTGTATCAACAATTGGTTTCTGAACAACTTTCTCTGTGGTCGTCGCTGTTACAGGGGCTTCTGTTACAGGAGCAGTTACCACTGGAGCCTTCGTATAATAGTACACACCCATGCCAATAATAAGCGCACCGATTACCAAAAATATTGTTTTTTTCATAATATTTATTATACTACAAATATATTTATGCAACCATACAAGTATTTTTTTTAAAATTGGTTCCGCGGGTAGGGACGCCTCTCCCTGCGGTCGAGACCATCCATTTTGTAGATTAAGAAAAGTGCTCCGCGGGTCTTGGTCGAAATTTGCTAATTTCGACATGATTTTTACGCTTAAAAATCAGGATCGCCCTTTCAGGTCTACCGCTACCAGAGACTCAGAGAAACAAAAGAGTCCCAACGCATTAGCGTCAGGACTTTTTTGTTTCTGGCTCCCTCTATACGATGAAATCCGAACATATTTTGAATTGAATCCTAATGCGGACTAACGCCCGCTCGGCGTGCGTGGTAACTCGGTACCAATTCGTACGCTCCGATAATATGGAAACTCTGACAATTCCGTCAACGCCTCGGAGTACCTCGGCGCGCGCCCTTCGCCCCCATCGCTTTTCCATTCTTTCTTTGTTTGGCGGGGGGATTTTTTTGAAAAGGTATGGCGATGGGGCTACGGGCGCGTTTCCTTTTGAAAAAGGAAACTGACAAAATCAAATACAATATTGGGCCTCGTTTCTTTTCCGCTGTTATCATCCCTTCCTTAGGGGATCCACCCTCGGCATTCGCCTCGGACTTTTTCCGCTAGGGCTACGAGTGCCTAGATGTCTTCGTTAGGGTGTGTCCTTGCCTTGCATCTGCCTGATAGAGGTTAACGGCTCATTTCCGCCCATTTGAGCCGTTAAGGCTTCATGGAAGCAAGGCAAACACCCCGCTATTTGGGGAGAGGAGGGGTTCCTCTCCCCAGCGTCAGCTCCTCCTCGCTGTGGAAAGCTAGAGTATTCATTACTTTATGGTTTGCTGTTTAACCTAGATATTTGGGCTTCGTTTGACAGGCCTACGGAGTCCGCTCTCGCACAACCCCTCACCACGTTTTTATCATAGAGTTTGCTGTGTCGCTTCCGCTTCTAACCATATCTACTTCGTTGACGGCGGCACTCGTCCTTTTTCAGGGGCGCCCTAGCGGAAAAAGTCCGAGGCTCAGATGCAAACGTGCTTACCCCCAGTGCGTGCGAGTACGCACACACTTTGCCCTCCCTTGCGCGCACGCAGACTCACTCCCTTTTTAAATTTTAGAATATGATTTCTATAAACTACTTAGAATTTTTTATTTTATCAAATACAGGATTTAGTAGTTTTTCAACCTCTCCCTTTTGTGCAAGGATCTGTGCAAGTTCATAGCAAAATTTTGAGTATCCGATTTCTTTTATTTTTATAAATTTATTATAGAACTGAGAAATTATTTCTTTACCTCTAAATTCTTCAAGTGTTTTTTTATCCGAGATTACTTTATCAACCAGAATTTTTGTTTCATCTATTAGTTTTTCAAGATCTACTCCGCTTGGTATAGATAATTGCATCTCGCTTATTTGTTCATCCAGACTTTTATTTATTTCTTCTTTATTAGTACCAGATACTCTAATAGTCTTTGGTTTTAATTTTTTGGAAATTCTAATACCAATTTCTTCGTTTACCATCCCTGCTGTTATTTCATCTAACGCAGATTTAACCGCATCGGGGGTCATTGAAATATCATTTTTCTGTAGGTACTCCGAAATAATTTCAGGTACAAGAAGTAGGTTCTCAATCATACACACGGGAAGGGAGAAAACCCCATCGATGCTTTGTGCTGTATTTTGATCCCTGTCTGTTAACCCGCAAACTGAGATATTAAAATTTTCTTCACTAAGATGTTGTCGGAGATTT
>PCUO01000040.1 GCA_002771015.1 Candidatus Yonathbacteria bacterium CG17_big_fil_post_rev_8_21_14_2_50_43_9
CTGCGCCTTTCGATTCCCCATGCGAGCTACCGCTCGCTTCATCTCCACTAAACAAAAAGGCCCGCTTGGAAGCGGACTGTTTTTGTACGAGTGGAGATGGGGGGAATCGAACCCCCGTGCAGACGATGCTCTTGTGGGAATCTACTATGCGTAGAACATTTCTGTTTGTTTTAAATAATGTATATCAAAAATGCTCTAAATTATACATTGTCGATACTCTATGGTTTTTCACTTTGTAGAGTCATTTAAAGCGATGAGCCCTCTTTTTATATCACCCGCGACTCCCTAGAAGGCGTACTGAGCGCGAATGCTGTTTAGGCTAAAGCGTAAACAGGAGTAAATGCGTTCGCCGTAAAATACGGAGAAACTGATGCCTTTACTTTTGCAACGAGGTTGTTTTTTGCAACTAGGTTGGTGCTCGAGGGTTAACGAGATCTCGAGCATTCTCGGCATAGCACCTACAAGAGGGAACCGCCTGTCTAGGCCGGTCATCCCCATGTATTTCATTTTGTTTTCAAGTTACCGCGCGGACTTAATCTCGCGCATCACATCTCTCTCGGCTTCACGTTTTTTAATCGTTTCGCGTTTGTCGTGCGTTTTTTTGCCACGCACAACCGCGATTTCCACCTTGAGCTTGTGTTGTTTATTATACACCGAAACAGGAACGATTGTCAAGCCTTTTTTAGACTCATGCGCGCCTACTTCGGCGATCTCGTTCTTTGTCAAAAGAAGCCTGCGGTTACGCGTTGACTCGTAACCCTTCGGCACATTGCCTGCTTGGTATGGCTGGATAGTTGCGCCTACGAGATATGCCTCACCACCGCGCACTGTCACGTGCGAGCCATCTATAGATCCGCGGCCTGCTCGCACAGACTTCACCTCTGCGCCCAAAAGCTCAATACCCGCCTCGTAGCGCTCCAGTATTTCGTAATTAAAGTGTATTTTTTTATTTTGGACCAAAGACATTATTGTAGAATAGCAGTTTGATGACCATGTTGACAAGTTGGTGCAGAAGTAGTACCATGCTGAAAGCTTGCCCATGTTCATTTTATAAGGAGATTTAGTATGTCAGATAGCATTGTTTGGTTTTTTGTTGCGTCTGCTTTATTCATTGCGTTGCTTTTTAGTGTGATACATCGGAGAACGAAAAGCATAACTCATGCGTATTATGATGGATTGGTTATGCCTATCCTTGTATTGGGTTTTTTGTTTATCCTCCCACAGGCGGGGGTCGTACTTGCGTTTCTTTCCACTATGGGGATTTTGCTAATTGCGTTAGTGTTATTCGTTTTACTAAACGAATGTTCAGCATATTTCCGCAAGCGTATAGAGATCGAATGTCATAAATCCTGTGGCATAAATCCAGTTTGGCAAGACAAAAGCGAGAGGAGCCAATGATGAGTAGCCCAGAACTAACACAGTTGATTTACGAGTACCGGTCAATAATTCTGTTCCTAATTCTTATCGCCGTAATGGCAGTATTGGTGATAGCCGTATTTGCTACTCATCCTTGCGGTGACAACAACAAAACTTGTTCAAAAAAAGAATAGTTGTTTTGCTACAATATATATAAACGCTCGCGCAATGCGAGCGTTTATTTTGTTGGAATTTACATATGCATGGTCATCAATTATAAATGTTTTACTGTAAGGCCACTTATGCTACAATGCTCGTACTATGGAGATTTTGAAGGATAACAAAAAAGGTAAAGGAAACAAAAAAAATCAAAACAGCAAGGACAAGTCGTCTAGGCGCGGTATTTTTGGCGGGACGCCAACAGGTGGACAGTTTTTTTCAAATCTGCTTACAGCTGTTTTGATTTTCCTCATTATATCAACACTTTATTCAGCGGTGGTTGAAAACAAGGCAAAGATTGAGGAGGTGCCTGTTTCAAAAATAGCTCAGGATATTTCAGGAGGAGTTGTGAAGAAGATTGTTGTGGAGGGAGGAATGATTAATGCTGAGTATACAGACGGCACAAAAAAGAAATCTAAAAAGGAAAACGAGTCCTCTCTTTCGCAGACACTCGTAAACTATGGCGTGTCCGCTGAGAATCTTGCAAAGGTAGAAGTGGAGGTGAAAAACGAAAGCGGGTTTGGGTATTACGCGCTCAATATGTTGCCGTTCCTCTTGCCTATACTCCTAATTGTTTTTGTTTTCTGGATGCTTTCAAAACAGGTAAAGGGCGCAGGGATGCAAGCGTTTTCGTTTGGTCAGTCAAAAGCGCGCATAATTGACCCAAACGATCAATCGCAAAAAGTCACATTCAAGGACGTTGCTGGAGCAAAGGAGGCAAAAGATGAACTCGTAGAAATTGTGGACTTTCTTCGTAATCCCAAAAAGTTTTTGGACATCGGCGCGCGTATTCCAAAGGGCGTGCTTTTAATGGGCGCGCCGGGCACAGGAAAGACTTTGCTAGCGCGTGCTGTGGCAGGCGAGGCTGCCGTGCCATTTTTCCACCTATCTGGGTCAGAGTTCGTAGAAATGTTTGTTGGCGTGGGCGCATCGCGCGTGCGTGACCTTTTCAAGATGGCAAAAAAGGCGGCGCCTTCAATTATTTTTGTTGATGAAATAGACGCAGTTGGTCGTGTACGCGGTGGAGGAGTAGGAGGTGGAAACGATGAACGCGAGCAGACTCTTAACCAAATTCTCGTGGAGATGGACGGATTTGAACCATCGGAGAAAGTTATTGTGATGGCGGCGACAAACAGACCCGATGTCCTTGACCCAGCACTTCTTCGTCCTGGAAGGTTTGACAGACGAGTTACGCTTGAGCTTCCTGATCGCGAAGGTCGTGAGGAGATCTTGAATATTCACGCGCGAAAAAAACCTCTTGCAGAAGATGTTAACTTGAAAGTGGTTGCGGAGCGCACTCCGGGATTTTCTGGAGCAGATTTGTCGTCGCTTATGAACGAGGGCGCTATTCTAGCAGCTCGCGAAGACAGAAAGACAGTTGCTCAGTATGATCTTATCCGATCTATTGAAAAAGTGATGCTTGGGCCTGAACGCAAGAGTCACATACTCTCAAAGGAGGAGAAGAAAATCACCGCATACCACGAAGCAGGGCATGCGCTTGTAGCGTCTGTGCTTCCAAACGCAGACCCTGTGCACAAGATTTCTATTATCGCGCGCGGAAACGCTGGTGGGTACACACTAAAGCTCCCTCTCGAGGAAACACGCTTGCGTTCTCGCAAGGACTTTTTGGATGACATTGCGATGTCGCTTGGCGGATATGTTGCTGAAGAAATGGTTTTTGGGGACATCACTACTGGTCCTTCAAACGACCTTCAAGTCGCGACAGCGCTCGCGCGTGATATGGTCACCAAATACGGAATGTCAGAAAAGCTAGGGCCTGTCGCCCTTGAGGGTTCGGGCGGACGCGCGCTATTTGGCGGACGCGGGGTGGACAGTCGTGACTATTCAGAAGAGGTGTCCGCAAAGATAGACGCGGAAGTTTCTAAAATTATTAATGACGCATTTGCGCGCGCTCGGCAGGCGTGCACAGAGCACAGGAAGGCTCTTGATGCCATTGCAAATGAGCTTGTGGTTCAGGAATCTATAGAGCGTGATGATTTTGACAAGCTTCTTGTTGCGAATGGTATTATGCCCAAAAAACTTAATAAGGAGCCTGCAGTATAATTATGGATTTACATCTTATTCTTTTCATTTTGTCTCTTGTTGGACTCGCTGAAGCTCTATATCTTAACTACGAGTGCCGAAGACATCGCGCTCCCGTATGTCTAATAGGGAACCAGTGTAGTGTCGTGTGGGACAGCCCTTATAGTAAAACATTCGGAGTCTCCAACGAAATACTAGGACTTATTTATTACACAACACTCGCTACTGTTGAGTTGGTAATTTTTTCTGGAAGTGCTTCCGAGTTAATGATTATAGGCGAGTATCTAATCCTTATTAGTGGAGCGATTATGTCCTGTTACTTTTTTTATGTTCAATGGAGGCTGATAAAGGCTTGGTGTTTTTGGTGCACGCTTTCTGCAATTATTGTGTGGGTGATGGTTATTGTGCGTTCAATATATTAGGCGACAGGTCTATTAGAGAACTTCTACTGATTAAAAATAGTCAGAAGATATTCATTGATATCTCGCTGTGACAAATCGTAAAAGTTTTTGCCTTCATTGTAAAGTCTGAGCGCGAGCCCTTTGCCCACAAATCTCCAGTGCCAAGGTTCAAAAATATAATAAGCGTTTCCCTTTGGATACGAGAGGATGAATCCGTACTTGTATGCATTTTCTGTGAGCCACTTGTACTCGGGAGTTTTTTCAAATGTTAAATTGTTAGCGCCTAGTTTTGTCGTGGTAAAGTCCACCGTCGTTCCTAGTTGGTGCTCGGAGTACCCTTGATCAGCCGAGAACGTGTTTGCGTTGGAACCAAACGTGACTTTGTATGCGGATTTTAATGTGTTTTGCGTGTCAAACGAGCGAAATGCTGAAATAATTTTCAGGTCGATGTTTGCCGAAACAGCGTCGTCAAGCATTTGCCTAAGAAATGGCCACACTTCAACTGAAATCATTTTCTCTTTTTCTGGTTCAAGCGTGTATTGGGTTGGAATTGTTATAGAGAGTTTTGGAGTATAGAGCTCGTTTAAAAAGTATATTTTTGAATATTTTGCGAGAAGCTCACGGTCTGTGTTTGCCAATTTTTGATACAAACCAAGCGTGTTTGCCATTCCGTCCAATAATTCTTGCCGTCGAAGCGCATCTTGCTCAGCTGTTATTTTTTCGCCCTGTGTTGTGATAAGAAGGTCACGAAACGCCTCAATATCGGAGCTCAATTTTTCCGTAGTTGAAACAAAATCCTGTTTTGTATTCTCAAGCTCTATTTCAAGCGCGATTTTTGTCTGGTTGAGAGTGTAATTTTGGTAACCCAAGTAGCCGATGATTACAAGCGCGAGGAATATAAGTAAAATGTTTATTTTATTTGATGATTCGGCTTTCACACATATATTGTACCATAGTGCGTGATTGTATTTTAGTATGTTTTTAGTTTTTCTGGTTTTGGTATACTATATGGGCTAGCGTGCCCATAGCTCAGTTGGTGGTCAGCCCGTAGGTCACTCTGGTGAGTGAAGCACGGAGCTTATATTTTCAAATGAATGAGGATTGGTGTTCAGTGTCCGTCCATAGCTCAGTTGGTTAGAGCACGGAGCTTATATCTCCGCGGTCCCAGGTTCGAGTCCTGGTGGACGGACAGTAAACATCAAATCCGAGTGAGTGCCGAAAATATATGTACTCATATATCTCCGCGGTCCTATGTTCGAGTCACGGACAGTGTTTGTTTTGTGATTACCTTGGAGCAAGCGCATCTCGTTTTGGCAGGGCCAGCAGGTGCTTTGCTTGGTTCAGATTGCTTTTTTTTTGCGGAATGACATACTGGTGTTATGTTCAACGGAGATATTCAGTTTGATATTGACTCAGTGCAACGCTCGCAATACAAACGAGCAGGTTCAAAACTCACACAATGGGCGATGAAGTATTCCGGCGGGTTGATCAAGGACGAGGAGCAGGCACACTATGTACTTTTGGGGTTTACGGTGCTGGCGATTATCGTCTCAATGTTTTTGTTTTTTGGTGGGAAAGAGAAACCGTATATGCCCTCTCGGCAAGAGATACAGCGCGCGATGACACTACCTCCTAATGGGGCCACAACAAAATAATATGAATAGACAAAATAAAGGATTTACCCTTATAGAGCTCCTCGTCGTCATTGCGATCATCGGAAT
>PCUO01000033.1 GCA_002771015.1 Candidatus Yonathbacteria bacterium CG17_big_fil_post_rev_8_21_14_2_50_43_9
GTCCACAGTTCTATCCATTGAACTACAGGGGCATATTTATATTTTAACCTACTCTTCAAGAGATTACCCAAGTGCTTACTTTATTGGGCTAAGCATAACAACTACAGGGGCATAAGACTAGTCCAAAGCCAAAAGTCGGGAAGTAACTCTCAAACTCACAACCTTATGAACTTTATAGACTCTACCAACACTATAAAGAAGGGTCAACTGCTGTCCTAGTTTCTGTTATTGCATTTTCAAAATTGGTTGCTTTTTCATCAATGCTAGTAATGACTTTTGCAAGCCCTTCTTCGTTGAAATTCGCGACGCCGGTGGATTTTGGCTGAGCAACATAATAACTATCGCGATTGATTTGAATAATAACATATACATTATAACCGCCTGCCAAGACGAGCCCAACAAAAGATAAAATGGTAAGGATTCTCCAGTCTCGGTATGGAGTTATTTCCATTTTAAGAGCATCTGAGCCATTTGAGTAGGTTAGTTTTTTGAATTCGGCTTTCCAGTCTTTTTTTTGCATTTTATTGATTGGTAAAATTAAGCGCTACTAAAAATACTTCTGCCTTCCATTCTGGCTCATTTGTTGTCACGATTTTTTTTGCTGTAGAATTGCCCTGAGTCGCATAGGTTGGTATTTCCTCGCGCACAATTCTTACTGTCTTCCATTCTAGCTTCCCAGGAAAGTTTTCTAGAAGCTCTAATAATCGCTCTATGTCAACAAACTTGCCTGTCGCCTTTATTCGGAAATTTAAAAATGGGACAGTCTTTTCAGTATACCCCTGATCTAGCGCCTCTATGGTGAGTTTTGTCCCGGACTGCGCGCCAAGAGCCTCTAATTTTTTAGCAAAGGACACAACCTCACTCTCCTTAAAAAAATATGATGATATTTTTTGTATGTTTTTATCTTCGCGTCGTAGAATAGAAACTGACGATGCGGTGCGCGACTCCCTTCCAGAAAGTTCGTCTATCTTTTCGGCGAGCAACGCTGTCTCTGCTGTTATTTTCTTTGTGACTAGAAATAAAAATGCGTACGTAGAACCAACAGCTAGTGTAAATGCTGTTGCTGTTGCTAAAAGTAATAATGTTTTTTTGTTTGCTTTCATCTGGTTGATTTTTATTTCTTCTTCTCTGGTGGCCTTGTGTCCCTTTCCAAAACAACTGAGAAATCTATATTCTCACTCCTTACATAACTTGAAATCGGCATAGTAACGCTCGTAAATGTTGGAGATTTTTTTAATGTTTCAAAAAAATTCGCCAAGCTGTCACGATCCCTTGCTACTCCGGTTAAAACAATTCTTTCCTTGCTTGCAGTTGATTCGTATGCAAATGTGTAAATCTTTATCAGTTCTCCTTTAAGATTTAATATGTTCGTTATTGCTTCTGTTGGTGACAATCGTTCGCTGGTGTCACCGCTTGAGAGTAGTATTATTTTATTGTTTATTTCGCGAATCTGCGCGCTTATTTCTTTTTCTTGCGCGCTACTACCGTATTTTTTCTCTAGTGCTACCACTTGATTTTCAGATGCTTTAAATTTTGAAACCGCGAGAAGATACGCTGGGAAAAGAAGTACCAAGCTCGCAATCACAATGAACCCAAGCGCAAGAGTAAATACAACAGCAAGGCGAAGGCGGTATTCCAGTAATATCTTTTTTTTCTCAGTTGTGGGAAGTATGTTAAGCATGATACTTGTTATAGCGGACGACGCAGAGCCAGCCCGAGAGCTGTGGCATAGCGAAGTGAATCATTAAAACTGATCTCTGGGATATATTCATCAAGTGTGTTCACATTTATCATTGCATTCGCTAGCTCAACAGGTGATGATAGCCCTGACGCTAAGTAAGTTACAAAACCTGCTAAATTTGAATCTCCGCCACAGAGATATATTTTTTCTATAGTTGGGTGCTTTTCCCCGCTGTCGTAAGTATGCCCCTGCCAGTATGTTTGATGTTTGTTTATTTCGTCACGAAGGATTGATACTGTGGTCATAAGGGCGAGAGAAAGATTCTCGTTTTTATCGCCCAGGGAAATACCTTTTTCGTGTTTTATTTTTTCCGCTTCTTCGTATGAGATTTTTAAATTTTTTGCCACCACATCGGTAATTGATCCTCCCCCAACAGGTATTGTTGATGTGAATTGCACAACTCCATTGGAAACGATGGCAATACCTGTTCGTGTTTTACCAAAATCAACCGTCATAAATGTGTTTTTGTTTGATGACGGGATAACTGACCGCGCAATAGAATGCGCCTCCACTTCAAACGCAACTGGCGTAATACCAGACCCAGAAAACGCCTCAAGATACCCATCTACAAGCAAACTAGTAACAGCAGCAACTGTAACATAGATTGCTTGATCATCCTCCTTTACGATGTCATAGTCAAAAACAGCTTCATCGGCTCTTATTGGAACGTGTTCCTCGAGAGCAAGCTCAATAGCTCCACGTATATTGTTGTACTTCATAACTGGAAGTTTTAAATCATAAAGATACGCTTTTTCTTCGGGGAGAGAAACAGAAACAAATTCCAAATTGTGCGCTTTTTTAAGATCGTTTAAAATTTTCCGAAGTTCTGCAGGTTTTTTCACCTCCCCTGATTCTATGATTCCACGAGGAATTTGGTGCTCACCAAAACGGCCAATGATAAACCCTTTTCGTTTTTCAATGAGCTCAACAAAACGCATAGCTGCGTCTGATATGTCTAGACCGACCGCCGGCATTTGAAGAAACAGTGGGGGTGGTGAAAATTGATAATATTTACTCCTCTTCATTACTAATAGTATACAGTACTACAAAAAGAAAGAGTAGAGGATAACTCCAAGAACAATAACAACTGCGAACGAAATAAGGTTAAAGTATTCGTAAAACACGCGCGCAATGTGTCCGCCAAAATATTTCATTACTGTTGCTACGGCGAAAAATCTTCCTCCGCGACCTAGAATAGACGCAATGATGAGTGTCGGAACGCTAATACCAAAGAGCCCTCCCGCAATAGTGAACACCTTGTATGGAATTGGCGTAAACGCCGCGACAAAAATCGCAAAGAACGCATTGTTCGCAAAAAGTTTCTGCACTGTAATCATTTCTGTCTCTAGGTGATATATGTCAACGAGCCACACACCGACTGTTTGAAACAAAAAATAACCGATTGCGTACCCAAGTAGCCCGCCGAGAACAGAGCCAGCTGTGGTGATTGTTGCATAGTAGAATGCTCGCGCCCGCTCCTTAGTCATAAGTATAGCTACAAGGAGCACATCTGGTGGAACTGGGAAAAAAGATGACTCGGCAAATGACATCCCAAAAAGCCACCACCTTGCGTTTTTACCTTCCGTGTGACGAACAGCCCAGGTGCTTAAGGAATCTTTTAGTGTCTGTAATTTTTGTTTCATCCTATTGAATAGTTCGTATTTTGCATTTGTTAATTGTCAGTTGTCAAATGTCAACTGTTCGCGAAGCGATTATTGCAATGGTGTCCCATTTGGGATTTCGCGGTCAGGGGTTACTGTCGTTAAAATTTCTTCCCCTACCGCATAGAGCACCATCCCCTGACTTTCAAGTCCGCGAATCGTACGAGTAGGCAAATTTGCTAGCACGGGAACCTGTTTGCCTACTAGAACCGATGGATCCTCGTAGTGCATAGCGATACCGGAAAGAATCTGACGCGGATTTTCCTCGCCAAGATTAATCATAAGCTTAATCAACTTATCCGCATCAGGAACTTTCTCCGCAGAAAGAATTGTCCCTATTTTTATTTCAGCTTTTTTAAATTCATCAAAAGTAATTTCTGTCATAGTGTTTCTAGTATTGGTCTGTTATTTTTTCTGTCTATGTAGCTTTGCAAAATGATTGCTGCGGCTGAGTCGTCTACGCGCTTTCTTTTCTTTTGATAAAATCGTGCTTGCTGAGTAGAGAGGAATTCACGCTCTTCTATGATGGGCAATTCCACAATCTTGCGAAGCTCCACAATAAATCTATCAATCACTTTTTTTACAATATTTGGCTCGCCTTTGTAATTCACTGATTCACCAATAATAATTGTTTCCACAGCCTCATGCGCGCAAATAGTTTTAATCTCTCCGAGACTGCTTTTACTGTTTTCCAGAATAGCATACGGAAAAGCAAGGGTTCCCCCATCGTCAGAAATAGCGAGCCCTATTCGCTTTGTACCGTAGTCAATTCCCAAATAACGCATACATATATGATAGCACACGCGACAGACATTGTGTTTTCGGCAATTTTTGCTAGGATGGGCAAGTGCCTTAATACAGGGATAGGTGGCTGAGTGGTCTAAGGCAGCGGTCTTGAAAACCGTCGTCCATGAAAGTGGACCGTGAGTTCGAATCTCACCCTATCCGCCAAAAAAAATGACTGAGTTTCACTCAGTCATTTTTTGTGTTTGATTGGATACACAGATTATCCTCAGGTTTGGTTTCTATGGGGATGAGTATTCAACTATGGTAGTATACTACTATATGATTTTATACTTACTAGGGTTTCTCGCGTGCGCGCTCGTTATTTTTGTAGCTGCAAAAATAACCTATAAACAGTTCCTTAATATATCTGAGATATTCAATGTCCCTACTTTTCTTGTGTCTCTCCTCCTCGTTGCTTTCTCCACTAGCACGCCTGAACTTTTTGTTGGAGTTAGCTCTGCCCTGCGTGATGTTCCATCTTTCTCTCTCGGTAATATCTTTGGCGCAAATATAATCAACCTTACCTTTGTTGCGGGTATTGTTATTCTATTGAGCAAAAAACCGCTGAATTTGCATGAAAATATTTCCCTAAGCCGTATCATGCTAACTTTTGCAATTGCTAGTACTCCTGTTTTTCTTGTGTTAGACGGAACTCTCTCGCGAATTGATGGCTTAATACTTTTATCACTTTATATTTTTTATGTTTATTGGGTATTAAAAAAACACAAAGAAGATACTGCTGAAATCAAACAGTTGCGCGAGAGGGACATTGGCAAGGCCACAAAAAGTATTCTTCTTTTTGCTTTAGGGATTATACTTTTAGTTGGCGGGAGTGAGGCTATCATCACAATCGCTGAACGAGCAAGCATAGTATATTCAATCACACCATTTGTTATGGGAGTTTTTGCTATTGCGTTCAGCACATGTTTGCCTGAGATTATGTTTGGAATACGTGTTGCGCTGGAGCAAAAACCTGAATTGAGCGCAGGCGACCTTATCGGGTCCTCTGCTGTAAACGCGGCTGGAATCCTTGGTATTGTTGCTATTATATCGCCTATCACCCCTAAGGTTCTAAGTACTGTTTTGATTACTGGATTCTTTGGTATTTTTGTGTTCCTTCTGTATTTTTTGACTTCCGTAAAAACAGAGGTTCCTCGCGTGTGGGGAGTT
>PCUO01000030.1 GCA_002771015.1 Candidatus Yonathbacteria bacterium CG17_big_fil_post_rev_8_21_14_2_50_43_9
ATAGTGGCCCTTCGTCTGCTATAATGTAGCCATATCGTTTACGATTCCCGATAGACACGCTGGAGTCGTAAATTTCAAATTTTCTTCCTTACGCGCGTAAGCATACTGTCTATTTTCCACACCGCTACGACTGTAGCATTTTGGATGCTCCGTTTGTAGTTTATAGCAACTATATTTTACTCACGAAGCTTGGTTCAAAAAGGTTGCGGAGTTCTGCGCGTGTCTTAGGTCCGACGATTTCACTCTCCCCATTTATTCCTAACTCTCGCTGAAACGCAGCCAAGGCAGCCTTTGTGCATTGTCCAAAATAACCTGATAGTGGGCAATCATTTCGTGAATAATCTCGTGGCGGATAATACCCCTTTGCAAGAAGCCCTGCCTGAAATGCAAGCACTTCTGTATTTGCTAAAGTTGTTTTGCTTACTGGCGAGTTTCCGCTGTATGGCAAAAGCATGCTTTGATGCGGGCCGACGGCTAGTGATGTCTCACCAAAGAAATCCGCGATACCGAGATATGTTTGAAACGCAAGTTCTTTCAAAACCACCTCCCTCACTGCTGGCGCCCTAAACTGTGATTCATAAATATACCCATACTCAATGAGCACACTTGCCCCATCTACAGTGTTGCTACTCCCTATCGCTATTAGCTCTTGCTCTTCCACTATTCCATTGTCTTCACCGGGGAGGTTGCTAACAGGAAACATTTTAGAAAGTCTCTTAAATATATGGTTCGCAATATCTATTGAAACTTTAGAATTTGAATATTGTCGCTCAGGCGTGTAAATAGCGAACCCATTGTACTCGCCCGGAACCATCGTGCTTCTCGGCGCGATGTCGTTAAAATGCGTGTGAATAATGATGTCAACTTTATGTTCATTCGCCCACTTGTTAATGCCGAACAAGTGGAGCGCGACGTCGGAAGGCGCGGTGTTGTGTGGGACAGGGTCACTCGTTTTTGTTATTCTGCCTTCGGAAACAAGCCTCAGCATTTCCATCTTCTGTGAACGCACAAAATTCTTTATCTCTTCATCATTTGTTGTGAAATAGTTTTCTAAGTGCGGGTTCCAACCGTCTCTTCCTCTGGTCATCACCACTTCATAGTGTCCATCCTCCACCAGATATTGCGCCAGATACAAAGAAAGGTCGGCGTTTAGATCCCGTTCAAGAACGCCACGAAATTCTGTTCCTCCAAAGTTTGGTTCATGACCTGGGACAATCAAAACATTCAATTTCTTTTTCGTGCTTGAGGCATTTTCGAATGCGGAGCGAAGCTGGTCGGAAGTGGTGCTTTGTGTAAAGAAAACTGCGGCCGACATTGGGTCTCCTTCTCCAACTATGAGCATCATTTTTTTGTCAAAAACTCCAACCACAAAAACTGTGCCAAAAAAAGAAACGGCGATTAGCATCTTGTTGAAAGCTTTCATTATTATATGATGCCATTAAAATGGGAAACTCCAAAGCACATCGCGACAGACTGAAAGATTTTGCGTAAAGGCTAACGCCCCAAACCACACAAGGACACCACCAAAAAGAATATTCACATATTGCACCCACGCAAAACTTCGTGAAAGATATTTTTCAATCTCACCAGCAAATGCGCCAATAATTAAAAATGGAACGCCAAGACCAAGCGCGTACGCAACAAGCAAGAAAAATGTTTTTGCTGGCGCTAGCGCAGCAAGGCCGAGAATCGCGCCTAGGGCTGCGCCGACACATGGTGTCCATCCCATTGCAAACGCAGCTCCAAACACAAACGAGGTAACAGTTCGCGAAGAAAACTTTTTGTAAACTTTAAAAATATGAGGTCGCTCTAAAAACGAAAGCTTCACGAGCCCCATCAAATAGAGACCAAAGTAAATAACAATGGCGCCTCCAACACGCGCTAGAATTATTTGAACCTCGGGTCCCACTGTAACAAGCGCTCCATGAAGAACAAGACCAAGCCCAGCGAACACAGTTGTGAAACCAAGCACGAAAAATAAACTCGCATGAAACATTGCGAACCGAGACGCAAGAGCATCTGGAGTTTTATTTTCTAGCGCAATACCGCCTAGGTATGCGATAAACCCAGGCACAAGAGGAAGTACACATGGCGCAAGAAAAGAAATGATACCTGCGCCAAATGCTATAAAGATAGTGATATCTGACATCAAAACATTGTACCGTGTTTTATTTTCGTACGCACGCTCATATTTAGTTGTTAGTTGCGAATCAGCTGATTCGTGTCTTGGACATAAACGTTGTATACTGTGTCAATGGACGAATATGATTATCAGATTTCGTGGTCAGCGCCCGAGTACGAGCACCGCGAGCACAGCGCCGATTGGTACTGGGCTGTTGGCATTATTTCTGTCTCACTCGCAGTGGCGTTTGTTATCATTGGCAATATGCTCCTTTCTGTAATTATTATTCTCGGCATGGGAACCCTTCTTTTCCACGCAAAGTATCCACCAAAAATTCTTGAGTGCAGACTTTCTAAAAAAGGAGTGCTCGCCGGCAACAGGCTTTACCCTTGGGAGACATTGGAGTCATTTTGGGTGCTTGAAGGAAAGGATAGCATAGGGTTCCACCGTGACCCAAAAATTCTCCTCACTTCTAAAAAAACTTTTATGCCTAATATTGTCATCCCGCTCTGTGAATCTGTTATTGACGAAGTTCATCAGTCACTGTCGCATATGTTGCACGAGGAGCCACAAGTAGAGCCCCTCCCTGAACGCCTCATGCGGAAGATTGGGTTCTAGATATTTTTTGCTTTTTCACCATTTCGTGGTAGAGTGTGTGGGTTCTGTTTTTAGTCAATTGTCAGGTGTTTGTTGTTAATTGTTCTTAAATGCCCTCGTCGTTCAATGGATAGGATATGGGTTTGCGGTACCCACGATGCAGGTTCGATTCCTGCCGAGGGCACAAACAAAAAGAAAACACACAGCCATTCTAGAGTTGCTGGGTGTTTTCTTTTGGCTGTTTTTGAGACAGGTGTCAAATCTACCACAGAAACATTTTTAATTTCACCTCCGCATTGTAAACATCATTACTCTGCGCGTCTTTATATTTTTCTGTAGTTTTTGCGCCAATAAAATCTACCTGCCATTTTGGTCCACTCTTGTAACTAACACTAACTTCAATTTTTTCTGATGATGGTATAAATCTTTCGTAACCCGAATGATTCTTTTCATAACCTACACTTCCTTTGAATTTTTCTCCTTCAACTCCGCCTTGGACACTAAAACTTTCCCCACTGTCAAGGTTTTTCTTACCAACCTCCATACTTATAACATCCCCCTCAAAAACGTTTACAGACCCTCCAACAAAAAAATTTTTTGTTGCTTCTTTGGCTATCGCCTTCTAATCCTGAAAATCACTAACCTGCCCACGTAAAACTTCTGAGGCTCCAACATAAATATTCCCGACATTATTAGGATCTAAATATATTAATCTTGCGCCAACCCCTCCTTCAATAGCCCCACTTTTTAAGGCTCCCCCCCCCCACAGGAATCCTTACTGCTCATTCAAGGGTCGCGCCAAAGTTTAGCAGAAATTCTCCATATTCTGCATTTGTTAATTGTTTTTTATCAATATACTCACCAGCCAGCCGTGTAATGATTGCGTCAGTGGCCACATACCCACTGTAAAGATCTTTAATGTTCCTGTTGGTATCAGCATTCCCTCATCAAGAAAAACTATTTGTTTTTCCTCGCCACTTCCTATGACCATGCCAGACCATATATGAGCGCCACCCTGAAGTGACCCGCTCTGAATCCATGCTTCTATCCCCATGCTTTCTGCTGTTAAAGTAAGGAACTTATGAATGTTGCCACATACCCCAGACTTAACAGTCGGCTTACCATAATTATCAAAACTATCTTTCAACGCATTAAACATGCTATCGTTTAAAACCTGAACATGAGTATCTGCTGTAAACATATCCATATTATAGGTTCTATTAAGTTACTCACCTATAAACTGCATGGTGGCTGCTTTTTGTTTATCATTTAGACCGACGCCTTTTTGTGAAAACCCTTTAAGATTGTTAAAAAACTCAGAGGAGTTTTGTGAATAATTTATTGCTCCACTAGCGACATAATATGCATTGAATGCGTCCTCTGTGGTTACCCCTTTATAAAATTTTGAATCCTTTCCTGTCACACCACTAGTTATTCCACCATACCAAGTAGCCGCAATTGCTTATCCACTAAATTCATTTATTTTTTCATTCTTTTGCCCAATCGAAATTTTAATTTTATCAGCAATTTTTGCCCAATCGAAATCTGCAATTTGATTTTTTACTCCACTTTTTTCTGCAACTTGAAAAGCCTGCTCCGTACCCATTTCAGGCAAATTTTCCTTATTATTATTTTGTTCGCCAGCAAAAGCAGACGACGCTCCAGCAAACAAAGAAAAAGCGAGAAGTAGGTTCGCTGCCTTGTTCCTAAATTTCTCCGGCTCTGCTTTCTCCAAAAAATCAGTACTTTTTTTATTATGGTGTATTCTTTTTCTTCAAAATCTGCTCGTACTTCTTCTAAAGACTCCTCTGGAGGTTTTTCTTGCTTGGCTGTAAAAATATTTTCTAACATATTTATTTCAGCTCATTCATTAGTTTCTTAATCTCCTTATCCTCAATTTTTAAAATTTCCGCGGAGAGCGTCTCGGTGGGATTCTTTTCAAATTCTATTTTCTTTTTAAGTAAATCAATAAATAGGCTATTTTTCTCCGGGAAACCTAAAAATATCTCCACCAACTGCTGACGCTTTGTAAAAGAAAACGACGCCAAAAAATTCCTTACAATTCCATGGTCACTATGTACAATATTTTGTTTATTTAAAACCTACTTTATTTGGCTGTAATCTTTCATATATCAGTACCCTTCCACTGGAAACCCTGCCTTCTTCCATGCGGTAATTCCCCCATCTAGGTTCATTGCTCCCACGAGACCAAACTCCTGCATATTTGCGCAGGCTTTTGACGAGCGTCCACCGCTTTGGCAGTTCACTATATAGATCACACTTGGCGGAAGCGCGCGTATCATCTCGGTAAAACCGCTGTCATATATGTCAAAATTTTTTGCCCCTGGGATATGTCCGTCAGCAAATTCTGCTGGTGTCCGCACATCAATAACAACGGCTTTACCACTTTGGATAACTTTTTGCGCCTCTTCTGGAAGAATATTATTCATACAGGTGTATATTAACAAAAAACCCAATCTTTTCAAGAGATTGGGTTTTTTGTTACGCGATTTTCTTAACCGCTTTTGCGAGTCGAGACTTTTTGCGGTCAGCGGTATTTTTCTTAATAGTGTTGCCCTTTGCTGCCTTGTCTATTGCTTTGTAGGCCTTTGAAAGAAGGGCCTCTGCGGACTTTTTGTCCTTTGAGGATACTAGCTCGCGCACTTCTTTTACGACCTCTTTCATAGCTTTGCTACGGCGGGCATTGTAAACAGCCTTGCGCGCAGAACCACGAATATTGCGTTTTGCTGATTTGATAATTGGCATATGTGGACACACTATATATGATTTCCCAGATT
>PCUO01000008.1 GCA_002771015.1 Candidatus Yonathbacteria bacterium CG17_big_fil_post_rev_8_21_14_2_50_43_9
TCTTCTGTATGGCTCTGTAATATGCCCTGTAAAGCCTCTTGTTTCTTGCGGCATCGACCCTTGGCACATTATTTCCGATCTCATCAAGCATCGAATAATACTCACTGCCACCCAACTCATCGTTTGTCTCTCCAAGTAAATAGACGTAATCACCAGCAAATTTAAAGTCTAAGCTTACTACTTTATATATATCCTCAATGACACCAATAGAGGATATAAGTAAAGTAGGGGGGATAGAGATTATGGTTGGATTACCTTTATCATCATAACCCTTGAAATCATTAAACATGCTGTCTTTACCAGATATAAACGGGGTGCCATAAGAAACTGCCGTATCATAACAAGCCTCAGCTGCTCTTTTTAGCTGTCCTAGCCGTGCTTTATCACTTGAGCTACACCAGCAAAAATTATCCAGTAATGCCAAGTAATCAATATTAGCGCCCACCGCTACCGCATTTCTAACAGCTGTATCTATAGAACAAGCTGCCATATGATATGTATCTATATCACTATACGAAGGGCAAAGCCCATGCGATAACACTACTCCTCTATCAGAATTAAAAACAGGTTTTATTACCGCTGCTTCTCCATTTACTCTTCCCTTCCCTTGCAAAGGCTTAAGAACCGAGCTTGCCTGTACTTCGTGGTCATACTGTGTAGAAATAAATTCAAACCCTGTCAAATTTACCCTTCCCAACATCTGTAATATTTCTTTATTTAAGTTTTTATTATGAGCTATTTTTGGTTCTTTATACCTTGTTCTTATAAAGCTAGTTTGCATAGGTCTAATTGGTAGACCATCATGTAAAAAATCCATGCTTAAATCCATTACTTTTCGGTCTTTGTACCAAACGGTGCACATTCCAGTACTACTAAATTTACCAATATTAGCAACTTCTACTCCCCTACTCTCCATAAGTTTTTTAAATCTAAGCCACTTAACTGGGGGAACTGCAAGTGTCATTCTCTCTTGAGATTCTGAAATCCAGATCTCCCACGGTGACAAATTGGGATATTTAAGGGGTACTTTATCCAAGTTCACTTCACAACCACTACACTCTTTAGCCATTTCGGCTACTGAACACGAAATACCTCCTGCTCCATTATCTGTAATACTATTAAATAGTTTTTGCCTATTTGCCTCCTTTACCACAGCGTCTGAAAGCTTTTTTTGA
>PCUO01000005.1:0-147 GCA_002771015.1 Candidatus Yonathbacteria bacterium CG17_big_fil_post_rev_8_21_14_2_50_43_9
CTACACGCGCACTTTGCCAACCAATCAATTTTCAATACTCCTACGCGCGCATAACAGAACGAATATAACAGAAAACTCCCTATTACGCAACGGGATTTGAAATAACGCTATTCGTGTGGTATTGTGATGAAGGTATCAAAAAACATA
>PCUO01000005.1:179-22354 GCA_002771015.1 Candidatus Yonathbacteria bacterium CG17_big_fil_post_rev_8_21_14_2_50_43_9
TTGTTTTAAAAGGCTCGCGGTAAAAATAAGGAGAAAAGCTGGGTGGGCGCGCAAGCAAAAAGCTCCTGCCGTAACACGACCATCACAATCTGAAATCAACAAGGGAAAGGACAGGGCTGTAAGAAGTAGCGACAGAAGAGAAAGGCGCAGAATTGCGCGCGACGTAAAAGAAGAGAAGTGTCGCCGTAGGCAATTCTTTCAGCAAAATGGCTGGTCAACATAAAGGAGGTCTTATGAGGATCCTTGTTCTCCAACTGCTTAAACTCGCTCTTCCCACCGCAGTGCAATTTTATCCTTGTCGAACACGCTACGCTACGTTGGAAAAAAAGTACGGTAAGATGATAGGCAAATATAAACCACGCTCTATCCGACGAACAAACAATTTTGGATGCGCAAGACGATGAGGTCGCCACATCAGCATAAACAATATGTTTATCTCGGGAAAGTTGTTTTAAAATTTATAGTTCATTATAAAGGGGGCGTGTGGATTATGTTAATTAAAAATTTTGTACTGCCGTTTCAGAAATTTGTCTCTTTTTTCACAAAGGAAATGCCGTACGAGAAAAAGACGAACGAAGCCAAGCGTGAACTGACTCCGCTCGGGAGGAAACTTTTTTGGGATGCGCGAAGAAAAACAATTCTCCGTGCGCAACAAGGTAAGCTCAATCGATAGTTCATAAATTAAAAGCCGGACACTCATAGAGTGGCCGGCTGTTTTGTTTACCATGTTATTGTACGGGAAAACTTTTTCTTTGACCCAACGGGCACCTGCTCGTGGGACCCACTCATTGCTTCCTCGCACGTCATCGGGCCATTTGGTCCGTATGCGCGAACACAATGTCCTGTGTCCACCGACACCTCTACCGTTGGACGGTCGAGATATGCCTCTAGACCCAGAAACGACACCCCAATAACAACTGCGACAAGAGCAAACGATTTCTTGTTCATGACCTACTCCTTTGTGATTGAGCTAAAACAAGCGTAGCATAGTTAGTAGGAAAAGTCAATGACTTTCGGGCAGGAAAAAACCAAGGTATTCCCTCGGCTTTTTCCTGCCATTGATCAACTACAATATGTAAAATCTATTCAAACTGGATTGCCGTTCATATCTACCAAAATTTTCGAATTAGCAAATTCGTGGCTTTGCCATAAACCTTTAATCAGAAAACTTAAGCGGACAAGTGAGTATTCTTTCTTTTGTTCCGTTCTTCGCCTAACTTCACCGTCCGTTTCGAAAAACAGGCGATTAAGTTAGGTCTTGGTCACAAGTAACCCTTCTTGTGAGGGAGTTCCTTTTTGAGATAGGAGAACCATTATCTTAATTCCTTGCGGAAAAAACCGACCAATTCATTATACGCTTGACTACGAGAGCCAATGGTACATTTTATATTTTGAATTGATTCACGACCAGCTTCCGCTAGCCGTGCCTTGTTACGACTTAGTCCTTGTTACCATGCTTACCTTAAGCCCAGACTAGCTGGGATTTCGGGTACTCACGGCTCCCCTGACTTGACGGGCGGTGAGTACAAGACTTGAGAACGTATTCACCGCGGTATAGCTGACCCGCGATTACTAGCGATTCCAACTTCATGAGGTCGAGTTTCAGCCCTCAATCCGAACTGGGGCCACCTTTATTAGGATTAGCTCAGAGTTACCTCGTCGCGACCCGTTGTAGTGACCATTGTATCAAGTGTGCAGCCCAGGGTATCAAAGGGACATGCTGACCTGGCGTCATCCTCTCCTTCCTCCCCCGCCACAACGCGCTTCACTTACGTTGAATTTCAAATTTCAAATTTTTAAACAAATTCTTCTAATTTCTTAATTTAAGAATTAAAACATTATTTAAAAATTAAAAATTTTACATTTATAATTCCGCACGAAGTGCGCTCTGGCGGGGGCAGTCTCGTCTGACACGTATAACAGACAACGAGGGTTGCGTTCGTTGACCCACTTAAGGGGACAGTTCAAACCACGAACTGACGACGGCCATGCATCACCTGCTCATAAGTCCTTGCGGAGTTACCTAGTTTCTTAGGTCTTTCCTATGAGTTTCAAACCCTGGTGAGGTTCTTCGTTTACCATCGAATTAAGCCACCTGATCCACCGCTTGTGCAAGTCCCCGTCTATTCCTTTGAGTTTTAACCTTGCGGTCGTACTTCCCAGGCGGATATCTTAACGCGTTAGCTGTGCCACTCAGAGGGTCGATACTCCGAATAGCTAGATATCATCGTTTAGGGCGTAGACTACTGGGGTATCTAATCCCATTCGCTACCTACGCTTTCGTATTTCAGCGTCAGAAACGCGCCAGTTTGCTGCCTTCGCTTTTGGTGTTCCCCATGATATCAACGGATTTCACCCCTACACCATGAGTTCCGCAAACCTCTCGCGCCCTCTAGTTATGCCGTTTCTCCCGCAATTCTCCGGTTGAGCCGAAGGCTTTGACAAAAGACTAACATAACAACCTACATACCCTTTACGCCCAATAATTCCGGATAACGCTTGGGGTACTCGTATTACCGCTGCTGCTGGCACGAGTTTAGCAACCCCTTATTCATGTAGTACTATCAAAACTTTCTCCTACATAAAAGATCTTTACATCCCGAAAGACTTCATCAATCACGCGGCGTCGCTCCGTCAGACTTGCGTCCATTGCGGAAGATTCTCGACTGCAGCCACCCGTAGGTGTATGGTCCGTGTCTCAGTACCATCGGTGGAGGTCAGCCTCTCAGCTCTCCTAAGCGTCATTGCCTTGGTAGGCCATTACCCTACCAACTAGCTGATACTGCACAGGCCAATCCCAAAGCGATAAATCTTTACCCTTGCGGGACCATCAAGTATTAGCCTACCTTTCGGTAGGTTATTCCTGACTCTGGGGTTTGTACCTATGTATTACTACCTCGTTCGCAACTCCGAGCACCACTTCAGCTCCAATCACTTCTCATTAAAATAGATTTTTAAAACTTTAACCTTAAACTGAGAAAATTAGAAACAAAGTGGTGCTCGGCGTTCTACTTGCATGCCTTATCCACGCCGCCAGCGTTCATCCTGAGCTAGGATCAAACTCTCTTAAAAAGAGCGTTTAATTAACTCTCAAGAACGGAACAAAAGAAAAAATACTCTTGTTCCAAATTCCATTGGAAATTTTATCCTATCTCCAATTAAATCCTTCGTATAGTTTTACAACAAATTTCGTGCGAGACGAAAAGAAAAATTCGAGGTGAATCGAGATTCATCAAAAATTTTCTCAAAGTCGCAGCCGATATTTTTTGTAAAACGCGGAGGTGTAATTGGAGATAAGATTAACTCACAAATTTATTCAACTGCTAAGTTTGAACAAATCTTTTTTACTTGGACTTGCAATCCAATTTGTGAGATTGTTGCGACCTGAAAAGTCGAAACAATCTCGTAGATGTTTACATTATGTAATTGTCAAGGTTCGTCATTGTTTCCACGGTATTTTGCCTGAAAACAAAAGCGCCTCTTCTATAAGCGCTCTGGCAGTATATACTTACGCCCAAAGGAAGTCAAGGGGATATTCAGCCTTTATTTTTATGGGTAAAATTACGAAAAATACTATTATTGAAGGCTATTTATTGCTAATTTTTGGCATTTTATCAAAACAGATATATAATTAATAAATGAATGAAAACCTAAGCAACCAGCAACTCAAACATGAACATAGTCACATCCCTATGGAGAAGGTGCGAACGGAACCACAATTTGAGAATTACACTCAAAAAACAGAGCATTTTTTTAAAATTGATAAGCAAATCGATAACAAAAAAAGAGAGCTGGGAACCGTTGCGCAGGAAAGTGTGGAAAAACCAACAGCATCAAAAGATGCTTACACAAAACTTATGGGTATAGTTAAGGCCGAAATTAAAGAGTTGGAGCTCGAAAAAGAAAGGATGATGCATCCCAAAAAAACAATTTACTAAATACGACCTGAAAAATAGAACAGAAAAAAACGGGATTAATCCCGTTTTTTTCTGTTACTCTGAAGACTTATCCCTATTCTGTATTCCCATTAAAACTGGGACACACTGCGAGCCCCCCGACCGCTTTCACCAAACTACTCAATGAGCTCAAGTGGGGCTGACAGGTTCGCGACCTCTAACGGGCCTGGCGCTTCTCCATCAACACAAGAAGTGGTGATGCGATGAATACTGATGAGTATGTACCGACTGCGATACCAAGCCAGAGGATGAGCGAGAAGTCTTTTGTGGATGTGGGGCCGAAGAAGTACAGTGTGCCAAGGACGAGCATTGTTGTTACTGAAGTATTGATAGAGCGTGTGAATGTCTGACGAAGTGATGTGCCGACAGTTGTTGCAAAGTCATTGGAAATTTTTAGTTTCAAATTCTCGCGTATGCGATCAAACACAACAATGGTGTCGTGCACGGAAAGGCCCATAATAGCTAGAAGGGCAATCACGAAAAGTGAGTCTACTTCTTTGCCGAGCCATACAAACACTCCTGCGGGAACGATGATGTCGTGAAGAAGTGTTGCAGTTGTAATCATGCCGTACTTCCATGATGGGATTGGTTCTGACACATGGCGAAATGCGTACGCGATAAATAAAACGATGCCGAGGATAACGAGGGCGATAGCGTACCAAGCCTTTGTGCGAAGTTCTGCGCCAATGGTAGGTCCGATTGAACTAAACTTTTTCTCCTCCATTGTGAATCCGCTGAATGCAATAGTGCTCGTGAGTTTTTGGCGATCCTCTTCTGAAAGGGCGCGGGTCTTTACAATAACGTCATTCTCGCCTGCCATTTGAATACGTGATCCTTCAAAACCAGTCTCGTTAAGCGCCTTTGTTAGGGTCTCAATGTCAGGCCTTTGTTTATCGCCTACCTGCGCCGAGGCTCCGACTGGCAAGTACGATACTTCAATAATTGAGCCACCTTTGAAATCTATGCCTGCATTGAAACCCTTTGTTGCCATTGCGTAGAAAGAGATTGCAATCGCAATGATTGAAATGGTGAAGAAAATTTTACGGTAGGTAACAATAAACATATTAGTTATTTTAATTTGATAAAACCACTTCCGAATAAGGCTCTTACAAACGACCCATGCCCGCTAAATGGCAATGCAAAGAGAAGTGTGCGCGAGATAGAGATTGCGGTGAACATTGAAACAATAACACCAATACCAAATGTGAGCGCAAACCCTTTGATCAAACTCGTGCCAAACCAGAACAAAATTACTGCTGTTATTATACTTGAAATGTTTGAATCACGAATGGATGTCCATGCGCGAGCAAACCCTTCGCGAATAGCCTCGTGAACACCATGACCCTTGCGTAGCTCTTCTTTTGTGCGCTCAAAGATAAGGATGTTCGCATCAACAGCCATACCTATAGAGAGGATGAAGCCTGCAATACCAGCCGCGGTAAGAGTAACACCAAAGAATTTAAATAGTGTAAGCATCATGACTACGTAGATCGCAAGAGCAACAACTGACACTAACCCTGGGAGACGGTACCAAAGAACTAAAAATACCGCTACAATCACAAGCCCCCACACCCCCGCCCATATACCTGCAGTTAAAGCCTGCGCTCCAAGAGGCGCAGAGATTGTTTGCGTTGAAAGTAGTTCAAGCTTGTCTACTGGAAGAGCTCCGGAGTTTAGACGACCAACGAGGGTTTTTGCTTCAATGGCAGTAAACTTTCCAGTAATTTGCGCCTTGCCACCGAGAATTGTTTCGCGAACAACAGGCGCGGAGATTGGCTCTGGGTTCCCCATCTCGCGGTCAAGGTAAATAGCGATTGTCCTGCCTACATTTGCTTTAGTTAGCTCCGCAAACAAATCCGAGCCCTGTTTATTGAAAACAATAGACACAATAGGCTCGCGTGTTGTTTGATCAAACTCAAGCACCGCGCGCTCTAGGAAGCGACCATTGAGCTCTGTCGGCTGATATGGACCAGAGAGAACGACTGCAGGAACATTGAGTGGCTTCCCTGCTTCTTGATCTGCCTGAAGTTTCTCTATCGCTTTGTTGTATGCGTCAATTTCTGCTTTTGAGCGCTCTGTCATAAACTCAAGCTTTGGAGTTTGCCCAATCATTGCAACTGCATTTTTCACATCAGTTATGCCAGGAAGCTCTACAAGGAGACGCTCTTCTACTGGGCCAGTTATCCCGCCTTTTTCTTCTATTTGAACAATCGGCTCTGAAACGCCGAATGTGTTTACGCGACGCTCAATAACATCGCGGAGCGAGTCCATCGCGTTTTTCACCTCACCCGGCTTTACCGAAGTTACATCCGCCTGATAAACAAGCTGAACTCCGCCCGACAAATCAAGGCCGAGCCTGAACGGAAACTTTTCCGCAAAAGCCTGTCCGTTGACTGTTTTGCCCTCGTGTAGCTTTGGCTCAGAAGCGTAAATAAAATACCCAATTCCTGCGCCTATAATCAGTAAAAGTAGCGCCCAGATTCTTGTTTTCCACATAATGGATTCATTCTACAGATTTTAAAGCGTTTTGCAATAGAAATAGCTATATTCCAAATAAAATTCGAATCCTTGCGTCAATTCCATTGCTAGTATCATTGCTCACAACCCCGAGAGTGCCGAGCATAATTTTCTTATCAAGCGTCGCAATTTTAGAAACACGTACAACTGAGTCTGCTTTGAGCAATGTTGCAATAAATCCTTTATTTGTGCGGACAATTAGTAGTACATCAGTTTGTTCCTTCTTTTTTGGTTCCTGCGAAGAAATATATGCCCTTGCGGCAGAGACCTCAGGGTAATACATGGAATTCGCTTCGCTCATACAGAAGCGTGGCTGAATTAGCAAATTCACGTCTTGGACGCAGAGACCACGCGATATTGACCTATATTAGCTCCTCGGCTCGGAAATTAGAAAGATTATTTTCTCATTTCTCTCGCTCTACGTCGCTAATAAAGATCGGGCTCATCCTTAAGAAAATCGAAACTTGCCGAATTTGCATTTATGTTCGTTATCTCACCTAGCTTCAAATTTATGTGGCTTGGGTACTTCATAAGGATTGCTTCGTTCCTATTACTGCGTCCAACACCAAAACCTGACCAGTATACTTGACCTCGTTGATTATTTCGGCAATATCTTTGCGCATTGCGGTTGAGGAAATGATTCTCATAATATTTAAATACAGTCAAGATGTACCTTTTGTACATCTTGACTGTATTTAAAACCCTAGTTATGTGCAATGAGATAAATGTATCTGACACCTATTCTACGTCATATTACACCACACAATTCCTGAAACAATGGTGGCTGTCCCCATTTCGTCTACGTCATATTACACCACACAATTCCTGAAACAATGGTGGCTGTCCCCATTTCCCCGTCATTTCGTCCGTCAGAACTCTCTACGTATCAATTAATAACAGCCGGTTTCTGTAATAACAGCAGTTGCGCTGGCGTATTCATTATCCTGACACCACTCGTTTTTATCCCATGTTTGGCATACTACAGTTTCCTTTGTTGTGTTTGAAAATATATGACTACCAGAAGAGCATACACGATATTCACTCTTGCACTTACCTCTTATGTCACCATTTACGGTATTTAATTCATAATTCACATTTGTGTTGCTTGTTGTTGACCAATTACCATATTTCGCCCAGCCAACTGGACAGGACGCACTAGCAAATTTACACAATTTATTTCCTCCTCCGATATCAACTGAGGATCCACCGAGTCCAGAACACTGGGAAACAGTATGTTGTCCATTAACAAGATTGACAGGGTATAACTCTGATGCCCATTTCCCGATGGATGTAATATACACGTCATTAATGGTTGCACTACCAGAAACTATTATGGAATTAGTTCCAAGGTTTGCTACGGTAAGATTCCCATACTTTGTTTGCAAACCAGCACCCGTATTTATAGGCGCGGAAACATTTCCAGTAGGTGGAGTTGCCGTTGGAGCCGTCCATGCAAAAGCATAACTGAGTCCAAAAGAAATGACGACAGCGAGAACAGAAACTTTTAGAGCATCGAATAATTGTGTTTTCATAATAATATTAAAATCATTGAGTAGTACTAAGTGGGATTGATTGAATAAGCTTCGCTTGTTCCTCAGCTGTTATGGTAGTTTTCTTAGGGATACTTTTTACCAATTGGCTTTTCTCTGCTTGAGTCATTGTATCTTTTGGAATTGCCTGTACCATTTCCGCAATCTGTTTTTCTTGCGCTATTTGCGCTTGAGTTTTGACTGGCAAGGAAGCATTTTCCTCTTGCAATGGTAGTGGGATATCTTTTTGCATAAAAAGATATCCCAGAGCAGATGCTAACCCAACCAAAACAACGACCGCCGCGATTATTAAAAACTTCCTCTTGATAGAAACTGGTATTGTGATTTCTGGTTCCACTGTTTAAGTATACCCCCACACCTGCTTTTTGTATAGTCTATATTGTCATTTTTTAGGGCTCGCTGTGGATAACTTTAACAAGACCTAGCCATTATGTAAAAGTAGGTGCGGGGGGATATCCACTCAAAGTAAAAACATATGTGGGCAAATTTTTTTAGTTCGCGCAATTGTTACACCCCCGCCCCTACCATCTATTCGTCGTTACAACCACGAATAGATGGTAGGGGCGGGGGTTCTTCTGTCGGTATCACACCACCCCGTAATCTTCCATAAGCAATTACTATGTATTACTACTTGCCAATCTTCTCAGTCATTGAGACAATGAGTTTGTGAAGCGTGGTGCCTATTGCGTAGCCGAAGAATAGTCCGCCAAGAATGTCTACTGGCCAGTGGATGCCTGCGGAAACGCGAGCGAGCCCGATAAGGACCGCAGAAATGCCAAAAAATATTGCGAGCCGCTTGTGATAAAACCAAAGCGACGACGCGAGCGCCATAAAAAATGTCGCGTGGCCAGACGGGAATGCATATCCACTCTCTAAAACAAGCGGAGTTATTGCCGAACTCACATCAAACGGGCGAAGCGTGTGGAAAACATCTTTGAAAAAGTGCGCAATGAACCACGCAGAAACTGCGGTAACGCTCACCACAACAACATCCCTAACCCCTTTTTTAAAATTATCTTTATGTTTAAAAAGATACACAAATAATACGGTGAGTATTATTAGCCCATACCACTCAGCTGTAAAACTAATCACAGAATCAAGCCATGGGCTTTTGTGCGCAAAACCATAAAGATAATTGAATATTGTTTCATTCATGATTCATGATGTTTAAATTCATAAAGGTTCGGCCTTGGGTTCGGGCCCATAAAGGCCGGACCTTTGGGCTCCTTACTTATGCGCATCAGTTTCGTACCTGCCTGTATTTTTCACAAACGCTTCACCAGATTCGTATTTATATTTGAATCCGTATTGCTTGGTGATTTTTGAACCATCTACCGCTATCGGATACGAATACCCTTTCCAACTACCTTTTGATGTGGGGATACGTCCGCGCGTGATGTGCCAGAACCAAAAAAAAGCGAGTCGCGCCATCCACGGCTGTATCGGAAGAATCCTCTTCCCTACTGCTTTCGCCATATCATGGCCGAGCACTGCAGGGCCAGGAGGAGCGGCGTTAAAAACCTCGTAATCGCCCTTCAAATTATTAAATGAGAAAAGCCCCACCATATCAGTAATGTCGTCCTCGTGTGTATATTGGCGAAGCCATTTTGGCGTTACGGGGACCCAAGAGACCATAAGCGATACCATGTCATAAACAAATGACTTCTGACCTTTTAGCGAGCCAGAAAGCGCAGACTGAAGCCCGAAGCGAATACGCGCATAGCGACCGCGAGGACCAGTGATTGCTGCAGGGCGGATAATGAACACCTGCAGTCCAACATTGGCTTTCTCCTTTGCTGTCTTGTATGTATTTAGGAGATTCTCTTCAACAATACGCTTTTCCTCAGCGTACAAATAGTCGGTCTTTCTAAATGGTTCCGCTTCTGTAAAAAAGTGATTTATAGTGTTGTCAGGATACGAGCCGTATGAAGCTACCGTAGAAAAGTACACGAGCTTTTTTACGCTCGGCATTGAAAATGCAAAATCAAAAATTGCTTGCGAGCCGTCTACATTCCACTTCCACTGCTTTTCTTTGTCGCCGTACATTTCGCGAATCTGCCATGCAGTGTGCACTACAATATCGGGGTTTTTAGCGCGCGCTTTTTCTTGCCATGTGCCGTCAGATGTGTTTGCGGTTATGTATGTGATTTTTGGATTGGTAAGAAAAATTTCTGGCTCCTCTTCCTTGTCCAAGCAAATAATTTCCTTTACATCTGGGCGCTTTGAAAACTGCTCCGCGAGCATTGCGCCGACATACCCCGCCCCACCGGTAATGAAAAGTACGAGTCCTGTTTTTGTGTCTGTGATCATATTTGCTCTACTATATCATAAAATATCCAAGAACAACCCTAATATTCAACCATGGCTGAATCCCAACTTTGGCGAGGGATGCCTCTTGTGCGGGGACTTGCGAGCGTGACGACGCGAGCACGAGGAATTTTCTAGCAAGAAAAACCCGTACCCCGCACAAGACAGCTCCCGAGCAGTTTATTTCCCCGTTCGCGAAAGAAGTGTCTTCATAGTCTTGAGCGCAATTGTGAGGTCAAGGATGAATGAACGGTTTTTTAGATAATACAAATCGTATGCGAGACGCTCTCGTGTTTCTTCCAATGATTGAGGAGCGATATCTTGTTTTATTTGCGCCCAGCCAGAGAGACCCGGCTTGATGAGGTTCCTCACTGTATAATATGGAAGTTCGTCTGCTAGCTTTTTGCCCATCGCCACAATATCTGGGCGAGGCCCGATGAGCGACATGTCCCCGCGAATAATATTCCAAAGTTGTGGGAGTTCGTCTATACGACTCCTGCGCAAAAATTTACCGACACGTGTGATGCGGTCATCACCCTCGGTCACCCACTTCCCCGCGTCGCTACCGCGCATACTGCGAAATTTCCAGAGTTTAATAATGCGATTCCCCGCGCCGATGCGCTCCTGTGTAATGAAAACCTGACCTCCATCTTCAAATTTGATTGCGACAAACACAAATGGGTAAAAAATGAGAGACACAATACCAAGAGCGCTCGCTATTGCGACATCCATCATTCGTTTCAATGTGTCATACATTGTGTGCGGTGAGAATGAAATATTTTCCAAAAACCAATTGTAGCCAACGAGCGAAAGAGGAACTCTGTCAAAAACTTCTTCATACACTTTGTACATATCCAAAAAACGCACGTTTGAAAAAATAAGGTTGTAAAGCGACGGTAAAATCGCGTCTGCTTTTTCGTGCTTTAAATCAATGACAACGGATGTTACGCTTTCGCTGTATATTTTTTCAACTACCTCCTCTTGAAAAGCGATGCCGTCAAGCTGATTTAAGTTTACCGACGAAACAAACTTGAGATTGTAACGCTCGTTTCCGTTCATTTCTTCTTTGAGCTCTTGCATTTCTGCTCCAGCGCCTATTAGGATTGCATTTTCACGATGGCGAAAACCAAAATGAGGAACAATAGATACGCGCCAAATAATAATGAGGAGGAATGATACGACAAGGTAAACCGCAAGAACTATTTTTGGTGTAATACCAAACGACGGAAGCAGATAAAAGAAGACAACAGCGAGAAGCGAGTTCGCAACTTGAGTGTTTAAAATGAGCGACGGAAGCTTGCCTTTGAAAACAAGAGTGTGTTTTTCATACAATCCTGCTACAAAAAACACAAATATCCATAATACGAAAAGAAAAGAGAATGGCACCCAGTGTTGAGACAAAAGGGCAGAGGATGGTACAGCCCCATAACGAAGCGCTAGAGCAACCCAAAGCGCTATAAAAAACGCCATTAAGTCCCCAGCAAATAATATGATGGGCTCGCGACGATTTAGGATTTTCATAGTTGAGAGTCTGCCTAAAGTCTAATGTCTAGTCAAAACCTTAAAATTTCTAGCGAAAAACGAGAAGCTTGAGGAGTCGTATCGAGATCAGTCGACGAGAGATGCGTGTTTTGTAGCAGATATTTTAAGGTTTTGACAGACAAGCGCCTGCGTATATGCAGAAGTATTATTCTCAATATGCGCGGTTAGACTTTTGATGACAGGCTCTCGTAAGCCTAGCACAAACAATGATTCGCCTCAATCAGCTGTCAATTATGTTCAGTGGCTTGAACACAGCCATAAACGTAAACATAGCAATAGAACGCGATCGCGTTCTATTGCTATGTTTACGTTTCCCCGAAAAGGACCGTCCTTTTTAGAAAGGACGGTCCTTTTCGGGGAAACGTAATGAGAAAAAGCCGGAGCTTTTTTGCACGGAAAGATGTTATAATTTTATAATTCATGAAAAAGAAAATATTATTTGTTATTACCAAGTCCAATTTCGGCGGGGCGCAAAAATATGTTTTTGACCTTGCGACTGGTCTTCCTAAAGATCAATTTGATGTCGCGGTGGCGCTTGGCGGGTCAGGTATCCTCATTCAAAAACTTCAAGCAGAGAATATTCGTGTCCTCCCTATTTTTTCTCTCGCGCGTGATGTAAATCCGTTGAGCGACATTACAACATTTTTTGAATTGTGGAGAATGTTTCGCAAGGAGAAGCCGGATGTGGCGCATTTGAACAGCGCGAAAGCTGGAGGAGTGGGCGCTATCTCTGCCCATCTCGCGGGTGTGCAGAAAATAATTTTCACGGCTCACGGTTGGGCGTTTAATGAAGAGCGTCCAACGTGGCAAAAGCTCATTATTAAATTTTTCTCATGGGTTACGGTGATTCTCTCACACGAAACTATTGCTGTGTCTAATGCGGTTAGAAATAACACAGCTGGATGGCCGTTTGTAGTTAGCAAAATTTCGGTTATTAAAAATGGAATCAAGGAGCCTAGTTTTCTATTGCGCAATGAGGCTCGTCTCCATCTATTTGCAAAAGCAAATATCCACGTCCCCGAAAATGCGTTCATCGTTGGCACTATTGCCGAGCTCCACAAAAGCAAGGGTTTAACTTACGCAATTGAAGCATTTACAAAATTGATGCCTGAAAACCCAAATCTTTATTATTTCATTCTCGGTGGCGGTGAAGAAAAAGAGCGACTTGAGACACTTGTTGGGCTACACAATCTTCAAGGACGCGTGTTTTTGCTTGGGTTCGTTGATGATGCGTCACGATATTTAAAGGCGTTTGATATCTTTCTATTGCCATCAATGACAGAAGGACTTGCGCTTGTTCTGCTTGAAGCAGGTCTTGCTGGACTTCCAGTGGTAGCTTCTCGTATTGGGGGAATCCCAGAGGTTATTGAGGACAAAAATACAGGGCTTCTTGTGCCTACGCGGGATTCAGATGCAATTGCGTTGGCAAATCAAAATCTTATGACAGACCGCCCGCTCGCGAAGCGTTTCGGCGAAGCGCTTCGCGAGCGGGTTCTCGCCAAATTCCCTTTGTCGCGAGTTCTCAAAGATACAATTTCCCTTTACACAAAAAACTAGGGTGCTATACTTATCCATATGCAAGGAATAGAATTTGAAGAAGACAAAAACTTTAGCGGAATTAAATCAAAAGCTATTGAACCGACTGTTGCAAGACAAGGCTTCATAATGAAACTCATGGTAAGGATTGGTTTTGCAGACAATGCTACCGCAAACCTTGTTCTTCTTAGCTTCGCAGCACTATTGTTTGGTACAGCAATTTTTTTGTATGCAGAAATACTTGTAGAACCGGAAAAAGATTGGTCTCTTGATGCGCGCGCGATACTAGAAGCCCATGAATATAAACGTTAAAATAACATGAAAATACAAAATACTAATTCAAGGGGTTTTACATTGATAGAGCTTCTTGTCGTTATTGCAATTATTGGTGCACTGTCTGGTGTTGTTTTGCAGTCTCTCAATTCCGCGCGAGTAAAGTCACGCGATACACAAAGGCTCGCGTCTATTGATCAAATTAATAAAGCACTTGAACTAGCGGCTACAGGTGGTACAAATTCCCTTCCAGGAGGTGGAAACAACTATTTTTGCGTTGGTTTGACAGCTGATACTTCTCCAACTTGCTCGGTGAGCGCAACTAAATACTCTGCAACATTAAACACAATAATTACGACTAACCTCGCTGGCACAATACCACGAGATCCTAGGTTCATTAATGGCATCGGCACAGCTTATCTTTACAATTCAAATGTAGACCCCGACGGCGCAGGCACAGTACTCACTACAGGAGCTTATCTCTCATGGGTTAAGGAAGCAACAGGAACTAATTGTGGGCGTGGTAGTGCATATACAGTTGCAGTCACGAACGGAACCCAGTGTTTCCTTCGTATCGGTAACGCAATCTAAACCCCTAAAAACTCGTGAGAAAGAGCGCTTCGGTGAGTCGTCCGAGCGCTTTTTTTCATACTTACCAAAAGGCCAAGCGCAACGAATTCTATTAGTAGATGCGATCCGCCAAAGCTCATAAAAGGCAGAGTCACACCAGTGACTGGCAAAAGGCCTATAGTCACTCCTATGTTCACAACAAAGTGCGAAATAAAAAACACTGCCACTCCTGCGCCGTAAAGCATCTCAAAATTCGTTGAGCCAACGAGTGCAATCATCAAAATACGGCCTACAATTACAGCAAAAAGTCCGAACAATATTAGCACACCTACGAACCCCCATTCCTCTGCAAATGCCGAGAATATAAAGTCTGTTTGGTATTCTGGAAGGAATCGCAGGCGTGACTGCGTGCCATACCCTACCCCCTTTCCTGTAATTTGCCCTGAACCGACAGCAATAGTGGATTGGTACGCATTGTACCCAGCCCCACGAATATCGGACATAGGATGAATAAATGTCATTATGCGCGCCTTTTGAAATGGTTCAAAAACCTCAACCCAAAGAGCCCCGAAAGCAACTGCCCCTACAATAAACACAAACGCCAAGTGTTTTTTTGAAACCCCAGACACGAGAATCATCCCAAACCAAATGAGGAATATGATCATTGCGGAGCCGAAGTCAGGCTGAAGCAAAACCATAAAAAAAGGAATAAGCGCGTACACTCCTGAAACAATAATGTGTCTAAAATGCGCTATTTCCACATGGCGACGAGAGAAATATTTAGCGAGTATTAAAATCAAAAGAAGTTTCATCGCGTCTGCCGGCTGGAAGGCAAAAAGTCCAATCTTGAACCAACTTTGAGCGCCTTTTGCGGTATGCCCAATGCTAAAAAGGATAAGAAGTAACGCGCTTACAACAATAAATAGAGTAACTAGAACATTAGTGCGCTTTAGCATATCGGTATCGACTTGCGTTGCGAGAAAGAAAGCAAAAATAGCAACAGTGAAGGAAATGAGTTGTTTTTCAAAAAAGAGGTTTTCGCCAATAAACGCATTCATCGTTAAAAGCCCAAAAAAGACAATGGCAAAACAGGCCAAAATAAGCACCCAATCAATGGATGCTTTCCTAGAAAAAATTTCACTGACGAGTTTCAGTACTTGCATTTTGAGCTTGTGTTTATATTACAACTTTAAGCGAGGGTGTCTCTTGTGCGGGAAATTACGATTGTGTCTACACTGGCACGAGGACGATTTATCAAAATCGCTCTTGGATCCTTTCTAGTAATAAAATATCCGTACCACGCGCAAGACGACCCCGAGCGTTCTTTACTCCTTAAAAACCGCCTGTGGCGTAACTATAATTTCCGTGATAAAGTTTTCTGGCTTGCACACTGTTTCAGAAATTTTTTTATAAACATTCTGCAAACTATCCGCGGTTGGAGCATTAAAATACTGTGTTGGACTTGATGAAATACGGTCACGCAGGAACGCTTCATTTATACCATTTCCAAGACCTATCGCATAGATTTGTATGCCACTCGCCTTGGCCCCTTCTGTGGCTTTTACTGCGTAGTCTTCCGCGTAGGATTTATTATTAGGATTTAATGGATCAAGCGGACGATTTGATATTCCGTCTGTAAGAGCCACGATAACCTGTTTTGCGTCCTTTGTATGATTTGCGCCTTTAAGCTCGCTAATCGCAGCGATTAAGGCGTCCCCTAGATTTGTGTACTGGAGCGACCCTTTTTCAATTTCAATCCTTGTGGTAGCTTTTTTTGCCGCATCGTGGTTTGTAGAAAGCTCGTGATCGATTGGTATTGTCGCAGTACCAGCAAATGACACAATTCCAACCTTATCGACCATGTCAGCAGAGTTAATGTAAGTATTCACTGCATTTTTTGCTGTAGTAAGCGGTTCTGGCGGAATCTTGCCACCTATGTTCATACTTCCTGAACGGTCAAACACGAGAATTGTGTCAACAGGAGACGTGCACATTCCCCCTTGTGGATGCTTGGTAAATCGCTTATGCCATACGAAAAAAATGTCCTGCTCTCCTCCTTTGGGTATGCGATTAACATATGTTTTAGATATTGCAATAGGGTTGCGAAGTGGGTCGTAAATAATTGCGCCAAGTGTTAGCTTTGAGACTTCGTTTACCTTGTCGGTATTTACGAGTACAGCGTTGAAACGGGGTTCAGTATCAACGTTCTTAAGATTTTGATTTTTTGTTACCACTGTTGATTGGACTTGGCTTGCCTTTGTCCACCTCATAAGATCGCCTGAGTCAAAAGATACTTCTGTGCGATCTGGTATGCCAGAAAATATTACCCCAGTTTCAAATATTAAATGGGCGTATAGCGGGATAAGGTCTATAGTTCCCTTCCTTTCAGCAATGACTACCCCGTTGCTATCAAAAACTCTGGCTGTGTAGTGAGCGTTTTTTATTCCAGCATTTTGGTTAATGTTTTCCACATATGCGCCTATGTCGTATCCTCCGTTGGTAGAAAAAGTTTTTGCCCATACTATACGAGGAGCCTTTACGTCCACGGCGCACATGAGCGCGCAACCACCCCCGCAATCAACGCCCGCCTCGGTACCATTTTGCTTCTGGTCAAAACAGGTAGGAGCCTTATAAAAAAGCAGGTACGTTGGGTATGATACAAGTAAAATAATAATAGTCGTAAATCCGACTGCGTAAAAAATCTTTCGTCTTTGAGACCATTCCATACGGAACATAATACCACGCAACAACGAAAAAAGAGAACAAAAAAGCTCCGGACTTTTTAAAAAGGCCGGAGCTTTTTTCACTTTTTTCCGATTGAATCCTTAGTTCTGGCGGCAAGCTACTTTCCCCTTGCGAGTATCATCGCCGCAACTGCGCTTAACTTCTGAGTTCGGAATGAGATCAGGTGTGACCACAGCGCCAAACCACCAGAACTAAATATTCAATCGTGTTTTTTTGTTTTTGTACATCACCATTTCATTACTGAAATGGTCGGGATGGATGGATTCGAACCACCGACCTCTCACTCTGTCGCGCAATTTCCCTGCCTTCCTCCATCTTTCTACAGAAGTTTCAGCAAAAGCTGAAAAGGGTTGTGGTCCGCGAAGACCGGCGACACGAAACAAGTGCTCTACCATCCTAACTGTGCGAAGCACTGCAAGATTTCCTGAGCTACATCCCGATGTGTGTAGACATACGATAAACAACTTTGGTAAAAATAATTATTCTGAACAAATAATGATTGTGATTTTCAAATTCCCACCAGGAATCGGCGTATTAGTACTCCTCTGCTGAAACGATTACTCGTCTTACACATAGAGCCTATCAACGTAATCATCTCTTACGGGCCTCAAACGAATTCTGATCTTGGGGTTGGCTTCCCTCTTAGATGCTTTCAGAGGTTATCCATTCCCGACATAGCTACGCTGCGGTGCCCTTGGCAGGACAGCAGCCACACCAGAGGTCAGTTCACTCCGGTCCTCTCGTACTAGGAGCAAATCCCCTCAAAATTCAACGCCTGCAGAAGATAGGAGACCAACCTGTCTCACGACGGTTTGAACCCAGCTCACGTATCTTTTTAATTGGCGAACAGCCAAACCCTTGGAAGCTTCTCCACCTCCAGGATAAGATGAGCCGACATCGCTGTCGTATTTGTCTCGCATTACTGCGAGGATCGGACTATATCTTCACCCTCTCGATCAAAAGAGGCGTTGGCGTATTAGCTATGATTTTCTCATAACTCCGTCACTTTGTTAGTTGCATCTCTACGCGCTAACGTGACAAGTCTCTACAGGGTTATACGTATAATCACATCCACAAAGGATGTAGCAGCTCTCTAAAAATTTAGAGTGATCGCTTTCTTACACGCAAACTTCCCACGGTATTGCCCATTTATTGTTCATGCAAATGGGTTTCACCGTTATAAGCCAAGATTTCTTGTTTATATATTATTTATTGACGATTATAAATTTGTCGCTACAGGATTACTCCTGACGCACCCCGATTATGTTAAGGTGCCGAACTCTGCCGTCGATATGAACTCTTGGGCAGAACTAGCCTGTTATCCCCGTGGTAGCTTTTATCCGTTAATCTTCGACCGCATCTAAAGCGTGTCGTCGGTTCACTATGCTCTGCTTTCGCACCTGCTCGACATGTCCGTCTTGCAGTTAAGCCCTCTTTTGCCATTACGCTATCGGCACGGTTTCCATTCGCGCCTAGAGGACCTTAATAGACTCCTCCGTTACCTTTTAGGAGGAGAGCGCCCCACTCAAACTACCCGCCAAATACTGTCTCCGTAAGTTTTTTCCTTACAGATTAGAACATGCCTCAATTAAGGGTGGTATTTCACTGTTGGCTCGACGACCACCGAAACGGTCGCTTCAAAGCCTCCCACCTATGCTACGCAGAAACAAAACATGTTCAATATTAAGCTATAGTAAAGCTCACGGGGTCTTTTCGTCTATCTGCAGGTAACCGGCATCTTCACCGGTATTGTATTTTCACCGAGCTGCTTCTCGAGACAGTTTCCCACTCATTACGCCATTCGTGCACGTCTGAACTTACCAGACAAGGAATTACGCTCAACTATTCCTCTCAGTTGGACTCTATCTTTACCCTCTTCCTTAAAAGTAGGGTCCATGACGTTGGTCTCTCGTTTATCATGATTGGACTAACACACATTACTGCGTGCCAGGTAGCTTAAACATGTAATGAATTTAAATTAATTGTTTACTTTTTTCTATAACAGTCCTAGTCCTTCCCTGCTCATCATTGATAAGCAGGGAACCTTAGGACCGTTATAGTTACGGCCGACATTCACCAGGGCTTATACAAGCCAGCACCGAGCACCATGCTTTCAAATAGAACCACTGAACAAAAATATTCAACGAAATTCTACTTAACTTCATGGTGCTCGGCACCACCCGTATTTAACCTTCTGGCATTGGTCAGGCGTCACCCCATATACATCCTCTTACGAGTTCGCATGGAGCTGTGTTTTTGGTAAACAGTTGGCAGGAAATCTTTCGCTGCGGCCTCCACCACTTTATTTTCAAAGCGGTGCTACATCATTTCTCATAAAATGCTTCGCTTAGCTTCAGGGAAATTTCTAGCGAGACGAAGAGAAAAATTTGACTCGAACCGAGGTTCGAATAAAATTTTTCTCAAAGTCACAGCAGAAATTTACTGATGATATGCGAAATGATTTTTGAGAGATGATGTCTAAGTCCTAGAAAAATTAGTCAACATTTTTGTATTTGATACGATCTATGATTATGAGTTTCATAGAATGGAGAGAGTTCATGGTTAACCTTCGAATCGATCTAATTACGATCTTTTAGTCTATGCGGTTTCCCGTCTGACAAGATTATTCAAAGAAATAGTGGATGGTAGCACCCAACGAAGTTGACACCTGAGTGTCGTTTGATTCTTGCGAATCTTATCTTCTCTATTTAAATCCAGAATCCCCCCTCTACGAAACCCACAATCACTCACTTTCTCAAATACTTTTTTGTGTTTAGTATCAGCTCTGATACTAAACACGGTCTCGATACACTCAATTCTTCGGACTCCATCACTATTGCATAAGCATTGATTAAATTGCTTTAGTTGCGAGGCGGGGAGAATTTTTTACGACCAAGATGTACAAGTGTACATTGCGTGGAGGAAAAAATTCTTCTCAACGATGCAAATAAAAGCAGGGTTACCTCTTATATTAGCTCCTCGGCTTGGAAATGAAAAAATACCTTTTCATTTCTCTCGCTCTACGTCGCTAATGAAGTAATTTTATCTATGCGTCTTTAAAGACAAAGTGGTGGAGGCAAGCCTTATCCCGAAGTTACGGCTGCTTTTTTGCCGAGTTCCTTGAGAAGCAATCACTCGTTCGCCTTAGTCTACTCGACTCGAGCACCTGTGTCGGTTTTAGGTACGGTTTTTTATTTGTTATGCTTAGAAGCTTTTCTCGGAAAATTGCTTTGCCTTATCTGCACTGGGCGAACCCATGCATTTCTGCTTCACTTGCGGTCGGTATTAAAACCAGACTCCCGGATTTACCTAAGAGTCACACTGATGACACAAACGCAAATCCAATAATGCGCAAGACATACTAACCTTCGTCACTCCATCGCACAAATAAAAAGTTAGGGAATATTAACCCTATGTCCATCGGCTTCAGCTTTCGCTATAACCTTAGGCCCGACTAACCCTTCGCTGATCAACATCGCAAAGGAAACCTTGCTCTTACGGCGTGCGGGGATCTCACCCGCATTGTGGTTACTTGTGCCAACATTCTCACTTCATGCCGCTCCAGAGTTGCTCACACTTCTCCTTCAGCGCAGACATGAACGCTCTCCTACCGCTCCAGTCACCCTACGGGCGACCAGAACCCTCAGTTTCGGTACTACGCTTAGTCCCGATTATCTTCGGTGCAGAGTCTCTTAGTGAGTGAGCTGTTACGCTTTCTTTAAATGATGGCTGCTTCTAAGCCAACATCCTCACTGTCTGAGAAACTCCACCTCCTTAAGTACACTTAGCGTAAATTTTGGGACCTTAACTTGAGATCAGGGCTGTTTCCCTTTTGACCGACGGAGCTTCGCCCCCGTAGTCTTACTGCCTAGTATTTGGGCCCACCACACAACAATCTTTTCTGCTACAACTTAAAATTTTTGCTACAAATCATTCATCGCTCGTCGCCTATGCTCGCATAGGCTCATCACGCTTCATGATTTCCGCTAAAAATTTTCGTTTCGCAACGAAAAATTATTATGTGGTGGGCCTATCTCTGGTATTCGGAGTTTGATAGGACTGACGAGATTGCTCCCTGTTCAGTCCTTCCAGTGCTCTACCCCCAGAGGGTACGCTAGACGCTATGCCTAAACATATTTCGGAGAGAACCAGCTATTACCAGATTCGATTAGCTTTTCACTCCTTACCACAAGTCATCCGATGGTGTCGCACGGCCAACCGGTTCGGGCCTCCATCTGTATTTCTACAAACTTCACCCTGCTCATGGTAAGCTCATCTGGCTTCGGGTCTAATGCATACAACAAACGCGCTATTCACACTCGGTTTCCCTAAGGCTCCACCCGACAAGGGCTTAGCCACGCTGTATACATTAACTCGTTGGCTCATTCTTCAATAGGCACGCCGTCACCCCCCACCACGAGTGGTGGGGGGCTCCGACTCCTTGTAAGCATATGGTTTCAGTTCTATTTCACTCCCCTCACCGGGGTTCTTTTCACCTTTCCCTCACGGTACTAGTTCACTATCGGTTTCTAAGAGTATTTAGCCTTACCAGTTAGTTCTGGTAGATTCCCCCGAGCTATTCGTGTCTCGAAGTACTCAAGAACAAAGACAAAGAAGATGTAAGGTTTTCGTTTACTGGGCTATCACCGTCTAGGGCTATGCTTTCCAGCATATTCAACTAACATTACATTTTGTAACTCCTCTCGTATAAATACGACGTCTCTGCCTTACAACCCCTACTATAAATAGTAGGTTTGGGCTATTTCCGTTTCGCTCGCCGCTACTCAGGAAATGTTCCGCCATTCGGCGGCTTTTTTTATTTTCCTCCAGGTACTGAGATGTTTCACTTCCCTGGGTATACTCCTACATTTAAATGTAGGTCATAACCTATTACGGTTATGGGGTTTCCCCATTCAGAAATCTCCGGATCAAAGGTTGCTAGGCACCTCCCCGAAGCTTATCGCAGCCATGCTACGTCTTTCATCGCCTCTTAGAACCAAGGCATCCACCATATGCTCTTATATTTCCTGTTAGGAAATTTAAAAACCACAATCATTATTTGTTCCCGAGCACCAATACTGGTGCTCGGCTGCCTCACCCTGCTTAATTGGTGAGGACTTTATTCTTACCTGCCTGCCTACACACACTCAAAGACCTCCTTAACGGTGCGTGTGACAGA
>PCUO01000023.1:0-147 GCA_002771015.1 Candidatus Yonathbacteria bacterium CG17_big_fil_post_rev_8_21_14_2_50_43_9
GAAAAACGAGCATTATTGAATTATTTAATTCAGAACCCTACTGTAAATGGAAAAAAGCTATATTTTACAATAGCTTCTCCATATAATTTGGTACTAGATTTAGCTAGTAACCCTACTTGGCTCCGCGGGTAGGGATCGAACCTACGA
>PCUO01000023.1:210-22269 GCA_002771015.1 Candidatus Yonathbacteria bacterium CG17_big_fil_post_rev_8_21_14_2_50_43_9
CAGGTTGCATAATAGCAAAACTTGGGGAAAATGCAAAATTTTGATATGATTTGCGTTCATTTAATTTAAATTTTCACCAGCCTAAACTTTTATCAAATTTGGGGCGATTGAATGAGTAAGTTGTAGAGTAATAATATTATAAAATAAACATTCATATAACTGCTAAAAGTTAGGTGGGCAAAAACACTGTATGACAATGAAAAAGACGAAAATTGTAGCAACCATAGGGCCCGCATCCGAGAGCGAAGCAATGCTCACATGCCTGGTAAAAGCGGGGATGAACGTTTGCCGTCTAAACTTCTCGCACGGAGCCCACGAGGAGCATTTTGAAAAGGTGAAAAACATCCGCAAGGTTGCCGAAAAGCTCGGCACTCCTACAGCAATCCTCCAAGATTTGTCAGGTCCAAAAATCCGCATTGGAGATTTTTATCAGGAGCGTGTGATGCTAAAAAAAGGCGGACTTTTTACACTTACTACAAAGGCGTGCGTGGGAGACGAGACCAAGGCGTTTGTAAGTTACTCCGCTCTTCCAAAGGAAATTATGAAAGGGGACTCAATCCTTCTTGATGATGGCAAGAAGCGCTTGGAGATACTTGAAGTAAAAGGAGATGAAATTAAATGTCGCATAATTGTTGGTGGCGAAACAAAGGGTCGTCGTGGAGTGAATATCCCTGGTGTGTCGCTCAAAATTAGCTGTCTAACTGCAAAGGACAAAAAAGACGTGCTATTTGGTATTGAACACAAGGTTGATTACGTTGCGCTTTCTTTTGTTCGTCGCGCTTCTGACATTCGCGAGCTTAGAGCTATTCTCACAAAAGCAAAATCAACTGCAAAAATTATCTCAAAGATTGAAACAGAAGAAGCGATTCAAAACATTGACGCAATTATTGCAGAGACCGATGGCGTGATGGTTGCTCGTGGAGACCTCGCAGTGGAAGTGCCAGCGCAAGAAGTACCAATCCTCCAAAAGATGATTATTGAAAAATGTAACATCGCAGGCAAGCCGGTGATTGTGGCGACACAGATGATGGAGTCAATGATTAAGTCTCCTGTGCCAACACGCGCGGAAGTTTCAGATGTCGCAAACTCCATCCTAGATGGCGCAGACGCGGTGATGCTTTCAGAGGAAAGTGCTCTTGGTGAGTATCCCGTGGAGACAGTGCAGATGATGTCCAATGTGGCAGAGATTGCGGAAAAGAATTATCCACATAGTAAAGCACTCTACGGAGACGCTCTTCTGGGAGTAGGCGATAGACGCGCACACAGAAAGGATGTTGTTGATGCAGTTACATTTTCTGTAGTGAGTACAGCATCAGCCGTAGGAGCAAAGGTGATTATTGCGCTCTCTGAGTCTGGCCTTACAGCTCGAATGGTTTCGCGATATCGTCCAGAACAACCGGTGATTGCAATGAGTCCAAAGGACTACGTAGTGAGGCAATTAGAACTTGTATTCGGATGCTTCCCTGCGCGTATTGAGCATTTTACGAATGTTTCAGATGTTATGAAAGTTGTGCGCGCGTATGTGCTCAAGAAGAAGCTTGCAAAGAAGGGGGATAAGGTGGTCGTGGCTGCGGGGATTCCATTTGGACACGTTGGTGGAACTAATACCATAATGGTGGAGGTGATATAAAAGAGAACATTTGGGACTGTAAAAACAGGGGGAACAAATTACAAACATGTATATCAGAGTTCGCGTATCGGCTGGGGCTAAAAAGGAGTCATTCGCGAAGGGTGAGTCGGGTTCCTTTTTGGTAACAGTAAAGGAGCCCGCTGAGGGGAACCTTGCAAACAGGAGGGTGCTTGAGCTTATAGCCACGCACTTCGGTATTGAACCAAAGCAGATTCGCATTATTTCAGGACACCACAGCCCTGGAAAAATCTTATCGATTCCAGACGCAAACTAAAACGTGGCAATAGAACGCTATAGCGTTCTATTGCCACGTTTTAGTTTTTATGTGTTTGGCAGACATAAATTATGGGTGTATACTGTAGGTATGAAGATCAAAATTACAACAACGAATATTGACTTGACCCAAGCCATTGAAAATTATGTAGATGAAAAAATGAAAAGTGTGGAAAAGTTTGCGATTCCGCACGAGAATGAAGAACCTGTTGTAAGTGTAGAGATCGGAAGGACGACAAACCATCATCAATCGGGAGATGTGTTTGTCGCAGAGGCAAATATGACTGTTCGCGGAAAACACTTTCGCGCAACATCAGAAAAGTACGACCTTTATGCGGCGGTAGACGATATGCGAAACGAGCTTGTTCGTGAACTTTCTTCACACAAGGACAAAACGCAGACACTCGTTCGCAAGGGCACGGGAATGATTAAAAATATGCTCCGCTTCGGAAAGGGAGAATAATTAGAAAGTTAGATTAAATGAAATATGAGTACACAAAATATTATTTTTTCGGTTATTGCGGTTGCAGTTATAGTTGTTGTTGTGTGGGTAGGCGGAGCGCAAAAAATACTAAATACCCCAGTAAGCGAAACACCAATTACGACAGAAACTAAAGCAGAGACAAAATCAGAAACTAACACAATAAAGAAAATGACAACAGTAACAATGACAACCAATCAAGGAGAGATTACACTTGAACTTTTTGGAGACTTAAAACCAAAAACTGTAGAGAATTTTACAAAACTCGCGAAGGAAGGATTTTATAATGACACTCGTTTTCACCGCGTCATTAAAGGCTTCATGATTCAAGGAGGCGACCCACTTTCAAAAGATGTTGCGAACCAACATAGATGGGGGACAGGTGGACCAGGGTACAGCTTTGCAGATGAGCTCAGCAATGAGAACAAAAATGTCATTGGCACCATCTCAATGGCAAACTCTGGTCCAAATACAAACGGAAGTCAGTTTTTCATCAACACAGCAAACAATAACTTCCTAGATACCAAGCACACAGTATTCGGAAAAGTTGTTGCTGGTATGGATGTAGTGTCTGCGATTGAGAACAACAAGACTGGTCAAAATGATCGCCCTATTGAGGACATGATAATTGTGAAGATTGAAGTAGGGGAATAGACAGTGGTCAACAGTTGATAGTCTATAGAAAAAAGCGATCACTAGTGATCGCTTTTTGTTTTTCACCATTGTAATTCGCGCATGCCAGTTTTCTTGCAATTGCAAGCATCAGATCGCGTCATTTCTCTATAGCGCCTATCTTTTTCACGAGATTCCGGCGTCTCTGCAGATTTTGCAGTGGTTGGAAGTTTGCGCAGGTTTTTTTGATACAACCTGCTCGTCTTTTCTAACCACAATGCAAACCAAAGACATATTGCCCCTGAATTAAAAATGATTACGTTCACCAGATTATTGTAGGCCTCAAATTTTTCGGAGAGGAATAAATTCAGTCCAATTAGTGCAAAGATTTTGAGAACAAAGAAAGTGAAATTTCTTTCAATAAGGTCGTCATCAGTGTCGTTAAACATTTGGTTCTCCTTGAAGAGTTCATCTATCCGAACACTAGCACACTGCCGTTAAAAGCAAAAGAGCGACAGGTTTGTTTGAGTAGCTCTTTAGGTTTTTAATATTGAAACATATCCCTGTCGTTTGGTGTGATTACTCTGTGTGGCAGAACACCACCAACCGAAGAAAAGTACTATTAGTAGCACAACAAACAGCGCAAAAGCGAGATCCTCTTCATCCACGATAATCTCCCCAGTGGATGACAGCTAATAATACGTTATAACAAAGATGTAGAAGCAGAAATACGGGGCTACCTCTGTCCCCTCATAAAATCCTCGTAGGACATTTCTTTTTTGCCTTCTGGGATGACACGGTCAAGAATGAGTTTGCCGTCCGCTAGGTGGGCTTCCGTGACTACGACACGCATGTCTTTACCATTACGCGGAGTAATAAAATATGCGCGAGGCCATGAATCAAATGCGCGGATTTTTCTAAACATACGAGCTGAATCGTCGTCCAAATAAATCTGTCCGCTACCGCTAGTCATTTTTTTTGTAAATGTTGCGCGGTCGTGTTCTTGCTCCTCAGGCGTTGTTTCCCCAGACACCCAAAGCGGAATAGTTTCAACCAATAGTTTGCCTCCAAGAATTCCAAGCATCTCTTCAAGTTCAGCTCCTTTTGGTGGCCAGTTTGGTACTGTAATTTTTTGTTGCGCCACAATAGGCCCGTGGTCCACCTCATCGTCAATAAGCATTATTGTCACACCCGCGTCGTGTGGTTCGCCGACAGGAACCTCCTCCAATATTGCCGACTGGATTGGGGATGCTCCGCGAAGTTTTGGCAACAGAGATGGATGCACGTTTAACGTCCCGTGTTTTGGGAGGTCAAGAATGTTGCGAGGCACTATTTTCCCGTATGAAGCAATGACGAACAGCTCAAAGTCGAAAGTTGAAAGTCGAAAGCAAAATTCAGAATCCAATTTCTCTGGTTCAAGAGTTGTAACATTGTGAGCGTCCGCCCAGACTTTTACTTCACTTGGCGACATTTCAAGTCCGCGACCTTTTTGTCGTGGTGGTGCTGTCACTATAAGAGAGGGTAGCATTCCTTCGCGCGCCATCCCCTCTAGAACTATCACAGAAATGCGAGATGTCCCCCAAAACGCAATTTTAATTTCAGATTTATTTTTTTGCATTATTCTGTTTACAATTGATCCCTACTACGTCTTATTTCTTGCTCTTCTGCGGTAATCCTTTCCATGTTACGCGCGGTGTCTATAAATAGCACGCCGTTTAAGTGGTCGGTCTCGTGTTGAAATATTTGAGCTAATAGTCCGCTTCCACCCCACGTGAATACTTTTCCATTTTGATCATACGCGCGCACGGTTGCTTTGTCCGCGCGGGAAACTTCGCCGTAGAGCCAGCGTACAGAGAGACACCCTTCCGGAACCCAAACCTTTTTGCGTGAAAGTTTTGTAATTACAGGGTTGATGAAAACCATATCAGAGGAGCACATAGGTTTTTTATGCAGTGGCGGTTTTGAGAGACTCATATATTCTGAATGAATATTTTTTAATTCGTTCTCGTGTTCATCTTCCTCATCTTCATATTCAAAAGCGCGGTGCGACACGACAAAGATGCGAAGCGGTACGCCGATTTGCGGAGCCGCAATAGCAACCCCGTCCCCCTCCTTTTCTAGAGCAGTCACCATATCCTCCAAAATTTTTTTAAGACGAGGTGAATCGAAATCTTTTGGATTTATTGGCTCGGCAACCTCGCGAAGTACAGGGTCTTCCTTTTGGACAATTTTGACCATAACGTTACGAGTATATCGTATTTAAGCCATTTTTTAAAGCAGGTGGTCTGGGTTTACTTCTATAGTGAATTGCATTGGAAGCGCGCGAAGTTTGCCAAGCAGTTCATTGTTTGGCCAGTTCCCCTCCGCAAGTTTCAAAATCATATGCATGCGGAAAATATTTTTTGGTTCTTTTGCGATACTCCATGGCACTATTGGCGCGTAGCTTTCTAAAAAAGTTTTGAGACGCTCCATTTCTTGTTGAACCTCTGCTCTTTTGCCACGCAAAGTGATTTTTATAATCGTGCCGTACGGCGGGTAGAAAAAAGCCTTTCTAATCGCCAGTTCGTTTTCTGTAAATTTCAAAAGGTCGCCAGCGCGCGCTTGCTCAAAAATTGTCGTGTCGTCCGCGCGCGTTTGTATAAGGAGCGTGCCTGTTGTTTTTTCACGAAGTGTTAGCACTAGCGCGAATATGCGTTCTGACATTCGTATATCGGGAATAGCGAAAAGCGAATCAATGGAAATAATTGCCGTGTTGTATGTAGATTTTAAAAGAGGAAGAGCCATCGGAGTCGCTATAAGCACACCGGAATCTGACTTCTCAAATTTTTCAATAATCTTTTTTGCCTGAGCGCGAGTTTTCGCGCGATCGCCGTCCAAAATAAATCGCTCTGTTTTTGGAAAAAGTTTCGCAACTTCATCATCAATACGATCAATGCCAATGCCAACTCCTTGTAGTTTCCACCCTTTGCAATTTGGGCAAGTTTCATTCACGTTGTTTTCTGGCACTCTCATAAATCCGCATCCGTGGCATACAAATATTTGCGAAGAACCATTCGCGGATTCCTTGCGGTGCACTACTAGAGGAGTTTCGCATTGCGGGCATCTTACTAATGTTCCACAGTCGCTACATGTTGTTACGGGAGCGAGTCCTTTTCTAGCGGACATAAGAAGTATGCGTTCCCTGCGCTCGCGCGCCCACTCTAAAAGCTCATAGAGCTCTTTAGAAACGAGCACCATCTCACGACGGCCTGTATTTTCACGGATAAACTTTTCCTCCTTGCGTGGATCCACCAAAATAATTTCTGTTTGCTCGCGCGCATGATGTGATATTTGTCCAAACTCGCCAATAGTGCTGTTTGCTATTCGTTCATGTGTTTCCGCCCGAAGTATTGGCGCGCCGATTATCAGCCTGCTTCCGCTCGCGCGAGCGTATTCTTCCACAAATATGCGCAGGTCAACGAGAGGACGTGAAATCGCTTTCCACGCATGCGATTGTTCCTCGTCCAGAACAATTGTTTTGAAACTGCGAGGAAGCGCCAGGTACTGCGCAGTGCCAACCACAAGAACCGCATGCTCCTCTTTTGCAATATTTTTCCATGTTTCAATAATTTTCTTTTTTGCAATACTGCTGTGAAGAGAAAATGTGTAGTCCAAAATGCCGTGTCCTAGCTCTGCAGATATTCGTGAGACATCTTCTTCTGTTGGCACGCATACAAAAACAGATTCGTGTCGCGCAAAGGATTCGCGAACAAGTCTTTGATAATCTTCGTAGCGAGTTTTTGTATTGCACTGAAACGCGAGCATCTTAAATTTTCCCATTGTATCTTTTTTGGCATTGGCTTTCCCGCCTAGGTTTTTCTCTGAAAAATCTTGGCGTGGTTCCTTGAGTGTGCCATCTAGGTGCGCGTCCAGTATCGCCTTTGGAGTGAGCGCGAGCAGTACCTCGCCAAGTTTTTGTGCCGATAAGTCCGCGGTTTTCTCCACAGCTTTTAGAAATGTTGGCAACCAAATCCTCTGCGGTTTTGCGCGAGTGATTTTTCGTATCGCGTAATCCGACGACCTGATGGACGACCTCTCTTCGGAGACTTCGCGACATTCAAGCACAATAGCTGGCACTTCACGCGTGCGTAGTGGCGCCACTACAACCATTCCTACTTCAATATGTTCTTTTGAAAAATATGTAAGAGCGTTTTGGAGCGCTCCGCGCGCGATAGGGGCAACGGTTATAATCTGCATGCTCCACATTATAGCATCCACTACGCAATTTTCTCCCTTTTTACAATAAACAGCTATCTCCAAGTGAGTGAATGAAGTACAAACACGGCGTTTGCAACTTCCGAGCGAACGTGGATAATATTGTACCCAGTTATATAGCTGTTTATTGTAAAAAGGGAGAAAATTGCGTGTTGAATTATGGCACAGGAAGAATCATTTGGTCAAAACACAATTTACATAGTAAGATAGACTCCTACAGCGATTATATGAGCAACACATTAGTTATTAAAGGACTCAGAGGAGAAAGAAAACTCCACGGAACAGTGAGAGTTACTGGCGCAAAAAATGCCGCTTTAAAAGCCATAGCTTCCACTGTGCTTTTTCGCGACACTGTCACACTGACCAACATCCCAGAAATTAGTGACACTCTGAGAATGTTTGACTTGCTTAAAGATATGGGTGCAGAAGTTATCAATATAAAAAAAGGCGCATATATAGTTTCAATAACAAAAGGTTTTGTGCCAGAGCTAACACATGGCATTGCAAAAAAAATGCGAGCGTCTATTGTGGCTACTGGTCCTATCCTCGCTCGTTATGGGAAAGTTTCGTTTCCTCATCCCGGTGGATGTGTTATCGGCGCGCGCCCACTTGATTTATTTGTGAGGGGTTTTGAAAAAATGGGGGCGAAAGTTTCTATAAAAGACGACTCGTATGTCGTGGAAGCAAAAGGTGGACTAAAAGGCGCTGAATTTTTTCTTAAAAATCAAAGTGTTACCGTAACAGAGACTTTTATGATGGCAGGGGTGCTCGCAAAAGGCATGACTGTTATAAAAAATTCAGCAATGGAGCCCGAAATTATCGATCTCGCTAATTTTTTGAATAAATGCGGAGCAAAGATTTCCGGAGCAGGCACACCCACAATTACTATTAAAGGCGGAAAACTTTTGTCGGGAAAGGGTCATCCTTACAAGACAATGCCTGACCGTATTGAGGCAGGGAGTTTTTTAATATTGGGAGCAATTTGCGCGCGTGAGCTTCATATTACCAACTGCGAACCATCACACCTTGAGTCACCGATTGAAATTCTTCGAAGCGCTGGGGCATGTATTGAAATAAAGAAAAATGAAATCATCGTGCGCGCGCCATCAGTGCTAAAGCCTGTTGATATTAAAACTCACGAGTATCCCGGTTTCCCAACAGACCTCCAAGCTCCAATGACAGTTCTGCTCACTCAAGCAGATGGCGAGAGCACTGTCTTTGAAACTATTTTTGAGGGACGGCTCAACTACACAGAGTCGCTTTCCGCGATGGGCGCGAATATCGTGATGATGGATCCACATCGTGCTCTTGTTCGCGGGAAAACAGCTCTTCGTGGACGCAAGCTTACTTCCCCAGATCTTCGCGCCGGACTCGCATTTGTCATTTCTGCAATAGTTGCAAAAGGGGAGTCAGTCATACATAATGTGGACACTACGATTGACCGCGGGTACGAGGATGTGGAAACCCGTCTGCGCGCTATTGGTGTGGTTATAGAACGAGCAAAGGTGGTACCAGAGGCAATTTCTGAATCAGCAGTTTAATTTATGGGACTATTTGTAACAAAAATCGGCATTGACCTAGGCACAGCGAACACGCTGGTTTTTATCCCTGGAAAAGGCGTGGTTCTAAATGAGCCGTCTGTTGTTGCTGTGAACCAGCAAGATAACAGGATAATGGCAGTAGGGCTTGAAGCGAAGCAAATGATTGGTCGCACTCCAGACAATATAACCGCATATCGTCCAATGAAGGACGGTGTGATTGCTGACTATCGCGTAACAGAAGCTATGATCCGCTACTATATGTCTAAGGCTTTGGGAAACTGGAACATTTTGAAACCTGACGTGATGGTTTCTGTTCCAGCGGGAGTTTCTTCTACGGAACGTCGCGCGGTTATTGAGGCGACCATTAGAGCTGGCGCAAAAAATGTGTATGTGGTGAAGGAGCCGATTCTCGCGGCAATCGGAGCAGGGATCCCTATCTACGAAGCGCGTGGACATATGGTTGTGGACATAGGAGGAGGCACAACAGATGTCGCTGTTATTTCTCTTGGTGGGATAGTGGCATCAACATCTGTAAAATGCGCAGGGAACAAAATTGATCACGCTATTGCTGATCATATTAAAAAAACATTCAATCTTGCAATCGGCGATCGCACCGCAGAAGAGATCAAAGTTCGCATCGGCTCAGCTATTCCAATAGATGACGAGCTTTTACTTACCATAAAAGGTCGAGATTACATCACTGGTCTTCCACGCACAGCGCAGGTTACTACTAACGAAATAGTGAAAGCTATTGACAAGGAGCTTCGCGAAATCATTCGTGCTATTAAAGATGTATTGCAGGAAACACCCCCAGAGCTTTCTGCGGACATTATTGATCAAGGAATCATTATGACAGGCGGTTCATCACAACTTCGCAACCTCGCGGAGCTTGTGGAGCGTCGAACTGGAGTAAAGGCTGTTCTTGCAGATGATGCAATATATTGTGTGGTAAAAGGGACAGGTATCGCGCTTGAACATTTGGATACGTATAAGAAAAGCATCTTAGCGAAAAAATAGGCGCGCAACGCGCGCCTATTTTTTCGCTAAGATGCTTTTCTACAACTAACAAGAAACAACCAACAACTGACATAAGAATTCTTTGGTCGAATGTTAATTGTTAATAATCATGTTTAATCTCTTTGAACACTACAAAAAGACTGGGTACCTGCACCACGCGCATGTCATTGTGGGCGCGTATGATACGGTTTCTCCCGCGCTTGTTTCCGAGCTTGCGAAGCATTTGAATATTGAAACAAAAGGTAACCCTGACTTAATGGAGAGGTTTTATGAGACACTCGGTATAGATGAAGCGCGCGAACTAAAAGATGCGCAGACGCGTGCTGGCTTTGATGGAGCTAAAAAAATATTTATTATTGGCGCGGAATCGTTCACTCACCAAGCTCAAAACGCGCTTTTAAAAACTTTTGAAGAGCCAACCTCTGGCACACATTTTTTTATTATCCTTCCCCGCGCTGAAATGCTCCTGCCGACGCTTCTTTCAAGAGTGCTCGTGGTGTCTTGGGAGAGCAAGGAAACAGACGACGCAAAAGAATTAGCAGGAAAATTTCTTGATGCCAATTTAGAAGGTCGTTTTTCTCTGGCAAAAAAGATAGCAGAGAAAAAAGCAGGAGAGACTGTGGACCGCGAGCTATTTATAAAGATGCTAGATCATATTGAGCGTATATTATATACCCGTACGGCTGGCGAACGAGACGACACTACTGCAAACGTTTTCCGCGAGATTTTTCAAGCGAAAACATATATCTCAAACCCGGGCTCATCCCCCAAAATGCTACTTGATCACATAGCCATTTTGTTACCCCATTCCATTTAAAGTATTTTTTTGTTAAGATGAGATGGTATATAAATATTAAATGGGTGTAATGACAAACAAGCAACCCCCAGTTGAACCCCGCAATGCGGGAATATTGCTTCGCAATATTGTTTAACGGGGCGATGATTTTTATATCCAAGCAAGTGAGGGAAATAGAAACTACCAAGTTTTAATTTCCGAGCGAGCGCAGGATATATAGTAATCTATATAGTCGTTACACTCTTTAAAAATCAATCATGGCATACGATTTTTCCGAATTTAAAAAAAAAGCAGGAGACCTTGCAGAGCATCTCTCAAAGGAGCTTTCAGCAATACACACAGGTCGTGCTTCAAGCGCTATTCTAGACGGCATATTTATAGAGTCCTACGGTGCTCAACTCGCCGTGCAACATGTTGCAACTATTGCCAGTGAGGACGCGCGTACACTGCGTATTGTGCCGTGGGAAAAAGCAAACGGCAAGGAGATTGAAAAGGCAATCAATGATGCAAACCTAGGGATATCGGTTTCCACCGACGAGTCGGGTCTTCGCATCTTTTTTCCACCGCTTACCACAGAGCGTCGAGCTTCATTTACAAAGCTTTTGCGTGATAAGGTGGAGTCCGCACGGGTGACGCTTAAGGGTGTGCGCGAGCAGACAAAAAACGACATTGTATCAGCAGAGAAGGATGGCGATATGAGCGAAGACGAAAAAACGCGCTCTCTTGAAGCTCTTCAAAAATTTGTGGACGAAGCAAACAACAATCTGGAATCAATCGGAGATAAAAAGGAGAAGGAAATTATGGGAGAGTAATTATAACAATTGACATTTAACCATTGACAATTGACTTGAAAATTTTCGCTTGCGAAAATCTTCAAACAAAATGTTATCGTGGTAGCGTCAAATGTCAATTGTCACAAGTCACATGTCAATTTTACTATTCATCATCATACTCGCAGCTCTCATTCTCGTTCATGAGCTTGGGCATTTTACCGCTGCAAAGATGGCCGGCGTACGTGTAGATGAGTTTGGAATTGGGTTCCCGCCACGACTTTGGAAAAAGAAAGTTGGGGAGACGTTGTATTCAATCAACGCGTTTCCTGTCGGAGGATTTGTTAAAATTTTTGGTGAGGATCCAAACGAGGATTCATTGAAGGGTCACGATTCCTCGAGAAGTTTGACACATAAGTCACGACTAGTGCAGGCATGGATAATTAGCGCAGGGGTTATTTTTAACCTATTTTTTGCGTGGTTCCTTATTAGCATAGGATTTATGGCAGGACTTCCATACTCAGTGGACGACAGTGCGTATGGAGAACGCGTGGAAAATCCGAGTCTTACAATCACGCAGGTGATTCCTATGTCGCCGGCAGATGAAGCAGGGCTCAAAGGAGGCGATATTATTGTAAAACTTGTTTCAGGAGTAGACATCCTCACAAAGCCAAAAGTATCCGCTACTCAAAATTTTATTTCCTATCACGAGGAAATGGAACTCACATATTTAAGAGGTGGAGAGGAGGAGACTGTCGCTGTTGGTGGCGCAGAGGGTTATATAGATGGTCGTCGCGCTATTGGAATATCAATGGATAATGTTGGTATTTTAAAACTGCCTATTTACGAAGCGTTTTTTGTTGGGCTCACCACGACAGCGTCCATTACTTTGTCAATGACAGTAGGGATTATGGAGTTTTTCAAAAATATATTTATCGGACAAGCAAATTTTCAGGACATTGCTGGACCTGTTGGAATTATTGGAATTGTGAGTGACGCGTCTGTGCTTGGTTTTATACATCTAGTTTCACTTACTGCAATTATTTCAATTAACCTCGCCATCATAAACCTTCTTCCTTTCCCAGCTCTTGACGGAGGTCGTCTATTTTTTATCCTTATTGAAGCAATAAAGCGCTCACCAATAAGACCTGAAGTAGCAAACATTGCAAACGGTATAGGGTTTCTCATCCTTATCGCGTTTATGGTGTTTATAACATTCCAGGATGTCACGAAGTTGATTCATTGATAAAATATAAAAAGTGGAAAGCTTAAACGCTTTCCACTTTAACTCATCATCCAACTTTTAGATCAGTGAACATTGAGTTAAGACGCAGGAGGATTGATTGCTGGCTTAGATTTGGCAGTGTAATGTAGTTCACCATTGAATTGTTAAAATTCAAAAGATCAATCACTGACATTCTTGATAGTGTATTGATTACCATTAGTGCTATGTCGGCGCGCCTACGTGAAGACATATCAGGAAGCGCACCGTGCAACTCATTATAAAGTTTTTCTGCAACAATTACTTCCAATGCGGAATTGGATTTCATTTTTTAACCTCCTTCCAATTAATGAATTAAAACTGTTATAATTATAGCATATTTAATATAAAAGTCAAATAGTTTTGCACCTCGATGTTTTTAATGTAAGATAGACGGATATGTTGCAGTCCAAACTCTTTACCAAAACACGAAAAGAAGCTCCTGTTGACGAGGTGGCAAAAAATGCCAGGCTTCTTATTCGCGCGGGTTTTGTAGACAAGCTTCAAGCTGGCGTTTACACGTATCTTCCGCTTGGGCTTCGCGTTCTAAAAAAAATAGAAAACATTATTCGCGAAGAGATGGACAATGTTGGAGGGCAAGAAATTTTTATGCCGTCGCTTCAGCCAAAAGAGAATTGGCTTGCAACTGGTCGCTGGGACACGATGGACGACTTGTATAAAGTGAGTGATACCTCAGGTCGCGAAAACGCGCTCGGTCCCACGCACGAGGAAGTCGTCGTTCCGCTCGTGAAGCAATTTGTTTCCTCGTATCGCGATCTTCCATTTTCCGCGTATCAATTTCAAAACAAATTCCGAATGGAGCTTCGCGCAAAGTCCGGCATTCTTCGCGGTCGCGAGTTTATGATGAAGGATATGTATTCGTTTCACACTAACGAAGCGGATATGATGGCGTACTATGAAAAGATGAAAGGTGTGTACGCACGCGTTTTTGAAAGAGCTGGCATTTGCGCGAAAACGTTCCTCACATTTGCATCTGGTGGAAGCTTTTCAAAATATTCTCACGAGTTTCAGACTATCACTCCCGCAGGCGAGGACACTATTTATATTTGCGACAAATGCTGTCTCGCGGTAAACAAGGAAATTATTGAAGAACAGAAAAATTCCTGCCCACAATGTGGCGGAAGGAATCTGCGCGAAGAAACGTCTGTAGAAGTAGGAAACATTTTTGAGCTCAAGACAAAGTACTCAGCCCCGTTTAATCTTTCCTACAAAGACGAGGAGGGGAAGGACCAGACTGTTATAATGGGTTGTTACGGCATTGGACTTGGACGCATGCTAGGCACTGTAGTGGAGGTTCTCGGCGACGATAAAGGGCTTGTTTGGCCAGAATCAATTGCGCCTTTTGCAGTTCATTTGGTAGAGCTAGGAGGCGCCTATGACGCAACTGTACGCGCGGAAGCAGAGAAGATTTACAATGAGTTTACAAGCGCAGATGTTGAAGTTCTTTGGGACGACCGTGACCTGCGAGCGGGAGAAAAATTTGCTGAAAGTGATTTGATTGGAATTCCTCTTCGTGTTGTGGTGTCGGCAAAAACTCTTACATCTGGAAAGTTTGAAATAAAAGACCGCGCAACAGGCGAGGTTTCTATGGTTGATCACAGTGAATTATTCAAAATTCGACATTCAAAATTCTAAATTCTATTCTTATGTTTGATAAATTTTACCAACTTTTTTCCAATGACATCGGTATTGACCTCGGTACCGCTAACACGCTTGTTTACTTGCGTGACCACGGCATCGTTATCAACGAGCCGTCTGTTGTTGCGGTGAACCAAAAGACTGGGCAGGTGGTGGCGCTTGGTCAGCAAGCAAAACAAATGCTCGGTCGCACACCTGGACACGTGGTGGCTATTCGCCCTCTTGTGGATGGTGTTATTTCAAACTTTGAAGTCACTGAAGAAATGCTTTCGTATCTCATTGGCAAAGCAAACAAAATTAGCAAAAAAACTGTGCGTCCGCGCGTGGTTATTGGAGTGCCGTCTGGTATTACCACTGTGGAAGTGCGCGCCGTGTACGACGCGGCAAAAAACGCCGGCGCTCGCGAGGTGCATATAGTAGAGGAGCCGATGGCGGCGGCTATCGGTATCAAGCTCCCTGTAAAGGAGCCTATTGGCAATATGATCATAGACATTGGCGGAGGCACTACCGACATAGCCGTAATCTCGCTCGGAGGCATTGTGCGTTCAAAAAATCTGCATATCGCGGGAGATCGCTTGAACAACGACATCATTGCTTATGTCCGTGACGAGTTTCGCGTGCTTATTGGAGAGCGCACCGCGGAGAGTGTAAAGATTGCGATTGGTTCAGTAAAGAAAAACAAAGAGCCGATGGAGGCAGTGATCCGTGGTCGCGATTTGGTGACAGGTCTTCCGCGCGAGGTGGTGGTTACAGACAGCGATATTCGCGAGGCGATGAGCGTGTCCGTTGCGGGTCTCGTAGACGCTGTAAAAGAAGTTATTGAAACTACTCCGCCGGAGGTTCTCTCGGATGTGATGAGCCGAGGAATTATTTTGGTTGGTGGTGGAGCGCTCCTTAGAGGTCTTGACGAGGTTCTGTCTCAGACACTCCATGTTCCTGTGTATATTGCAAATGATCCATTAACTGCTGTTGCCCGAGGCGCAGGTTGCATACTTGAGGAGATGGAAAATTTCAAAGAAGTTCTTATTGAGCACGAAAATGACACGCCACCCAAATAACTATTTATTGCAAGAAAAAAAAATTGCGCTAATTGTTCTAGTTTCAATAAGCGCGTTTGCAGTCTTGTATTCGCCGATTAGAGACACGCTTACTCGAGCGCTGTATTATGTAACTCCTGGAATATGGTACATTGGGGAAAAAACAAAAAGCTCGATTGGCTTTGTTTTGGCAAATTTTCGCGACAGTGGCACTCTCGTAGACGAAAATATAATACTTAATGAGGCAATTGAGCTTATGCACACGCAAGTTTTGGATAGAAATCTTCTTGCGGAAAAGGTTATAAGGCTTGAAGAGGCACTCGGGCGGTTGAGAATGGATGACCGTGTTGTTGCTAGCGTTTTGGCTGGGCCAGGAAGATCTCCATACGACACATTAGTTATTGACGCTGGAGAGAACGAAGGAATTAACGTGAATAATTATGTTACATATGCTGGCTCTGGAGTTATTGGGAAAATTATTGAAACAACAGGGAATTCTTCGAAGGTAAAACTTTTTTCATATCCTAACGAGGAACATGCTGTACTAGTCGGGGACAGTTACATCCCCGCCGTGGCAGTTGGCACAGGGATGGGCAATTTCGAAGCAAAAGTCCCACAAGAAAGTTCTGTGGAGATAGGTGATAATATAATTACAGCAAAGGGAGATTTTATTTTAGGAACTGTTTTCATAATAGAAGAGAAACTATCTGAGCCATTTAAGAGATTGTTGTTTCGCCTTCCGTTTAATATTTCTCAAATTCGTTCAGTAGAGGTAATTATTAATTAGACAATGAGCGTAGCGACATTAGACCATTAACCCTGTTAAAGATGATTTGTTGGCACCCACAAATCATCTTTAACAGGGTGGCGATTTTAATATTCGCTTCACTCATTTAAAATCAGACATGAATAAACGAATTATTTTTGACATCATACTTCTCTCGTCCGTTTTTTATGCGCCGTGGTGGATTGTTGCAATGTTTGCGATTGTAGGCGCGTATCTTTACAATCAGTATTATGAAATTTTTCTTTTTGGAATGCTTATAGACCTTCTGTATGGCGCAAATTTATTTCCGCTTTGGGGCGCGCTGGGTATTTTAGGAGCAATAGTTATATTTGTATCAGTATCATACGCAAAAAAAATGGTAAGATAAATATGATAATGAGCGTAGCGTCATTAGATCATTAACAAAGCTAAATGATTTCAAATTAGAATAACAACTAATCTCTTATGAGAAATAAAATTATCAATAATTATAAATTTGCATCTCTCTTAACAGAGAATTTGAAATCAAGATTTGTGGGCATTCACAAATCTTATTTAACATGGGGATGATTTTTATAGTCATTTCATTCCTTAAAAATCATCATGTCAAGAAGAATATCAGCAAAATTTTTTAAACAGGTCTCACGAAACATCGATCCAGATGAGATTTTTCTTGATTCAAAAAATTTGCCAGGGTTTGACAAGTACCAGTTTGAGGGACGAATTGAAAAACCAATAAGTCGCACAGCTATCCTGGGAGTAATGCTCGCATTTTTAGTTGTTGTAGTTGTTTTTCTTGGCAAGGTTGTAAGCTTGCAGATCGCTCAAGGAGAAGAGTTTCTAAAAAAGAGTGAAAATAATCGTTTAGATCATGTGCCATTGTTTGCTATGCGTGGAACTATCTACGATATAAACAATGTTCCTCTTGCGTGGAATTCTTTTGATAATGAGGCGTCGCGAACGACTTTAATTGCTACAGAAACAAGCACGACAACAAAGGTAATGTCATTTCCTCATCGCGCATACATTGCTTTGCCAGGTTTTGGTCACGCATTAGGGTATGTAAGCTATCCAAAAAGTGACAAACAAGGATTTTTTTATCAAAAGTCATTTATCGGTATGGATGGTATTGAAGAACACTACAACGAGTTTCTTTCTGGGGAAAACGGTCTACAAATAGTAGAAATAGACGCGCTCGGAAAAACAAGAGATGGGAGCATTGTTGAAAATCCAATAAATGGCACAGCGCTCACTCTTGGCATAGACGCGCGCGTGCAGGAAAAACTTCACACAACAATTCGCGACACAGCAAACGATTTTGGCTACATGGCTGGAGCCGGAGCTATTATGGATGTTCATACAGGCGAGCTTCTCGCTATAACGAGCTATCCCGAGTACGAAAGCGCGGTGCTTTCTGAAGGAAAAAATAAAAAACTTATTCAAAGTTACAACCTTGATAAGAGGTCTGTTTTTCTAGATCGCGCTGTGTCGGGAGTATACACTCCTGGTTCCATAATAAAACCTTTTATGGCAGTTGCAGCGCTCGCAGAGGGTGTCATTACTCCAGAAAAGCAAATATTAAGCACTGGTTCCATTTCAATTCAGAACCCATATTATCCTGATATATGGTCCGTGTTCAACGACTGGAAGGCGCACGGCTGGGTGGATATGAGACGTGCTATCGCGGTTTCCTCTGATGTGTATTTTTATGAAATAGGCGGAGGGTTTGAAGGTCAAAAAGGTATCGGCATTGCGAACATAGAAAAATACGCGCGGTTGTTTGGTTTTGGGGCGCTTACTGGGATAGATATCACAGACGAAAAAATCGGGACCATTCCAAGTCCAGCATGGAAGGAAAAAATGTTTGCTGGTGAGGCATGGCGTTTGGGAAACACATATCATACTGTCATTGGGCAGTACGGTTTTCAAACGACAATACTCCAGGCGCTTCGCGGTACTGCAAGTATCGCAAACGGAGGCACGCTCGTCACACCGCATCTTTTGAAGGATCCAGTCCAGGAATTTTCATCATCAAAAATTCCTCTTTCTTCGGAGCATCTCCAGATTGCTCGTGAGGGAATGCGTCTAGCTGTGACAGAGGGTACTGTCTCCGGTCTCGGTGTGTGGTACGTGGATATTGCTGGAAAGACCGGTACTGCGGAAATAGACGCGGGTAAAAAATACATCAACTCGTGGGTGGTGGGATTTTTCCCATATGACAAACCCAAATATGCGTTTACTGTAGTAATGGAGCGTGGTCCGCACTCAAACACAATTGGAGGCGTGTACGTAATGCGTCAGCTTCTTGACTGGATGAACGAAAACACGCCGGAGTATTTTGGGGGCAGAATGTAGAATAGAGAATAGGGATTTCTCACTGCATAATAAGCTCACGGTCGTGAGCTTATTATGCAGTGAGAAATCCGAGCAATTTATAAAATACAACCTTGGTTGAAAAATTGACTTTTGGCTTATAAACAGATAGAATGCAAACATATGTCAGAAGAAAAAGAATATTTAAGCCAGGAGAAATTTGAAGAATTAACCAAAGAGTTGGATTACTTAAAAAGCATTCGCCGTAAAGAGATTGCGGAGCAACTTGAGTTTGCAAAAGGTCTAGGAGATCTTTCTGAAAACGCCGAGTACCACGAAGCGCGCCAAAATCAGGCAGAAGCAGAAGATCGTGTTTCTAAGCTCGAGCAGATGATCAAAAATGCCGTAATCACTGAAAAGCATAAGGGTGGGAATGTCGGCATTGGTTCAACAGCAGTCATCCTCATCCAAGGGGAGAAGGAGAACCGTCGTTATCAGATTGTTGGTTCAGAAGAGGCTAATACAAAAGAGAACAAAATCTCAAACAAGTCACCACTTGGAGAAGCACTCATGGGCAAAAGCAAAGGAGAAAGCTGTTCCTACGAAACTCCTATGGGTGTAGTATCGTGCAAGGTTGTTAATGTTGAATAATTTTGAAGTGCATTTGCATCTGAGCCCCTAATCACTATTGGCTAATAACTACCCTCATGGCTTCACTGGAAGAGATTCGCACAGAACGACTAAAGAAGCGCGCGCTTCTCAAAGAATATGGAATGAACCCGTACCCGATCGCAACAAAGCGCTCGCTTTCTGTTGCGTCTGCTCTTTCTTCGTTTGCAAAGTATTCGCGAGATCATAAAAAGATGACACTCGCTGGACGCGTGATGGCTATTAGGGGTCAGGGAGCGCTCGTATTCTTTAATTTACAAGACGATGAAGCTGTTATGCAGGGGTTCCTAAAGCGCGATGAGATGGACGATAAGCTTTTTGCGCTTTTTCAAGATGTCATCGATGTTGGCGACATCATTGAATGCACTGGTACGCTTTTTATGACAAAGCGTAAGGAACGCACGATTCAGGTGAAGGAATGGAAGATTCTGTCAAAAAGTTTGCGCCCTCTTCCTGACAAGTGGCACGGTCTTCAAGATGTTGAGGAGCGTTTTCGTAAGAGGTATTTGGATATGATAATGTCTTCGGAAGTCCGCGCGCGTTTCAAGCTTCGCTCAAAAATTATCACCGAGATTAGAAATCTTTTGAATGACGCAGATTATTTAGAAGTTGAAACACCTCTTCTTCAGTCACTTGCTGGGGGCGCGCTTGCAGAGCCATTTAAAACACACCATAATGCGCTTGATATTGATTTGAATCTCCGCATTGCCCCAGAGCTATACTTGAAGAAGCTTTTAGTCGGTGGCTTTCCTCGAGTATACGAGATTGGGCGCAACTTTAGAAACGAAGGCATTGATGCGACACACAACCCAGAGTTTACGATGTTGGAATTTTATTCTGCATACGAAACCTGCGCATCGCAGATGGCATTTGTGGAAAAATTGATTAAAACACTCGTGAAGGTTGTTCATAAAAGTACAAGGATAAAATCTGGAGAGGATACTATAGATGTTTCAAAAAAGTTTGCAGTAGTTTCATTTTTAGATTTGTTCAAACGCTACGCGTCTATTGATAATCCTGAAACAATGTCGCGTGAGGATTGGCGTCTTGCATCTGAGCGTTTTGGCGTGAAAGTTGAAACCCACAATTCCATTGAAAAGATTATGGATAATGTGTACAAAAAGGCTTGTCGTCCTAAAATAATTCAGCCGACATTTATTATTGACTATCCAGCAGGATTTTCGCCGTTTGCAAAGAAGCAAGAGGCTAACCCATCTCTCATTGACCGTTTTCAGCTTGTCATTGGCGGTATTGAAGTTGTAAACGCTTTTTCAGAATTAAACGACCCGCTTGAGCAAAAAGCGCGCTACGAGGAGCAGGATATAAAGAAAAAGGGCGGAGAAGGGGATGTGTCACCCTCGGACGAGGATTATTTGGAGGCCATAGAGTATGGGCTCCCGCCCGCAGGTGGCGTGGGCATAGGGATTGACCGTGTGGCAATGATTCTCTCTGACACACGCAATATTCGCGAAGTATTGCTTTTCCCCACGATGCGCCCTCAAAGCGAGTAGGTAAATTATCAAACCAGGCTTGGATTTGGGCTTGCAAAGAAATAGTTTCTGTGCTATAGTGTTAACAAATCATTTTCGGAAGTGAAGAATGCAAGTTTTTAATTACAGGTCTTTTGTAGAAACGCTTAGCGAGCATAAGGAGGTGGTTCGTTTAATCAAAAATGACAAGAGTATTGCGCAAATGTACTGCGAGCTTTTTGTGGATGTAGGAAACGCGCGGGTTAAATTTAATATTAAAAATCCGCGTGCTATACTCACAAAGTTTGCGATACAGACATTGTCTCCATCTGTGACTGTGCGTCTGAATACTCTCGTAGAACAGCTCAGAGCACACCACAAAATAAAGGTGCTTCCGGAGAATTGTGAAGCGTAAAAGGCTAATACGCTGACATGGCAAAGGCTGAATCCCCTTTTCCTTTTGGCCAAAAAATGCCAGCGTTTCTGCAGGTAGTGTCTCCTCTTTCACTGGTCTGCAGGTTTTATTTAAAACCCCATTTTGCATAGCAAAATGGGGTTTTTCTTGCCATAAAACACAATCGTAACAATAGAACGCTATCGCGTTCTATTGTTACGATTGTGTTTTACTGCTTTAAAATCCCAATTTTTGCAAAAAAGTTATCCACAGTTATTGTGTAGTGAAGTGTTGTATGGTGGTACAAAGTGTAATATAATGTATCTAAGTGGGATTAAGTGGGAAATATTGAAAACCACAAATTCTCACCGAAATCACATATGTTAATCGGCGAACATATTCACACTTTGGACCCAAAGAAGCGGCTCGCGCTTCCAGCAAAGTTCCGCAAGGAGCTTGGGAAAAAAGTAGTCATCACGCACGGCTTGGACAACTGTCTTTTTGTGTACCCGATGAAGGAATGGGGAAAGGTTGCCGAGAAACTCGCAGGGCTTCCAATGGGTCAGGCGGATACTCGCGGTTTTGGACGCTTTATGCTCGCGGGTGCTGTTGAAACAGACGTGGATAGTATCGGTCGCATCCTAGTTCCAGATTTTTTAAAAGAGTTTGCAGATTTAAAAACTCAAGTTGCCGTCGTGGGGGTTTCCACCCGCGTTGAGCTCTGGAACGAAAAGGTATGGCAGGGATACAAGACACGTATTCAAAAAGGCGCGGACGCTCTTGCAGAAAAGCTTGGAGAGATTGGCGTGATATAAACCCATGCACATCTCAGTTCTTTTAAAAGAATCAACAGAAGGTCTCGCTCTCGCGGAGGGCAAAACTGTGTTTGAAGGGACTGTAGGTCTCGGGGGACACAGTCGCGCGCTTTGCGAAATGATAGGGAAGACAGGTTTCTTTATCGGCACAGACGCCGATCAGGAATCGCTCGCAATAGCAGAGGAAAGATTGAAAGATCTTCCTTGTAAAAAACTTTTCGTTTGCGACAACTTCCGAAATATTGATGCCGTGCTTGCAAAAGCTAGTGTAGGAAAAGTAGACGCGATTCTCCTGGACATTG